>JAEWFH010000144.1 GCA_023388955.1 Pseudomonadota bacterium
AGGAGCTTGGCGAATCGGTGCGCTCGCTGCTGTTCGCCTTCGCGCTTGCGGTGTTCCTGGTCTACCTGGTGATGGCCTCGCAGTTCGAGTCGCTGCTGCACCCGTTCGTGATCCTGTTCACCATCCCGCTGGCACTGGTCGGCGCGGTGCTGGCGCTGATGCTGACCGGCAACACCATCTCGGTGGTGGTGTTCATCGGGCTGATCCTGCTGGTCGGGCTGGTGACCAAGAACGCGATCATCCTGGTCGACAAGGTCAACCAGCTGCGCGAGGCCGGGGTGGCCAAGCGCGAGGCGCTGGTGGAGGGCGCGCGCTCGCGCCTGCGGCCGATCATCATGACCACGCTGAGCACGCTGTTCGGCTTCCTGCCGCTGGCGCTGGCCAGTGGCGCGGGCGCGGAGGTCCGCGCGCCGATGGCGATCGCGGTGATCGGCGGCCTGCTGGTCTCCACGCTACTGACCCTGCTGGTGATCCCGGTGGTCTATGACCTGCTCGACCGCCGCCCGGACGAGCACTACCGCGAGCGCGCCCGGCGGATCCGGATCACGCGCGGCCTCGAGGACGATGGCGGCGAGGCGGGGCAGCCGGCATGAGCATCGCCCAGCTGAGCCTGCGCAGGCCGGTCACCACCATCATGCTGTTCGTGTCGATGGTGGTGATCGGGCTGATCGCCGCCACACGGCTGCCGCTGGAGGCGCTGCCGGACGTGTCGGCGCCGTTCCTGTACGTGCAGCTGCCCTACGAGGGCTCCACGCCGGAGGAGGTCGAGCGCACCGTGCTGCGCCCGGCCGAGGAGGCGCTGGCCACGATGACCGGGGTCAAGCGCATGCAGGGCAACGCCACTGCCAGCGGCGCCGGTGTGTTCATGGAGTTCTCGGACTGGGACCGCGACGTGGCGATCGCCGCCTCGGAGGCACGCGAGCGCATCGATGCCATCCGCCAGGAGCTGCCGGACGATTTCCGCCGCTACTTCGTCCACAAGTGGTCGACCAGCGACCAGCCGGTGCTGCAGGTCCGCCTGGCCGGCGACCAGGACCTGCGCTGGCAGTACGACCTGATCGACCGCGAGTTCCGCAGCCGCCTGGAGCGGGTGCCGGGCGTGGCGCGGGTGGAGATCGGCGGGGCCGCGGCCAACGAAGTGGAGGTCGCGATCGACCCCAGCCGGCTGCTTGCGCACGGCATCAACCTGGACCAGCTGACCAACCGCCTGCAGCAGGCCAATTTCTCGGTCTCGGCCGGGGAAATCGAGGACGCGGGCCGGCGCCTGCGGGTACAGCCCAAGGGAGAGCTGGAGGACATCGCCCAGCTGCGGGCCCTGGTGCTGGACGAGCGCGGCACGCGCCTGTCCGACATCGCCGAGGTGAACTACCAGCCGGCGCGGCTCGCCATGGGCCGGCGCCTGGAAGGCCGGCCCGCGGTCGGCCTGGAGATCTACAAGGAGCGCGGCGCGAACCTGGTCGAGGTCTCCAGGCGGGTCAAGGAGGAGGTGGAGCTGATCCGCGACCGCCCGGGGATGGGCGGGATCGAGGTCAAGGTCATCAACGACATGGGCGAGGAGGTCACCGACTCGCTGCTGGAGCTCGCCGAGGCCGGCCTGGTCGGCCTGCTGCTGTCGATCGCGGTGCTGTTCTTCTTCCTGCGCCACTGGCCCTCGACGCTGATGGTCACCCTGGCGATCCCGATCTGCTTCGTGATGACCCTGGGCTTCATGCACTTCGCCGGCGTGACCCTCAACGTGCTCAGCCTGATGGGCCTGCTGCTGGCGGTCGGCATGCTGGTGGACAACGCCGTGGTGGTGGTGGAGAGCATCTACCAGGAACGCGAGCGCATGCCCGACCAGCCCCTGCGCGCGTCGATCATCGGCACCCGCCACGTGGCCATCGCGCTGTCGGCGGGCACCTTGTCACACGTGATCGTGTTCGTGCCCAACCTGCTCAGCGACACCAACCAGATCACCATCTTCATGGCGCAGATCGCGATCACCATCTCGGTGTCTCTGCTGGCCTCGTGGCTGGTCGCGGTCAGCCTGATCCCGATGCTCTCGGCGCGGATGAAGACCCCGCCGGCGGTGCACAACCCGGACGGGGTGATCGCCCGCCTGCAGCGCCGCTATGCGCGGGTGTTGCGCTGGACGCTGGAGCACCGCGGCTGGAGCGTGGCGGGGATCGCGTTGATCCTGCTGCTCAGCATCGTTCCGATGACCCAGACCAAGTTCAACATGTTCAGCGACGGCGCCACCGACCAGGTGGTGATCGGCTACCGCTGGCATGGCAACTACCCGCTGGAGGAGATCTCGGCGGAGGTGCTGCGGATCGAGGACTACCTGAACGCCAATCGCGGAGAACTGCAGATCCGGCAGGTGTACTCGTGGTTCTCCGAGGGCGGCGGCGCGGGGACCCAGGTCGACTTCAACGAGGGCACCGGCGAGGTCCCTGCGCTGATCGAAAAGATCCGCGAGGGCTTGCCGAAGTCCGCACGCGCCGAGCTCAGGGTCGGCGAGCAGGGCGGGGGGCAGGGTGGCCCGGGCCAGGGCGGCCTGCGCGTGGAACTGGTCGGCGACTCGACCTCGGTGTTGCAGGAGATCGCCACCGACATCCTGCCGATCCTGCAGGGGGAGGCGTCGCTGCGCGACGTGCGCATCGACCAGGGCGATACCGGCAGCGAGCTTCGGATCCGGGTCGACCGTGAGCGCGCGGCCGCGTTCGGCTTCAGCGCCGAGCAGGTGTCACGCTTTGTCGGGCTGGCCCTGCGCGGCGCGCAGCTGCGCGAGTTCCGCCGCGGCCAGGACGAGATCCCGGTCTGGGTACGTTTCCAGGGCGCCCAGGACTACGGGATGGAAGACCTGGCCACCTTCACCGTGACCGCGCCGGATGGCCGCAGCGTGCCGCTGATGGCCATGGTCGAGGTGAGCACCAATCCGGTCGCCTCGCAGATCCAGCGCAGCAACCGCCAGACCGCCCTCCCGGTCGTCGCCAGCCTTGCGCCGGAAGCGACCATGCAGCAGGCGCGGCAGGCGATCGAGGCGGCGCTGGGCCGGGTCGCGTTCCCGGCCGGCTATGGCTACAGCTTCGGTGGCAGCGGCTTCGAGGAAGAAGCCCAGGCCATGAACCAGATGGTCTTCAACACGCTGCTGGCGCTGGTGATGATCTACGTGGTGATGGCCGCGGTCTTCGAGTCGCTGCTGTTCCCTTCGGCCATCATGAGCTGCGTGGTGTTCTCGATCCTGGGCGTGTTCTGGCTGTTCTGGGTCACCGGCACCACGTTCTCGGTGATGGCCTTCATCGGCATCCTGGTGCTGATGGGCGTGGTGGTGAACAACGGCATCGTGATGGTCGAGCACATCAACAACCGGCGCCGCGGCGGGATGTCGCGAACGGACGCGCTGGTGGAGGGAAGCCGCGAGCGGCTGCGCCCGATCCTCATGACGATGGGTACCGCGATCCTGGCGATGATCCCGATCTCGCTCAGCGAGACGGTGGTGCTGGGCGGCCTCACCTACTCGCCGATGGCCCGCGCGGTGGCCGGCGGGCTGGCGTTCTCGACCGTGGTCAGCCTGCTGTTCCTGCCGACCATCTACGCGATCCTGGACGACCTGAGCATCGCCACCAGGCGGGTCCTGGGGCAGGCGCGCGGCGTCAGCCGAACAGCCGCCCCAGCATCCGCAACCCCCCGGTCCACACGCCGATGGCGGTTCCCAGGCTGGTCAGGAAGAAGTTGAGCAGCACCCGCGCCACCCGGTTGCGCCACCAGCCGCGGACGCTCTGGACGTCGTCGCGCAGGGCCAGGAAGTCGGCGTAGGTCGGCTTGCGGATCCAGGCCTCGGTCAGCGCGCTCAGCGTGCCCGAGGCCAGGGCCGGGTGCAGGGGGGTGATGGGGGAGGCCAGGAACGCCACCAGGATGCTCAGCGGATGGCCGCCGGCGACCGCGCAGCCGATCGCGCCGAGGATGCCGGTGGCCAACACCCACTGCAGCAGCAGGTCGGTGCCCACGTCCAGGCCACCCTGCCAGAAGCCCCAGGCGAAGCCGCCGACAACGAAGGCGGCCAGGCCGAGGGTGAACCAGGGGATGGAGCTCTTTTCCGGCACCGACTCCAGTTCGGCGCGGATCTCCGCCGCCGGCGCGGTATCGGTGCGCAGGTGCGCGGCCAGGCCGCGCAGGTGGCCGGCGCCGACGACGGCAAGCACCCGCACCTGGCCATCCAGGTTGGTGTCCTCGCGCAGCTGGCGCAGGCGCGCGGCCATGTAGTGGTCGCGCTCGGCGATCACCGTCTCGTAGATGTCGGGGCTGTCGGCGGCGAACTCCTCGAAGCTGGCCTCGAGCATGTCGCCCTGCTTGAGCTTCTCGATCTGCTCGTCGCTGACCTCCTCGCTGACGAACAGCGAGGTCAGCAGGCCGCCCCCGAGCTTCGCCCGGCCCCACCAGCCCAGCCGCGAGGAAGCGCGGCGGAAGGTCAGGCCGACGTCACGGTCGACCAGGTGCACCGGCAGTTCGCGCGCACGGGCCTCGAGCACGGCGCGCTTGAGCTCGGCGCCGGGCTCGATCCCCAGTTGCTCGGCCAGCCGGCGCTGGTAGCCCGCCAGGGCGAGGTTGGCGGCGAACATCGCCGTCCTGCCGGAGCGGATCACCTCGACCAGGTCCAGCTTCGACAGCGAATCGGTATCGGTGAGTGCCTGCAGGCGCTGTTCGTCCAGCTCGACGGCGACCGCGTCGAAGCGGCCGCTGCCGATCGCGTCGCGCACCGCCTCCACGCTCTCGCGCGAGACGTGGGCGGTGCCCAGCAGCAGGTACTCGACGCCGTCGCGCTCGACCCGTTCGTGGGGCTGGCCCTCCAGCCAGGCCTCAGTCACGGTACCGCCGCAGCAGGTCGTCGTAGGCGTCGATGCGGCGGTCGCGCAGGAGCGGCCAGATCCGTCGTACATCCTCGCTGCGCTTCATGTCGACGTCGGCCAGCAGGACCTGCTCGCCGGTATCGGCGAGGGCCAGGAACTCGCCCTGCGGACCGAGCACGTGGCTGTGGCCCCAGAAGTCCACGCCCGAGGCGCCCATCGGCGACGGTTCGTGGCCGACCCGGTTGCACGACAGCACCGGCAGCCCGTTGGCCACCGCGTGGCCGCGATGGCTGAGGATCCAGGCATCGCGCTGGCGGTCCTTCTCCGCCTGGTCGTCGACCGGGTCCCAGCCGATCGCGGTCGGGTACAGCAGGATCTCGGCGCCGGCCAGCGCCATCAGCCGTGCCGCCTCCGGGTACCACTGGTCCCAGCACACCAGCACGCCCAGGCGGCCGACCGAGGTGTCGATCGGCTCGAAGCCCAGGTCGCCCGGAGTGAAGTAGAACTTCTCGTAGAACCCGGGATCGTCCGGAATGTGCATCTTGCGGTACTTGCCGGCCAGCGAACCGTCGGCTTCCAGCACCACCGCGGTGTTGTGGTACAGCCCGGCGGCGCGGCGCTCGAACAGCGAGGCGACGATCACCACCCCGTGCTTCGCGGCCAGCCGGCCCAGGCGCTCGGTGCTCGGCCCCGGGATCGGTTCGGCCAGGTCGAACTCGTCGACGCATTCGTGCTGGCAGAAGTAGGCGCCGTTGTGAAGTTCCTGCAGCAGCACCAGCCTGGCGCCGCGGGCGGCGGCCTCGGCCACGCGCTGCTCGATCACGGCGAGGTTGGCGTCGGCATCGCCGTGGTTGCGCTCCTGGACCAGGGCGACCTTGAGGATGTCGTTTTTCATGGGGGGCTCCGGGGTATCAGGCAAGGACGCCGGCGGGCAGCTGCATGGTGAGGCAGTGCAGGCTGCCGTTCTGCCAGATCAGCGGGCGGCATGGCACCTGGATGATCTCGCGGCCAGGGAAGGCGTCGGCCAGCACCGCCGCCGCGCGTCCGTCGGCCGGATCATCGTAGGCCGGCATCAATACCGCGCCGTTGATGACGAGGAAATTGGCGTAGCTGGCCGCGAGCCGGCGGCCGTCGTCGAGCACCGGCTGCGGCCAGGGCAGCTCGAACAGGCGGTAGGGCCGCCCATCCGCGGTGCGCAGCGCGGCCAGCTCCGCGGCCATCGCCTGCAGTTCGGCGTAATGGCTGTCGCCGGGATCGTCGCAGCCCTGGTAGACGATCGCGTCGGGCGCGGCGAAGCGGGCCAGGGTGTCGATGTGGGCGTCGGTGTCGTCGCCTTCCAGGTAGCCGTGCTCCAGCCACAGCACGCGGTCCTGGGCCAGCGTGCCCGCCAGCGCCGCGTCGACCTGCGCGCGGTCCTTGTCCGGATGCCGCTCGGCCAGACAGCGCCAGGTGCTCAGCAGGGTGCCGGCACCGTCGGTCTCGATGGCACCGCCTTCCAGGGCGAAATCGACCTCCTCGCGCTGCGCCGAGTGGAACAGCCCCTGGTCGTCCAGGCCCTCCACCAGCCGGTCGTCGCGCTCGGCGCCGAACTTGCCGCCCCAGCCTGTGAAGCGGAAGTCCATCAGCCGGAACCCGCCGCCTTCGTGCAGCGTCACCGGGCCGGTGTCGCGCAACCAGGTGTCGTCGTACTCGATCTCGACGAAGCGGACCCGGTCCATGTCCACCCGCGCCGAAGCCAGGCGCGCGCGGGCATACGCCTCCACGTCCTCGTCGGCGACGCACAGCACCACCGGCTGGAAGCGGGTGATCGCGGCGACGAGCGCGATGTAGGTCTCCTCGACCTCGCCCAGGCGGTCGGCCCAGTCGGTGCCGGCGTGCGGCCAGGCGAGCAGGACGGCATCCTGCGGCTCCCACTCGGCGGGGAAGCGTACGGCTTGGTTCATTGAAGCTCCGGTGGCGGCTCTACAGCAGCGGCGGCTTCGGGCCGATCTCGCCCGGGTGCGCGCGGTTGACGACCACGTCGATGACGCGGTCCTTCTCGAAATAGACGGTGAACTGCGGGTAGACCCAGCGGTGGATGGCCGGCCACTGGGACTTCTGGCCGCCGCGCGGATCCAGGCGCTCGGCCGGCTCGCCGTAGCGCGCTTCGATTTCGCCCATGGTCTGGCCGCGCGCCGGAACCACCGCCGCCTCCTTGCTGTTGGCGCGGTCGATCAGCAGGGTGTCGGCATGGGCGTAGCCCACGACGGAAGTGCCCGCGACGAGCATGGCGAGCAGCGAAAGCTGGGTAATGGTCTTGTTCATCCTGGTTCCCCTCTGGCTTGGTCCATGTGCCGCCGCCGGCGGCATCCCCGGGCGCGATTGTACGCAGCGCGGTGCAGGACGGTCCCGGCGGGGTTCGCAGAACGAAGAAAGCCGCCCGGGGGCGGCTTTCCAGTACAGGCCGTGGCCCGCAGGTTCAAGAGTGCAATGCACTCAGCGCTGGCGCGCCTTGAAACGCGGGTTCGACTTGCAGATCACGAAGACCTTGCCGCGACGGCGAACGACCTTGCAGTCGCGGTGACGGGTCTTCGCCGACTTCAGGGAGGACAGGACCTTCATGACAGACCTCGATAAACGGTGTGGTTCGGCAAGCCGGAAAGTCTAAAGGGTGCCGGGGGCCTGGTGCAAGTGGTCCCGCGATGGCCGTGGACAGGGAAGGGCTGGATAATGCCGGCATGGAGAATGACAACGACACGCGACCGGGCGCCGGGACGGCCTGCCCGGTCATCACCATCGACGGACCCTCGGGCTCTGGCAAGGGCACCATCAGCCGGCTGGTGGCCGAGAAAATGGGCTGGCATTACCTGGATTCGGGCGCGCTGTACCGGGCGGTCGGCGTCGCGGCCGGGTGGGGCGACATCGACCTGGCCGATCCGGCGGCGCTGGTGCGTTGCACCTTCGATACCCGGATCGATTTCCGCGAGGAGGGCGGCGAACTGCGCGTGCTGGTGAACGGCACCGACGCCACCGGCGAGCTGCGCACCGAGACCGCCGGCGCGGCGGCCTCGGCGATTGCCGCCATCCCCGAGGTGCGCGAAGCGCTCAAGGAGCGGCAGCGGGCATTCAGGCAGCCCCCGGGGCTGGTGGCCGACGGGCGGGACATGGGTACGGTGATCTTCCCGGATGCGCAGGCCAAGGTGTTCCTGACCGCCAGTGCCGACGAGCGCGCCGCGCGCCGCTATAAGCAGTTGAGCGACAAGGGGGTTTCCGTTAACCTGAGCGGTCTGCTACGGGAGATCCTCGCCCGTGATGCGCGCGATGCCAGTCGCGCGGTGGCGCCGCTGCGACCGGCCGCTGACGCGGTCACCGTTGACACCACCGGGCTTGGCATCGACGTCGTCGTCGGGCGCGTGCTTGCGGTGGTAGCGCAGGCCGGGCTCCTCCCGCAGCAGTAGCAGTACGCAACACCCGCGGTACGCAATACCCGCAAGAGCCCCGCCGCATGACGCGGCGGATCCACCAACCAGACCGGTGTGGCCTGTCCACGCCAAATCAAACGGGTGGGCCCGGCCGGGCCGCCGCGCGACACAAGGGTGCCGCCGGGTTCCACGGCAGCCGAGGCCCGTTTGTCCAACCGGAAAATTTTCCAATGACCGAATCATTTGCCGAACTGTTCGAACAGAGCGAGGCCCGCCTCGCCAAGCTGAAGCCGGGTGCCATCGTCACCGGTACCGTCGTGGAGATCCGCGGCGACGTCGTGGTGATCAACGCCGGCCTGAAGTCTGAAGGCATCGTGCCGATCGAGCAGTTCCGGAACGAGGAAGGCGAGATCGAGGTGGAGCAGGGCGACGAGGTCAAGGTCGCGCTGGACGCCATCGAGAACGGCTTCGGCGAGACCATCCTCTCGCGCGAGAAGGCCAAGCGCGCCATGGTGTGGGACGAGCTCGAGGAAGCCCTCGAGAACAACGAGACCATCACCGGCCGCATCAGCGGCAAGGTCAAGGGCGGCTTCACCGTCGACATCAAGGACGTGCGCGGCTTCCTGCCGGGCTCCCTGGTCGACGTGCGCCCGGTGCGCGACTCGACCTACCTCGAAGGCAAGGAGCTGGAGTTCAAGCTCATCAAGCTCGACCGCAAGCGCAACAACATCGTGGTCTCCCGCCGTGCCGTCGTCGAGAGCGAGCACTCCGAGGAGCGCGAGGCGCTGCTGGAGAAGCTGGTCGAGGGCGCCGTGCTCCCGGGCGTGGTCAAGAACCTCACCGACTACGGTGCGTTCGTCGACCTGGGCGGCATCGACGGCCTGCTGCACATCACCGACATGGCCTGGAAGCGCGTGCGCCATCCGTCCGAGGTGGTCGAGGTCGGCCAGGAGCTGGACGTGCGCGTGCTCAAGTACGACCGCGAGCGCAACCGCGTCAGCCTGGGCCTGAAGCAGCTGGGCGAGGATCCGTGGGACAACATCTCCCGCCGCTACCCGTCCGAGACCCGCGTGTTCGGCAAGGTCTCCAACGTCACCGACTACGGTGCGTTCGTCGAGATCGAGCCGGGCGTCGAGGGCCTGGTGCACGTGTCCGAGATGGACTGGACCAACAAGAACGTCAACCCGTCGAAGATCGTGCAGGTCGGCGACGAGGTGCAGGTCATGGTCCTGGACGTGGACGAGGAGCGCCGCCGCATCTCGCTGGGCATGAAGCAGGTCACCTCCAACCCGTGGGAGACCTTCGCCGTCCTGCACAAGAAGGGCGACAAGGTCGAGGGCCAGGTCAAGTCGATCACCGACTTCGGCATCTTCATTGGCCTGGACGGCGGCATCGACGGCCTGGTGCACCTGTCCGACATCAGCTGGAACACCACCGGCGAGGACGTGATCCGCGAGTTCAAGAAGGGCGATACCGTCGAGGCCGTGGTGCTGGCGGTGGACCCGGAGCGCGAGCGCATCAGCCTGGGCATCAAGCAGATGGAGCAGGATCCGTTCGGCCAGTACATGGCGTCGAACTCCCGTGGCTCCATCGTCACCGGCACCATCAAGGAAGTGGACGCCAAGGGTGCGCTGGTCGAGCTGGCCGACGGCATCGAGGGCTACATCGCCGCGCGCGACATCTCGCGTGAGCGCGTCGACGACGCCTCCAAGGTGCTGAAGGTGGGCGAGGAGGTCGAGGCACGCTTCATCGGCATGGACCGCAAGGGCCGCCAGATGCAGCTGTCGATCAAGGCGAAGGACGAGGCGGAGATGCAGGAGGCCGTGGCCGACTACAACCGCGCCAGCGCCGACGCCGCCAGCGGTACCACCAAGCTGGGCGCGCTGCTGCGCGAGCAGCTGGGCAACAAGTCCGAGTAAGCTGCGGACCGCGGCGGCACCCGCCCCGTGCGGGTGCCGCCAGTTGATGGCGGCCCGGCCCTGGCCGGGCCGTCGTCGTGTCAGGCTGCATGAAACCGAGCATGACCAAATCCGAACTCATCGAGATCCTTTCCCGACGCCAGCCGCACCTGAAGGCGGAGGACGTGGACCTGGCAGTGAAGACGCTGCTGGAAGCCATGGCCTCGACCCTGGCCGAGGGCGAGCGGATCGAGATCCGCGGGTTCGGCAGCTTTTCGCTGCACTACCGCCCCCCGCGCATGGGCCGCAATCCCAAGACCGGAGAGCCGGTGGCGCTGGCGGGCAAGCACGTCCCGCACTTCAAACCCGGCAAGGAGCTGCGCGAGCGCGTCAGCGACGTGATGCCGGTCGAAGAGAACGACTGATCCCTTTCCTGTGGCTGCAGGCAGGCCCGGGCGGCTAAGCTTGTCGCCCGAACGCCGCTGTCCTGGAGCCGCCATGCGACTTGTCCGACTGCTGATCGCGGTTGCCTGCATCGTGCTGGGCGCACTGCTTGGTGCCCTCAACGTGCAGCCCGTGGTCGTGAACCTCGGCTTTGCCGGGATCCCCGCCAACCTCGGCATCGCACTGATCGTGGCCTTGCTGCTGGGCGCCGTCCTGGGTGGTCTGGCGGTCGCCGCGGGCCGCATGCGGCGCGATGCGCAGGCCGGGCCGGCCGGACGGAGCTCCTGAGTCGATGGCCTTCATCAACGAGTGGTTCTGGTTCTTCCTGCTACTGCCGATCGCAGCGGTCAGTGGCTGGGTGATCGGCCGTCGCGGCGGCGAGCGCCACAGCGACACCCAGGTCAGCCGCCTGTCGACGACCTACTTCCGGGGCCTGAACTACCTGCTCAACGAGCAGCCGGACAAGGCCATCGAGCTGTTCCTGCACATCGCCGAGCTGGACAAGGACACCTTCGAGACCCAGGTCGCGCTGGGACACCTGTTTCGCCGCCGGGGCGAGGTCGACCGTGCGATCCGCCTGC
>JAEWFH010000076.1 GCA_023388955.1 Pseudomonadota bacterium
CCGGGCGAACCACGCCACATGCACCACCAGCGGCCGCCTACGGGCGGCCGCTTCATTTGCGTAGCGGGCTTCGGAAGGGGCCGCGGCTGGGAGCCGGCTGCTGCGAGGGGGGTGCTCCGCCCTCCTGACGACATCCTGTCTTCAAGTCGGGCCGTGGGCCATCCATGGCCCACTCTCCGCACCCCCCTCACAGCATCCGTCTCCCATCACGATCCCTCCTGTCGGGGGCTTGGTCGTGGCTTCGGATGCATCGCCGTGGCTGCGGGACGTGCGTCCTGGAGAAGAGCGGCGTCGCCAGGCCCCGTGTGCGTGAGAATGACTTCGTACAATGGGCCGTCGACCTTATGGGGATCTCCATGAAGCTGCGCACCGCAATCCTGTGCACCGCCATCACCCTCGGCCTCGCCGCCTGCCAGCCGGCTGCCGATCCCGAGGCCGAGCGCGCCCGCCAGGCCGCCGCCGCCGAACAGGCGGCCGCTGACATGGCCCGCCAGTTCGAGGAGAACTACGACGCCGAAAACTGGCAGCTGGCCAAGGCGCACGGCGACGTGCTGCTGTCGCAGTACCCGGAGAGCGAGGCCGCGGCCTCGATCAAGGAGCGCCACGCCGATGCCGCCCGGCGGGCGAACGACATCCGCGAGGACGAGCGCACCGCCGCCCTGTGGGCCTACCAGCGTGAGCCGCAGGCCAGTGGCGGCGCACAGATCTCCGCGGCGATCTACGGGAAGGACAACGTCCGGACCGACGACGGCAGCGCCCGGCCGGTGCGCCTGATCTTCCGCGACCATCCGGAGTGGGGCACCAGCGCCTACCTGACGCTGGAGACCGGCGACTTCGACTGCTACTCCGGCTGCCACCTGAAGGTCACCCTGGACGATGCCGAGCCGGTCACCATGGACGGCAGCCGCCCGGACACCGATGAGGCGATCGCCATGTTCATCGAGGACGAGAAGGCGCTGTGGCGGCACGCCATCGCCGCCGACGTGCTCAGCATCGAGTTCCCGGTGAAGGCCGGTGGCACCCGCACCGCGGTGTTCGAGACGCGGGGGCTGGATCCTTCCAGGCTGCCCAAGTGGCCGCAGGAATAATCTTGCGGCGTTGTAGGGCGCAATAGGCGGAACGCCGTATTGCGCCGCATGTGTCGGTTCGTCGTCGTTTGCCGTCCGGCGCAATACGCCGCCGGCGGCGGCTATTGCGCCCTACGCGCCCTCAGAGGTCGTAGCCGAACTGCTCCCGGAACTCCGCGGCGAACTCGTCATAGGTGAACCGCTGGTTCTGCGTGCCGTGGTGCTCGACCTTCAACGCGCCCATCAGGTTGCCGATGCGGCCGATGGTCGGCCAGTCGAAGCCGCGCAGGATGCCGAAGATCAGTCCGGCGCGGAACGCGTCGCCGCAGCCGGTGGGGTCGGTGATCGCGCGCTCGCGCGCCGGCGGGATGTCATGGGTTTCGCCGTCGGCGTGGATCACCGCGCCCTTGGGGCCGCGGGTGGCGATGTAGGCCTTCACCTTGCCGGCGATTTCCGCCTCGCTCCAGCCGGTGCGCTCGGCCAGGAGGTTGGACTCGTAGTCGTTGACGGTGACGTAGTCGGCCTGTTCGATGAAGGCGCGCAGCTCGGCGCCGTTGAACAGCGGCATCGCCTGGCCGGGATCGAAGATGAAGGGGATGCCGGCCTCGGCGAACTCGCGGGCGTTCTGGATCATGCCCTCGTAGCCGTCGGGGCTGACGATGCCGATGTCCACGTTGGGCACGTCGCGCGCGTGGTTCTCGTGCGAGCGCTCCATCGCGCCGGGATGGAAGGCGGTGATCTGGTTGTTGTCCAGGTCGGTGGTGATGAAGGCCTGCGGGGTGAACAGGCCCGGGATCTCGCGCACCCGGGACAGCTCGATGCCCTCGCGCTGGAAGTGCGCGCGGTAGGGACCGAAGTCCTCGCCGACGGTCGCCATCGGGATCGGGTCGCCGCCCAGCAGCTTGAGGTTGTAGGCGATGTTGCCGGCGCAGCCGCCGAACTCGCGGCGCATGCGCGGCACGTGGAATGAGACGTTCAGCAGGTGGACCTTGTCCGGCAGGATGTGGTTCTTGAACTGGTCCTGGAACACCATGATGGTGTCGTAGGCCAGCGAGCCGCAGATCAGGGCTGACATTCGGTCGCACTCCGGTGGCCGCGGGCGGTGCGCGGCGGGACTACAGGCGGGGCAGGGGCGGGCCGGCAGGGCACGGCGCATGCGCAAACCGGTGGATTCTACCGCCACCGGGCAGTGCGGGCCAGCGCGGCGGCCCGTCCGGCCGGTGCCGTGACGGGGCGCAAATCGCCGCAGGACGTTGATTCTCCTTGCCGCTGCAGGGGTGCGTTGCTAGATTAGCCGGCCGCCTCCTGCCCCCTACAACACGGCCCCTGCGATGTTCAAGAAGTTCCGCGGCATGTTCTCCAATGATCTGTCCATCGACCTGGGGACGGCCAACACGCTGATTTACGTGCGCGGGCAGGGCATCGTGCTCAACGAGCCGTCGGTGGTCGCGGTGCGCCAAGACCGGGTGATCGGGGGTAACCGCTCGGTGGCCGCCGTGGGTACCGAGGCCAAGCAGATGCTGGGTCGCACCCCGGGGCACATCACCACCATCCGGCCGATGAAGGACGGGGTGATCGCGGACTTCACCTACACCGAGGAAATGCTCAAGCACTTCATCCGCAAGGTGCACAAGAGCCGTTTCCTGCGGCCGAGCCCGCGCGTGCTGGTGTGCGTGCCCTGCGGTTCGACCCAGGTCGAGCGCCGAGCGATCAAGGAGTCGGCGGAAGAGGCGGGGGCGCGCGAGGTCTACCTGATCGAGGAGCCCATGGCGGCCGCGATCGGTGCCGGCATGCCGGTGACCGAGGCGCGCGGCTCGATGGTGGTCGACATCGGCGGCGGCACCACCGAGGTCGCCGTGATCGCCCTCAACGGCATCGTCTACGCCGCCTCGGTGCGCATCGGCGGCGACCGCTTCGACGAATCGATCATCGCCTACGTGCGCCGCACCTACGGCACCCTGATCGGCGAGGCGACCGCGGAACGGATCAAGGTCGAGCTCGGTTGCGCCTTCCCGCAGGAGGACAACGCCAGCATGGAGGTCACCGGCCGCAACCTCGCCGAGGGCGTGCCGAAGATGATCACCATCACCGCCAACGAGGTGCTCGACGCGCTGCGCGAGCCGCTGGCCGGCATCGTCACCGCGATCAAGCTGGCGCTGGAGCAGACCCCGCCCGAGCTCGGCGCGGACGTGGCCGAGCGCGGCATCGTGCTGACCGGCGGCGGTGCCATGCTCAAGGACATCGACCGGCTGATCAGCGAGGAGACCGGCCTGCACGTGCAGGTGGCCGACGAGCCACTGACCTCGGTTGCCCGCGGCGGCGGGCGCGCGCTGGAGCTGGTGGACATGCACGGCAACGAGTTCTTCGCCGCCGAGTAACCGGCCTTCTCGACCCCGGCCGGAGCCGCTTCCACCCGACCACTGAGCACCGTGCCCTCCCTAGGCGTCAACAGCCCCAACCGCCAAGGCGAAGTCGTCGCCACCCTCCGGCTCCTGGGCTACCTGGCCCTGGCGGTGGTGCTGATCGTGCTCGACCACCGCGGTGGCTGGCTGGGCACCGTCCGTGACCAGGCCGCGCTCGCGGTGCAGCCGCTGTGGGTGGTGGCCGGGTGGCCGGGGCAGGCGGTGCGCCGGGTCTACGACGATGCCGGCACCCTGGCCCAGCTGACCGCCGAGAACGAAAACCTGCGCAACGAGCTGCTGGTCAGCAGCGCCCGCATCACCCGCCTGCAGACCCTGGCCGACGACAACGCACGCTTGCGCGCCCTGCTCGGGGCGGCGCAGAGCGGGGGCCTGGACGTGCAGTTGGCGCCGATCCTGGACATCGACCTGGACCCGGCGCGGCAGCGGCTGGTGCTCGATGCCGGCAGCAACCAGGGGGTGCGTAGCGGCCAGAGCGTGCTCGACGCCGGCGGGTTGGTCGGACAGGTGATCCAGGTGCAGCCGCTGCACTCGGTCGCCCTGCTGCTGACCGATCCTTCCCATGCGGTGCCGGTGATGGTGGCCCGCAGCCAGGTGCGGCTGGTCGCCTACGGCGAGGGCCGCAGCGACCTGCTGCGGATCCCCGGCATCCCGCTGTCGACCGACGTGCAGGTGGGCGACGAGCTGGTGACCTCGGGCCTGGGCGGACGCTTTCCCGCCGGGTTCCCGGTCGGCACGCTGACCGGGCTGCAGCCCGACGAGAGCCGGGCCTTCCTGGTCGGCGAGGTCAGGCCGGCGGCGCGCCTGGACCGCGGGCGCGACGTGCTGCTGCTGCGCCAGGTTCCCGCCCCACCGCCTCTCGATGACGCGGTGCCGGTGGAGGACGCCCCGTGAGCCGCCGCGTACCCGCCTGGCTGCTGCCGGCCAGCGTACTGGTGGCGATCGTGCTCGGCCTGCTGCCGCTGCCGGAGCTGCTGCAGCCACTGCGCCCGTACTGGCTCGCGCTGGTGGTGGCGTACTGGTTGATCGAGCACCCCGACCGCGCCGGGCTGGGCCTGGCGTTTGCCTGCGGGCTGCTGGCGGACCTGGCCTTTGGCAGCCTGCTGGGCGAGCAGGCGCTGCGGCTGGTGGTGATGGCCTTCATCATCCAGCGCTTCCGTGCCCGGCTGCGCTTCTTCCCGGCGTGGCAGCAGGCATTGGCGATCGGCGGGTTGCTGCTCAACGACCGCATCGTCGACGCTGCGGTCAACATGGCGCTTGGCCTGCCGCTGGTGCCGACCCTGTCCTGGCTGGGGCCGCTGACCGGCATGCTGTTGTGGCCGCCGGTGTTCTGGGTGCTGGACGCGATGCGCCTGGGCACCTGGCGCAGGGGTTGAGCGATGCGCGGGCGCCGGCTCAAGAACCTCCACCAGGAAGCCGCCGGGTTCCGCCGCCGCGCCTGGATCGCCCTGGCCGGGGTGGTGCTGGGGCTGGGCGGGCTGGCGGCCTGGTATTTCCACCTGCAGGTGGTCCGCCATGACGAGTTCGCCACCCGCTCCGAGCAGAACCGCATCAAGCTGCGGCCGGTGGTGCCCGGGCGCGGGCTGATCTACGACCGCCAGGGCCGGGTGCTGGCCGACAACGTGCCGGCCTGGCGCCTGGAGGTGACCCTGGGCGAGGCCGGCGACCCGGCCGGCTGGCTGCCGGAGCTGGCTGGCCTGGTGGAACTCACCCCCGAGGACATCGATGCCTTCCACAAGGCCAGGCGCGGCGTGCCCGGATTCCGCGCGGTGCCGTTGAAGATGCGCCTGGACGAGGCGGAGGTGGCGCGTTTCGCGGTCGAGCGCTGGCGCTTCCCGGGGGTCGAGGTGGTGTCCTACCTCAACCGGCGTTACCTGCATGGCGAGCTGTTCGCCCACGTGATCGGCTACGTCGGCCGGGTCGACGAGGACGACCAGGCCAGCCTGGGGCCGGACATCGCCAACTTCAGCCATACCGGAAAGACCGGCCTGGAGCGCTCCTATGAGTCCGCGTTGCGCGGCCGGGTCGGGCACGAGCAGGTGGAAACCAACGTCGACGGCCGGCCGATGCAGGTGATCGGGCGCGAGCCGGCGGTACCCGGTGCCGACCTGCGGCTGTCGCTGGACCTGGACCTGCAGCGGGCGATGGTGGCCGCCTTCGGCGAGCAGGAAGGCTCGGCGGTGGCGATCGATCCCGCCACCGGGCAGGTGCTGGCCATGGTCAGCCTGCCGTCCTACGACACCAACCTGTTCGTCAACGGCATCTCCCATGCCGACTACGACGCGTTGACCTCCAATCCCTCGCGCCCGCTGTTCAACCGCAACGTGCTGGGCGGCGGCCCGCCCGGGTCGGTGGTCAAGCCGATGATCGCGCTGGCCGGACTGGACTACGGCCTGCGCACCCCGGAGCAGCGCTATTTCTCCAGTGGCGAGTTCCACATCCCCGGCCAGTCGCGCGGCTACCGCGACGCCTCGCGCGGCGGCCATGGCTGGCACGACCTGCGCGACTCGATCGCCTGGTCGGTCAACACCTACTACTACCAGCTCGCCCTGGACATGGGCATCGACCGGCTGGCGGAAGCGATGCACCGCTTCGGCTTCGGCGAAAAGACCGGCATCGACCTGGTGGGCGAGAGCACCGGTTCGGTGCCCTCGCGGGACTACAAGCGCTCGGTCAGCACCGAGCCCTGGTACCCCGGCGAGACGGTCATCGCCGGCATCGGCCAGGGGTACTGGGTGACCACCGCGCTGCAACTGGTGCGGGCCACCGCGGCGATTGCCGATGGCGGGCGCCTGCACGGGCTGCGGCTGGTGGAGGCGCGCCGGGACGGCTACGGCGCACCCTGGCGCGAGCTGGACCCGACCCCGGTGGGCCAGGCCAGCGACGATCCGGCGCACGTGAAGGTGGTGCAGGAGGGGATGGTGCAGACCATGCACGGCGCCCGCGGCACCGGCCGCCGCAGCGCGGCTGGCGCGGAGTACACCATCGCCGGCAAGACCGGCACCGCGCAGCGCTCCAGTCGCCGGGGCAATGTCAGTGCCGACCCGCGTTCGCTCCCCTATCACCTGCGCCACACCGCGCTGTTCGTCGGTTACGCACCGGCCGAGGATCCGCGGATCGCGGTGGCGGTGATGGTCGAGCACGGCGGCTACGGTGGCAGCGCCGCCGCCCCGATCGCCCGCCAGGTCTTCGACGCCTGGTTGCTGGGGAAGATGCCCGAGGGCGTCGAGCCGCTTCCCGGCGAGGACCCCGGGGCGGTCGACGGAGCTCCGGTGGATGCGGAGGCGCCCGCGGAAGACGAACCCGCGACGCCGGAGGCCGGTGCATGAACGTACTGTTGCGCTGGCTGCTCGACCTGGTGCTGCGGGTGTTGCGCACCGTCGACCTGCCCCTGCTGGGTGCCCTGTTGGCGTTGATGGGCATCGGCCTGGCGGTGCTGTACAGCGCCAGCGGCCAGTCCACCGCCATGGTCACCGCCCAGGGGCTGCGCTATGGCGTGGGGCTGGCGGCGATGTGGGCACTGTCGAGGCTGCCGCCGACCCAGCTGCGCAACTGGACGCCATTGGTCTACGTCGCCTCGCTGGTGCCGCTGGCGCTGGTGCTGGTGGTGGGGACCGGCCGCCACGGCAGCCACTGGCTGAACCTGGGCGTGTTCTATTTCCAGCCTGCCGAGGTGCTCAAGCTGAGCCTGCCGATGATGGTGGCCTGGTATCTCAACAACCAGCCCCTGCCGCCGCGCCTGCCGGTGGTGCTCGCGGCGGGCCTGCTGATCGGGCTGCCGACCGGCCTGGTGCTGCTGCAGCCGGACTTCGGCACCGCGATGCTGGTGGGCATCAGCGGTGCCTTCGTGCTGTACCTGGCCGGGCTGTCGTGGTGGTGGTTCATCGCCGCGGCCGGCGGCGTTGCGGCGGCGGCGCCGGTGGCCTGGTTCTGGCTGCTGCGGCCCTACCAGAAGGACCGGATCCTGACCTTCCTGGATCCCGAGCGCGATCCGCTGGGCGCGGGCTGGAACATCATCCAGAGCCGGATCGCCATCGGCGGGGGCGGGCTCGACGGCAAGGGCTGGGGCGAGGGCACCCAGTCGCACCTGAACTACATCCCCGAGCACACCACCGACTTCATCTTCGCGGTGCTCAGCGAGGAGTTCGGCTGGATCGGCGTGGTCGTCACGCTGGGCCTGTACCTGTTCGTGGTGGGCCGCTGCCTGTGGGTCGCGGCGGAGGCCCGCGACGGCTATTCGCGCCTGCTGGCCGGGGCGCTGGGCCTGTCGTTCTGCGTCTATGTGCTGGTCAACGGCGGCATGGTCGCCGGCCTGCTGCCGGTGGTGGGCGTGCCGATGCCGCTGCTGAGCTACGGGGGGACTTCGGCGGTGTCGCTGCTGGCCGGGCTCGGCGTGGTGATGGCGGTGCGCGCCCACCGCCCGGTGCACCAGCGCTGAGTGGATGAACGCCGGCTGAGGGGCGGGTCGGGGGCGGTGCCGACCAGGTCCGCCGGGGGTTCAGGTCGCCCGCGGGGAGCATGCTACCCTCGCCCGCGATGAGCAGATTGAACGCCAAGCACGCCCTCGCCGGTGCCCTCGCGCTGGTGCTCGCCGCCTGCGTTACCCAGGCACCGCCCACCCCGCCGGCCGAGCCGCAGGCCCCCGAGCCGGCACCCGCCCCGGCGTCCGAGCCGGTGCCGGACCCCGAGCCGGTCGTCTCCAGCTACCAGCCGCTCGAGATCGCCCGGCCGGAGTTCGTCCGCACCACCGCGGCCCGCTACGACGTGGACCCGGCCTACATCGAGCGCGTGCTCGACGGCGCCGAGATCCGGCAGTCCATCCTCACCGCGATGTCCCGTCCGGCCGAGGCCAAGCCGTGGAAGGACTACCGCCCGATCTTCATCACCGACGCGCGCATCAGCGCCGGCCGCGCCTTCCTGGCCGAACACCGCCAGGCCCTGGACAAGGTCGAGGCCGAGTACGGCGTGCCGGCGGAGATCATCGTCTCCATCCTCGGGGTGGAGACCAGTTTCGGCGGCAACATGGGCAGCTACCCGGTCGTCGATGCGATCTACACCCTGGCCTTCGCCTATCCGCGCACCGACGAGCCGGGCAAGATCGAGCGCGAGAACCGCCGCGAGGCGTTCTTCCGCGACGAGCTGGCGCAGCTGTTCGCGCTGGGCAAGGAAACCGGCCTGGACATCACCACGCTCAAGGGCAGCTATGCCGGGGCGATGGGCTGGGGCCAGTTCATGCCCTCCAGCTACCGTGACTACGCGGTCGACGGCAACGGCGACGGCAAGGTCGACCTGTTCAACAGCCTGCCGGACGTGTTCGCCTCGGTCGCCAACTACTTCGTCGAGAAGGGCGGCTGGGAGCGCGGCGGCCCGGTGGTGGTGCGCGCCGACCGCGCCGCCGGTGTGGCCGACTTCGAGCCCGAGGGCCTGGAACCGCGCTACAGCCTGGCGCAGCTGGCCGCCCGCGGGTACACGCCGGCGACGCCGGCCGCGCACCGTGCCGAAGGCGTCTCGCTGGATGCCACCCTGCTGAACCTGGACGGCGTCGACGGGCCCGAGCACTGGCTGGGCTTCAACAACTTCTACGCGATCACCCGCTACAACATCTCCAAGCACTACGCGATGGCGGTGTACCAGCTGGCCGAGGCCATCGCCGGACGCGATCCGCTGGCCGCGGCCAAGGGCGAGCGCGACGGGGAGCGTGGCGAGGCATGACCCGGCTGCTGGCGGCGATCCTGGTCCTGGGCCTGGCGGCCTGTTCCAGCGCCCCCCGCAAGCCGGACCCGGCCACCGCCGGCGGCGCGTCCGCGGGAGCCGGTGAGCCGCGGCGTTCGCCGTACCCGGCGGCGCAGGAGGACCTGTCCAAGCGTGGTGACTACACCGCCGGTGGACTGTACGCGCCCCACATCGCCGACACCGCGCCGGACATCGACATCCAGGTCGACCTGATCCCGGAGCCGGAGGTGGTCGCCGAGCCCCGCTCGCGCTACGGCAACCGTTCCACCTACACCGTGCTGGGCAAGGACTACAAGGTCCTGGACGACCCCTCCGGGTTCGTGGAGCAGGGCATCGCCTCCTACTACGGCACCAAGTTCCATGGCCGCCGGACCTCCAACATGGAGGTCTACGACATGTACGCCTTCACCGCCGCGCACAAGCACCTGCCGCTGCCCAGCTTCGCGCGGGTCACCAACCTGGACAACGGCCGCTCGGTGGTGGTGCGGGTCAATGACCGCGGGCCGTTCCACGAGGGCCGGGTGATCGACCTGAGCTACGCCGCGGCGGTGAAGCTGGACATCCATCCGCGGGGCACCGGTCGGGTCGAGGTACGCGCGCTGGTCCCTGACGAGCTCGGCCCGACGCCGGCGCCCGCTGATACCCGGGTGGCCGCGGTGCAGGCCACGCCCGCCGCCAGCTCCATGGACGGCCTGGTCGCGGCCTTGCCCGTGGCCGCCGCCGCGGCCGACGGGCCCCGGCCCGATGTGCCCCCTGTCCCCGGCCCGGCGGGTGGTGGCGCGGCGCCGGAGCAGCGCTACCGCTTCGACGTGGATCCCGGCAAGGCCGGCGCGGGCGCGGAACGCTTCGAGGACTGGATGCAGCAGCGCCAGGTGCGCGTGGCGACCGGCCGGCCCGGGACCCCGGCGGCCGTGCCGGCTCCCGCCGTGGCCACGCCCGGCGTATCCTCTTCGTCCCTGCCCGCGGCAACGCCGCCGGTGGCTGCGGCCGGTAATGGCGTGGTCCTCCAGGTGGCGAGCTTTGCCGCCCGGGCCAACGCCGATCGCGCCCTGGAGACACTGCTCGGGGCCGGCATCGCCGGTGCCAGCATCCACGACGCGGTCGCGGGCGGGCGGCGGGTCTGGCGCCTGCGGGTGGGGCCGGTGGGGGCCGACACGGTCGCCAGCCTGGCACCGCGGATCGTGGCGCTGGGCTTCGGCGAGCCGCAGCCGGTGCACGACTGACCGGGCAATCGATCCAACACAACAGGTACGCCGGCCCGCAGCCGGCTGGAGCAACCCCAACGATGAAGTTCCCCAACCTCCTTCGGGCGTTCGGCCTGGCCGCGCTCGGCACGCTTGCCGTTGGCCTGGCCACCGCGCAGGAAGCGATGCCCCGGCCCGCCGCGCAGCCGGCCCCGGCGCCCGCCGCCGAGCCGATGCCCGTGCCGCCGGCACCGGTGCCCGTGGGCGAGGCGTGGATCGTGGTGGACGCGGCCAGCGGCAAGGTCCTGGCGGGCGAGAACATCGACGAGCAGTTGCCGCCGGCGAGCATCACCAAGGTGATGACCAGCTACGTGATCGCCGCCGAGATGGCCGCCGGCAAGGTCAAGCCCGACGACCAGGTGCGCATGAGCGAGAACGCCTGGCGCAAGGGCGGCGCGGCCACCGACGGCAGCTATTCCGGCTTCGACGTCAACCAGAGCGCGCCGCTGGTGGAGATGGAGAAGGGCATGGTGGTGCAGTCGGGCAACGACGCCGCCATCGCCCTGGCCGAGCACGTGGCCGGCAGCGAGGAGGCCTTCGCCGCGCTGATGAACCAGTACGCGCAGCGGCTGGGGTTGTCCAACACCCATTTCGCCAACGCCACCGGGCTTCCCGACGAGGGCCATGTCTCGTCCGCCCGCGACCTGGCGATGCTTGGCATCGCGCTGGCCCGCGATTACCCGGAGGCGTACGCCTACAACGCGATCAAGGAGTTCACGGTCGGCTCGATCACCCAGCCCAACCGCAACGTGCTGCTGTGGCGCGACTCCAGCGTCGACGGCATCAAGACCGGTCACACCTCGGCCGCCGGCTACTGCCTGCTGGCCTCGGCCAAGCGTGGCGACCAGCGGCTGGTGTCGGTGGTGCTGGGTTCGACCTCCGAGCGCCAGCGCGCCGACGACAGCCAGGCCCTGCTGAACTGGGGTTTCCGCTTCTTCGAGACCCACAGCCTGTACGAGCCGGGCACCGCGGTGGCGACCCAGCGCGTGTGGAAGGGCCAGGCCGACGAGCTGTCGCTGGGCGTGGAGGCACCGCTGCTGGTGACCCTGCCGCGCGGGCGCTACGAGCAGCTGCAGCCGATGATGGACGTGCCTTCGGTGCTGGTCGCCCCGTTCGAGCAGGGCCAGCAGGTCGGCACGGTGCGGGTATCGCTTGATGGCGAGGTGCTCGCCGAGCGTCCGCTGGTGGCGCTGGAGGCGGTCGATCGGGCCGGGTTCTTCAAGCGCATCTGGCACGAGATCGTGATGTGGTGGGAGTCGCTGTGAGCACCAACGGCAAGGGCCCGGAACAGCAGGGCTTCCAGTTCCCGGGCACCTTCGAGCTGTCGGCCATGGGCGCGGCCGACAAGGACCTGGAAACCCTCCTGCCCACGCGCCTGCTCGATGCCGGCATCGACGTGGTCACCGAGCAGGTCAACTGGCGCCACTCCTCCAACGGGCGCTACGTGTCGGTGCGGATCCTGTTCCGCGCCGATTCGCGCGAACAGTACGACCTCGCGCACCAGGTGCTGCGCGACCATCCCGAGGTGAAATGGACGCTGTAGCCACGCAGGCACCGCCCCCCGCGGCGCTGCGCCCGGTGCGGGTGCGCGACCTGGGCCGGCAGGCCTACGAACCGGTCTGGCGGGCCATGTCGGCGCTGACCGATACCCGCGGGCCGGACACGCCGGACGAGTTCTGGCTGGTCGAGCACGATCCGGTGTTCACCCTCGGCCAGGCCGGCAGGGAAGAGCACGTGCTGATGCCCGGGGACATCCCGGTGATCCACGTCGACCGTGGCGGCCAGGTGACCTACCACGGACCGGGACAGATCGTCCTGTATCCGCTGCTGGACCTGCGCCGGCTCAAGGTCGGCGTGCGCGAGTACGTGTGCCGCATCGAGCAGGCGATCATCGACACGATGGGCGACTGGAACATCGAGGCGGTGCGCCGCGAGGGCGCGCCGGGGGTGTACGTGGCCGGGGCCAAGGTCGCCGCACTGGGGATCCGGGTCCGGCGCGGCTGCACGTTCCACGGCCTGGCCTTCAACATCGACATGGACCTGGAGCCGTTCCGGCGCATCAATCCCTGTGGCTACGCGGGGTTGCAGGTGGCCTCGATGGTAGACTTCGGCGGTCCCTCGTCGATGCAGGCGGTCAAGCCGGTGCTGGTGCAGCACTTGGCCCGGCAGTTCGGGCTCGCGCCCGATCCGGCCCCGCCGCCGACGCTCTGAAGAGCCCCCCGAATGCCTGACCCCAGCAACAAGACCATCCCCCTTTCCGTCGTTGCCGAGGGCGCCGCGCCCGCGCCGCTGCAGCCGGGCGTGAAGCAGGTCGCCGGCGACAAGATCGCCCGCTCGCCGGTGCAGTTCGCCGATGCACCGGTGCTGCGCAAGCCGTCCTGGATCCGGGTGCGGATCCCGTCCGGCAACGCGGTCGCCCAGCTCAAGTCGAAGCTGCGCGCCAACCGGCTGGTCACGGTCTGCGAGGATGCCAGTTGTCCGAATATCCACGAGTGCTTCGGCCACGGCACCGCGACCTTCATGATCCTGGGCGACGTGTGCACGCGCCGCTGCAGCTTCTGCGACGTCGCCCACGGCCGGCCGAAGCCGCCCGATGCCGACGAGCCGCGCCGGCTGGCGGATACCGTCGCCGACATGGGCCTGCGCTACGTGGTGGTCACCAGCGTTGACCGCGACGACCTGCGCGATGGCGGCGCCGGCCACTTCGTCGAGTGCATCCAGGCGATCCGCGCCACGTCGCCGGGTACGAAGGTCGAGATCCTGACCCCGGACTTCCGCGGCAAGGGCCGCATGGACCGCGCGCTGGAGATCCTGGCGCAGGCACCGCCGGACGTGTTCAACCACAACCTGGAAACGGTCCCGCACCTGTATCGCAACGTGCGCCCGGGCGCCGACTACCAGTGGTCGCTGACCCTGCTGCAGCGCTTCAAGGCCCAGCATCCGGACGTGACCACCAAGTCCGGCATCATGCTCGGCCTGGGCGAGACCATGGAGCAGGTGCAGGAGACCTTGCGCGACCTGCGCGACCACGACGTGGACATGGTCACCATCGGCCAGTACCTGCAGCCCAGCCCGCACCACCATCCGGTGATGCGCTACTGGACGCCGGAGGAGTACAAGGCGCTGGAGGTGTACGGCATGGACCTCGGCTTCTCCCACGTGGCCTCGGGCCCGCTGGTGCGCTCGTCCTACCACGCCGACCGTTCGGCGGCCGAGTCCGGGCTGGTGGCCACGGCCTGAGCATCGCGCCGCACGCCCCTTGGCGCCGCCTTCGCACCGGCGGTGCTCTCATCGCGGTGCCCGGAACCGTCGCGCGCAAGCGCGTGTCCCCGCTCCGGCGCGGGCTGAACGGACGCCGCCCGCATCGCGGCGGATGGCAACTTCCGGCACTCCCAAACGTGTCATGGTTGAACGACGCTGGGCCACGAACCCCGGCTCCCCCACGCCTACCCGGGCAAGTGCGCACCCAATGAAGCTCAAGACCTCGCTGTTCGCCTTCCTGCTGACCCTGCCCCTGGTGCTGGTGGCCCAGGTGGATGCACCACCGGCATCGCCGGTGCCGTCGGACCCGCCGATGACCCTGCCCGAACCGCCGGCTACCCCGGACGCGGCCGGCAGCGAGCGCGGTCCCGCCGAGCCCGTTCCCCTGCCCGCCGCGCCCACCGAGGACCAGGTCACGGCGGCGAAGCTGGTGTTCGGGCTGCTGTCGGACAGCCGCTACGCGTACCGTCCCAAGCCACTGGACGACGCGCTGTCGGAGGAGATCCTGGAGCGCTACCTGGAGGCCCTGGACGGGGGCAAGCAGTTCCTGCTGGCCAGCGACGTCGAAGGGTTCGGGCGTTACGCGCTGCTGCTCGACGACGCGATCCGCAGCGGGGAGCTGGAGCCGGCCTACGGGATCTTCGCGGTGTACCGCCAGCGCGTGGCCGAGCGCATCGCCCATGCGCGCGGCCTGCTGGACGAGGACATCTTCGACTTCACCGCCGAGGAGCGCTTCGAGTACGACCGCGAGGACGCCCCCTGGCCGGTCGACGAGGCCGAGCTGGACGCGCTGTGGCGCAAGACCCTGCGCAACGAATGGCTGCGCCTGAAGCTGGCCGGGCGCGAGCCCGATGCGATCCGCGAGACGCTCGACAAGCGCTACGCGAACATGCTGGACAACGTCAACGAGCTCGAGGGCCGGGACGTCTTCCAGATCTTCATGAATGCTTACGCCGGCGTGATCGACCCGCACACCGCCTACTTCACCCCGCGCACGGCGGAGAACTTCAACCTGTCGATGTCCCTGTCGCTGGAAGGCATCGGCGCGGTGCTGCAGAAGCAGGATGACGTGACGGTCATCCGGGAGATCATGCCCGGCGGCCCGGCCGACAAGTCCGGTTTGCTTGGGCCCGGCGACCGCATCGTCGGCGTCGGCCAAGGCGAGGACGGCGAGGTCGAGGACGTGATCGGCTGGCGCCTGGACAACGTGGTCGAGAAGATCCGCGGGCCCAAGGGCTCGAAGGTGCGGCTGGACGTCGTCCCGGCCAAGTCCGGGCTGGACAGCGAGCCGGTGCGGATCGCGATCATCCGCGACGAGGTGCGGATCGAGGACCAGGCCGCGAAGGCCGAGGTCTACGACATCGAAGGCGAGGGCGACCTGGCCGACCGCCGGATCGGGGTCATCGAACTCCCGGGCTTCTACCAGGACTTCGAGGGCCGGCGGATGCAGCGTGAAGACTACGCCTCGGCCACCCGCGACGTCGCCCGCCTGCTGCGCGAGTTCGCCGGGCAGGGCGTGGACGGCGTGGTGCTGGACCTGCGCGACAACGGGGGTGGTTCGCTCAACGAGGCCATCGAACTGACCGGGCTGTTCATCGATGACGGCCCGGTGGTGCAGGTCCGCGAGTCCGGCGGTCGCATCAGCGTGGAGAGCGACGAGGACACCGGCGTGGCCTGGGACGGGCCGCTCGCGGTCCTGGTCAACCGCCGTTCGGCGTCGGCCTCGGAGATCTTCGCCGGCGCCATCCAGGACTACGGCCGCGGCCTGGTGATCGGCGAGACCACCTTCGGCAAGGGCACCGTGCAGAACCTGGTGAACCTGGACCGCTGGCCGGCCAACGAGGCCGAGCGCTTCGGCCAGGTCAAGCTGACCGTGGCGCAGTTCTTCCGCGTCAGCGGCAGCTCGACCCAGAACAAGGGCGTGGTCCCCGACATCCGCTTCCCGGCCTCGATGGATGCCGGCGAGTACGGCGAGAGCACCTACGACAACGCGCTGCCGTGGACCAAGATCTCGCCGGTGCCGCACGCCAACTACGGCGACTTCGGCCCGTTGCTGGAGCGCCTGGATGCGCGCCACCACGAGCGCGTGGCCCAGGACATCGAGTTCGGCTGGTGGAAGGAAGACGTCGAGCGTACCCGCGAGCAGCTGGAGCGCGACTGGATTTCGCTCAACGAGGAGGAGCGCCGTGCCGAGCGCGAGGAGCACGAGGCACGCCGCGAGGAGCGCCAGCGGATCCGCGAGGAACTGGGCCTGGCGCCCGACCCGCTGGCGGACCTGGCCCTGTCGGATGACGGCCTGACCGCGAACGAGCGCGACATCGCCGCCGACGTCGCCCGCGAGAAGGCCGCCGAGGAACGCCCGGACCCGCTGCAGCGCGAGGCCGCGGCGATCCTCGCCGATGCCCTCAACCTGCTCGCCACCGACGCCACCCTCACCAGCCTGGTGCTGCCGCCCACGGCCAGCGCGGCGCACTGGACCGACTAGGGCGGCTCAGCCCGCACGCAGGGCATCCGTTACCGGCAGCCGCGCAGCCCGCAGCGCCGGGAACAGGCCGCCGACCAGCCCGATCCCCAGCGCCCACTTCAGCCCGGTCCACAGCAGCTCCGGGCTGACCTTGAACTGGAACACCACCTGGCTGAAGTTGCTGCCCAGCGTGGACACGGTGTAGCCGTTGAACACCAGCCAGGCCAGGCCGGCCCCGAGCAGGCCGCCCAACAGCGCCAGCAACATCGTCTCCAGCATCACCGCCACCACCACCGGCAGCCCGCGGAAGCCCAGCGCCCGCAGCGTGGCGACCTCGCGGGCGCGGGTGGCCACGGCGGCGTACATGGTGTTGAGCGCGCCGAACACCGCGCCCACCGCCATGATCGAGCCGATCACGGTCCCGAGGATGCTGATCAGCTTCGACAGCCCCTCCGATTGCCGGCGGAAGTAGTCGGCCGTGGTCAGCACGTCCAGTTTCAGCCGCGGGTCGCCGGCCAGGGCGGCCTTCAGGCGCTCGAAGCCGTCTCCCTCCACCAGCCGCGCGGTCACCGACTGGTAGGCCGGCCGGTTGTAGGTGGTGGCCACCACCTCGGCGTCGGCCCACAGTTCCGAGTCGTGGGAGTCGCCGCTGGCGAAACGCCCGACCACGGTCCATTCCTGATTGCCGAAGCGGACCGC
>JAEWFH010000176.1 GCA_023388955.1 Pseudomonadota bacterium
GGAGGCGTGGTTGCTGCCGGCCTTGCTGTTCGTGCTCATGATCGCGCACCAGGGCGTGCGGCTCGGGCGTTCCGTGCACGTGGTCGACATGGCCGACCGCGATGACCGCGCGGCGTATACCGCGCTCAGCAATTCGGTGGTCGGCCTGGTCCTGCTCGCGGGCGGCATCTTCGGGGTCATCGCGCAGTGGCTTGGCCTGGGCGCGGTGTTGGCACTCTTCGCGGTCATGGCCGCGCTGGCGATCCGTGCGGCGCATGGGCTGGACGAAGTCCAGGCGGGCTGAAGTCAACCCCGCCGCGCCGCCTCGATGGCCGCTACGTCGATCTTACGCATGGTCATCATCGCCTCGAACGCGCGCTGGGCCACGGCCGGGTCCGGGTCGGTGTAGGCCTCGGTGAGCACGCGCGGGGTGATCTGCCAGTTCACGCCCCACTTGTCCTTGCACCAGCCGCAGTCGTTCTCTTCGCCGCCGTTGTTGACGACCGCGTCCCACAGCCGGTCGGTCTCGGCCTGGTCGTCTGTCGCCACCTGGAACGAGAATGCGTGGGTGTGCTGCACGCCAGGCCCGCCGTTGAGCCCCAGGCAGGGGATGCCCATCACGGTGAACTCGACCGTCAGCACGTCACCTTCCTGGCCCGAGGGGTAGTCGCCCGGTGCACGGTGGACGGCCCGGACCTCGCTGTCCGGGAAGGTTTCGGCGTAGAAGGTCGCCGCCTCGAGCGCGCTGCCGTCGTACCAGAGGCAGATGGTGTTCTTGGGGATCATCGTCGTGCTCCGCTGGGGTGGGGGTGTCCAGTTCTACGCCCAATGCGGCGGGAGAGGCAGTACATTCGGAAGCCTGGAGGCGATGACCATGACACTGCCACTCAAGTGCCGCTGCGGCGCGGTCCGCGGGGAGATGCAGCCCCATCGCGCCTACACGCGGGCCACCTGCTACTGCAAGGATTGCCGTGCCTACGCACGGTTCCTCGGCGGCCCGGGCGTCCTGGACGAGGCAGGCGGCACCGACGTCGTGCCCACGGCACCCGCTACCGTCAGGCTCACCGCGGGTGTCGAGCACGTCGCCTGCATGTCGCTCAGCCCGAAGGGCACGCTGCGCTGGTATGCGGCATGTTGCCGTACGCCGCTGGGTAATACGCCCCGGAATGCGCGGATTCCGTACGTGGGTCTGGTCACGGCGTGCCTGGACGCCACGCCGCAGCAGCTCGACGCCACCTTCGGCCCGGCCCGGCGCTGCGTGATCAACACCGGCTCGGCGACGGCACCGGTTCAAGCCACGCCGGTGGCGTTCGCCCGGGGCGGGCTGGGGATCCTCGGCGGCATGCTTGCTGCGCGCGTGCGGGCGGAACGTGGGTCGCCGTTCTTCAATGACGACGGGCAGCTGCTGCGCGAGCCGGAGGTGATCAGCTGGGAGCAGCGCCGGGAGCTGGAACGGGCGGGCTGACCGGCAACCCGCCGCGCGGGGCGGGTCCGGGGACGCCGCTATACTCGCGGCAGGCCGGCGGGGAGGTCGGCCGCACCAAGGGACGATAGGGAGGGGAGGCCATGGGCCAGGGAACGATGGGGCGCGTGGCCGCCTGGGTGTTGGCGCTGGTGTTCGGGCTGCCGGTGCTCGCGTACGCGGGACTGGTGGCGATCAACTGGAATGACGAGGCGCCCTCCGCGGATGCGGAAAGGCTGCTCGCGCTGCAGCGCGACCGTCCACCGCTCGCTGATTCCGCCAACGGATTCATCCACGCGCGCGACCTTGCGGTCGGTCCTGGTGGTGATCCGGAATACAGAAAGTCCCGCAGTCCTCAGGTGGGGGAACTGGCGAGCGCATGCAGCGAGGCGCCGCCCTGCGAAGAGGCACTGGACGCCCAACCCGCCGTCGCCGCGGAATGGCTCGAGTCGGAGCAGTGGCTGATCGAGCGCTACCGCCGCATGCTCGCCGCCCAAGGCTGGCGGGAGCCGCTCCTGGAAGACGCGTATGCGCCGTTGACCCCGTACCAGCATGTGATGGAGGGGCAGAAGCTCCACCTGGTCGACATGGAGCGGCACGCACGCGCGGGTGATGCCGCGGCCGTGCGCGACCTGCTCGAGCGTGACCTGGTGTTCTGGCGGCAGGTGCTGGCCTCGTCGGACCTGCTGGTCACCAAGATGATCGCCACGGTCGCCGTCGGACGGAACCTGGCGTTCGGCAACCTCGCACTGCGCAAGCTCGCGCCGGAGTTGGTCGATGCCGCCGTGCCGCCCTCCTGGCACGTGCCGCTCACGGTGGCCGAGCGTTCGTTCGCGCGCCCGATGAGCGGTGAATGGCACGGGGTCGCTGGCACGCTTCGGCAGGCGTACGTCCCCGGCGTGCCGGGAGCGGGCACGGAGGGCGACGCAGCCGACCGCCTGAGGCGCCCCTTGTTCCAGCAGCAGGCGACGCTGAACCTCGTCGCGTCGCGGATGGTGCGGGTGGGCGAGTGGTCCGAGCTTCCCTACGAGGAACTCGATGCGGCCCTGGCGCGCCAGGTGGAGGCCCCGGGGCCGTCCCTACGGTTCCCGCTGTACAACCCGGCGGGTACCTTGGTCGGTTCCGCAGTCTCTGACGTCGCCTATGCCGGCTATGTCACCCGCACCAGCGACTTGGAGGGGCGGCGCCGCGCAAC
>JAEWFH010000179.1 GCA_023388955.1 Pseudomonadota bacterium
ACCTGCTGCTCGCGCTCGAGCAGGTCGGCCAGCCGTTCCAGGATCACCGGCAGCGCGCCGGTGCCTTCGCCGGCGGCGACCATGGCCCGGTACAGCGCCGGGAACGAGCGCGGTTGCCGGCCCATCGCCTCCGACAGGCGGAAACCCTCGACCACCTCGGCATGCACCGCCAGCAGCACCTCGCGCACGTTGCGGCGCGTGGCCTGGCTGCCGACGGTGTGCAGGGCCTCCTCCAGCGTCATCGAGGCGACCAGGCTGGCCAGCTGGCGGGTGACCAGTGACAGCTCGCCGGCGCGGATGCGGGCCGGCCGCGCGCTGGCCGCGCGCCGGGTGGCGGCCGGCTCGACCTGCAGCGGCACCAGCTTGCGGCGCTCCAGCTGCGTGCGCGCGCTGTCCGCGGCCCCGGCTTCGATCACGCCGGTGACGGTACGCCCGGCGCGGTCCAGGGCGGCGTAGTCAAACGACGGCATGGCCGGCCTCCGGCGTCGTGGCCGCGGCGTCGTCGCGGGTGACCCGCAGGATCTCCTCCAGCGTGGTGTCGCCGCGCAGCACCGCCGCACGTGCGGCCACGTCCAGCGGCTCGGCCTGGGCGAAGGCCGCCGCGGCCAGGGCGTCCTCGTCGGCATTGGTGCCGATCAGCCGGCGCAGTTCTCCATCCACCCGCACCGCCTCGTACAGGCCGATCCGGCCGGCGTGCCCGGTGTGGTTGCAGTGGCTGCAGCCGACCGCCTGGTACACGGTGCCGGTGCCGGTGGCGTCGGCGCCGAGCAGCCGCACTGCCAGCGCATCCGGCTCGCGCGGGACGCGGCAATGCGGGCACAGCCGCCGCACCAGCCGCTGCGCCAGCACCAGGCGCACGGTGCTGGCGAGCAGGAACGGCTCGATGCCCATGTCGCGCAGGCGGGTGATCGCCCCGACCGCGTCGTTGGTGTGCACGGTCGACAGCACCAGGTGCCCGGTCAGTGCGGCCTGTACGGCGATCTGTGCCGTTTCCGCATCGCGGATCTCGCCGACCATCACCACGTCCGGGTCCTGGCGCAGGATCGCCCGCAGCCCGGCGGCGAAGGTCATGCCCACGCGCGCGTTGACCTGGGTCTGGCCGACGCCGTCGACCGCGTACTCGACCGGGTCTTCGACGGTGAGGAGGTTGCGGCTGCCGTCGTTGAGCAGGCCCAGCCCGGCGTACAGGGTGGTGGTCTTGCCCGAGCCGGTCGGGCCGGTCACCAGCACGATGCCGTTGGGCAGCGACAGCGAGCCGGTGAACGCTTCGCGAACCTTCGCCGGCATGCCCAGCCGGTCCAGGCCCAGCGCGCCCTGGTCCTTGTCCAGCAGGCGCAGCACCACCCGCTCGCCGCCGCGGGCGGGCAGGGTGGACACGCGCACGTCGAGGCTGCGGGTGCCCATGGCGACGGTGATCCGCCCGTCCTGCGGCACCCGGCGCTCGGCGATGTCCAGCCGCGCCATCACCTTGACGCGGGAGACCAGCAGCGGCGCGATCCGCACCGGCAGGCTGGCCGCCTCGCGCATCACCCCGTCCACGCGCAGGCGTACCCGCAGGCTGGACTCGAAAGGCTCGATGTGGATGTCGGAGGCGCCGCGACGGGCGCCCTCGGCGATGATCCCGTTGATCAGCCGGATCACCGGCGCGTCGTCGCTCGTGTCCAGCAGGTCGGCGGCGGCGGGGATGTCACCGGCCAGTTCGCCCAGGTCGATCGTCGCGTCCAGTGCACCGGCGGTGGCGGCATCGTCCAGGCCGGCATCGGCATAGAGCTCCGACAGGCGGCGCTCGAAGTCGCCGCGCGGCAGGGTCTCCACCTGCAGCGGGCGGCCGGTGGCGCGGCGGACTTCCAGCAGCGCGACCGGGTCCGCCCCCTCGCGCAGGCCGACGCGCGCCGGTGACCCGGACTCCTCCGGGACCTCCAGCAACAGCACGCCGTGGCGCTTGGCGAAGGGGTAGGCCAGTTTCATCGTGCGGGCGCCGGATCCTGCGGCGGGTTGGCGCGCAGGTAGTCGCGGACCAGGGCGTCGAGTGCTGCCTCGGCCGCCCCGTCTTCGCCATGCAGCTGCAGCTGCGCGTTGCGCATGTAGTCGTAGCGCGGAGCGGTGACGCGCTGGGCGTCGCCGGCGTCGCGGATGATGGTCGGGCGCAGGAACACCATCAGGTTGGTGCGCTCGCTGGAACGGGCGTCGTTGCGGAACAGCCGGCCCAGGCCGGGGATGTCGCCCAGCAGCGGCACCTTGTCGGTGGAGCGGCGGTCCTGCTGGTCCAGCAGCCCGCCGAGCACCACGATCGCCCCGTCGTCGACCAGCACCCGGGTCTCGATCTCGCGCTTGTTGAGGATCAGCTCGCTGAAGTCCGCCGCCACCGGCCCGGCGATCGAGGACACCTCCTGGCGCAGCTGCAGGGTGATGCCACCGCCGGCATTGATCTGCGGGGTGACCTCCAGCTGGATGCCCACGTCCTGGCGGTCGATGGTGCGGAACGGGTTGCTGTTGGAGTCGCCCAACACCTCGCCCGAGGTCACCGGGATCTCCTGGCCGACCAGGATCCGCGCCGACTCGTTGTCCAGGGTCAGGATCGAGGGCGTCGACAGCAGGTTCGATCCGGTGTCGCTGCGCACCGCGTTGATGATCA
>JAEWFH010000186.1 GCA_023388955.1 Pseudomonadota bacterium
TCTTCAGCTCGTCCAGGGTGTAGCCCACCGCCAGCTTGGCGGCGACCTTGGCGATCGGGAAGCCGGTGGCCTTGGAGGCCAGCGCCGAGGACCGCGACACGCGCGGGTTCATCTCGATCACCACCACGCGGCCCGTCTCGGCGTTGATGCCGAACTGCACGTTGGAACCGCCGGTGTCCACGCCGATCTTGCGCAGCACCGCCAGCGAGGCGTCGCGCAGGCGCTGGTACTCCTTGTCGGTCAGGGTCTGCGCCGGGGCGACGGTGATCGAGTCCCCGGTGTGCACGCCCATCGCGTCGAAGTTCTCGATCGAGCACACGATGATGCAGTTGTCCGCGCGGTCGCGGACCACTTCCATCTCGAACTCCTTCCAGCCCAGCACCGACTCCTCGATCAGCACCTCGTTGGTCGGGGAGAGCTCGAGGCCGCGCTTGACGATCTCCTCGAACTCCTCGACGTTGTAGGCGATGCCGCCGCCGCTGCCGCCGAGGGTGAAGCTGGGGCGGATGATGGTCGGGTAGCCGACCGTCGCCTGGATCTCCACCGCCTGCTCGTAGGACTTGGCCACCGCGGCCTTCGGGCACTCCAGGCCGATGTCGGCCATCGCCTGCTTGAACAGCTCGCGGTCCTCGGCCATGCGGATCGCATCGCGCGAGGCGCCGATCAGTTCCACCCCGTGTTTTTCGAGCACGCCGTGGTCGGCCAGGTCGAGCGCGCAGTTCAGTGCGGTCTGCCCGCCCATGGTCGGCAGCAGCGCGTCGGGCTTCTCCTTGGCGATGATCTTCTCGACCGTCTGCCAGGTGATCGGCTCGATGTAGACGGCGTCGGCCATCTCCGGGTCGGTCATGATCGTGGCCGGGTTGGAGTTGACCAGCACGACGCGGTAGCCCTCCTCGCGCAGGGCCTTGCAGGCCTGGGCGCCGGAGTAGTCGAACTCGCAGGCCTGGCCGATGACGATCGGGCCAGCGCCGATGATCAGGACGGTCTTGATGTCGGTGCGCTTGGGCATGTCAACGCGCCTCCATCAGCGCACGGAAACGTTGGAACAGCGGCGCCACGTCCTGCGGGCCCGGCCCGGCCTCCGGGTGGCCCTGGAAACCGAACGCCGGCGCATCGGTGAACTCGATGCCCTGGTTGCTGCCGTCGAACAGCGAGCGATGGGTTGCGCGCACGTTGCCCGGCAGGCTGGCCTCGTCGACCGCGAAACCATGGTTCTGGCTGGTGATCATCACCTTGCCCGTGGCCAGCTCCTGCACCGGGTGGTTGGCGCCGTGGTGGCCGGTCTTCATCTTGACCGTGCGCCCACCCGCGGCGAGGCCGAGGATCTGGTGGCCCAGGCAGATGCCGAAGGTCGGCACCTTGCGCTCCAGCAGTTCGCGCGCGGCGGCGATCGCATAGTCGCAGGCAGCCGGGTCACCGGGGCCGTTGGACAGCATCACCCCGTCCGGGCGGTACGACAGGGCGTCCTCGACCGTGGTGCGTGGCGGGACCACGGTGACGCGGCAACCGGCCTGGACCAGCAGGCGCAGGATATTGCGCTTGACTCCGTAGTCCCACAGCACCACGTGGTACCGGCCACTGCCGGTCGCCACCTGGCTGCTGTCCAGGTCCAGCAGGCCCTCGTTCCACTCGTAGGCCTGGCGGGTGCCGACCTCGCGGGCCAGGTCCATGCCCTGCAGGCCCGGGAACTTGCGGGCCGCCTCGATCGCCTGCTCGCGGTCGATCGCGCCTGCCATGAGCGCGCCGTTCTGCGCGCCGTTGCGCACCAGCAGGCGGGTCAGGCGGCGGGTGTCGATGCCGGCGATCGCGACCGTGCGGCTGTCGGCCAGCCAGGCCGGCAGGTCCGTCGTGCCGCGCCAGCTGCTGGGGCGCGCGGGAACGTCGCGGACGATCAGGCCGGCGGCCTGTACCCCGCCGGATTCGTTGTCGGCCGGGTTGATGCCGGTGTTGCCGACATGCGGACAGGTCAGGGTGACCAGCTGCCGTGCGTAGGAGGGATCGGTGAGGATCTCCTGGTAGCCGGTCATGGCGGTGTTAAACACCACCTCGCCCACGGAAAGGCCGGGCGCGCCTACGGAAACGCCCTCGAAGAGGGTGCCGTCTTCGAGGGCCAGGATTGCGGGTTGGGTCACTGGATTCGCCTTGGATGCGGGAAAGGCCGGCCCGTTCCGGCGGCGCGGCCCATCGCGGGGCTGCAGCACGCCACGGACGCGGTGGGAACCGGTCCGGCAAACAGGGCTCAGGCGAGCCCGGATTCTAGCGGCGCGAGCACCCGTGCGCCAGCATCGCGACCATCTTCCGATGGCGGGCGGTCAGCCCAGCAGGTCATCCAGGCGGACCCGGCCGGGTCCACGGTCCGCCAGGCGCAGCGCGGCATGCAAGGCGCCACGGGCGAACACGTCGCGATCGGTGGCGCGGTGGACCAGTTCCAGTCGCTCGCCCAAGCTGGTGAACTGCACGGTGTGCTCGCCAACCACGTCGCCCGCGCGCAGCGATGCGTAGCGGGGTGCCGCCCCACCCTCGCCCGCCCGTGCGCCCAGTGCCAGGGCCGTGCCGGAGGGGGCGTCCTTCTTGTATACATGGTGGGTCTCGACGATGTCGCAGTCCCACCCCGGCAACGCCGCGGCGGCCTGTTCCACCAGCCGCGAAAGCACGGCCACCCCCAGGCTGAAGTTGGCGGCGACCAGGACCGGGACCCGGATCGATGCCTCGTCGATGGCCCGTTGCTGCTCGTCCGACAACCCGGTCGTGCCCGACACCAGGCCGGCGCCACGCGAGGTGCAGAGCCGGAGGATCCGCTCGAAGCCATGCGGCAGGCTGAAGTCGATCGCGACGTCGAAGGCCGGCACGCCGTCGAGTTCGCTGGCGGCGAACTGCGGCACCCCGTCCACGACCCGCTGCGCGGGCCGGCTGCCCGACACCGCGGCCACCACGGCCAGGCCGCCGGCCTCGGCGGCGAGGCGCAGCACCGCGCGGCCCATGCGGCCGGAGGCGCCATGGACGAGCAGGCGGACGGGATCGGGCGTGTTCATGCCCGCACGGTACGGGTCCGCCCCGTCCGCGACAAGCCGCGCCTCAGTAGCCCGACGGCGGCGGAGTGTCGACGCCACGCAGGGGCAGCACCGGATACTCCATGCGCGGCTGCTCCCCGGTCAGGGTACCCAGGAAGGCCACGATGTCGTCGACTTCATCGGAGGTGAGCTCGGTGCCCAGCTGCGCGGTGCCCATCACCTCCACCGCCTCGTGCAGGCTCCACACCTGGCCGGTGTGGAAATACGGCGCGGTCAGGGCGACGTTGCGCAGCGGCGCGGCGCGGAACACGTACTCGTCGGTGGCCGTGCGCGTGACCTCGAACCGGCCCTTGTCTCCCTCCGGCAACAGGTCCGCCCCCGGACGAGAGACCAGGCCGAACGGGAAGTACGCGGTGCCACCCAGGTTCACCCCGCTGTGGCAGGCGATGCACCCCCGGTCCATGAAGGCGGCGAGCCCACGCCGCTCCTGTTCGTCCAGGGCGGTGTTGTCACCACGCAGGTAGTCGTCGAACGGTGCATTCGGGGTGACCAGGGTGACCTCGAAGGCCTCGATCGCGCGGGCGATGTTGTCGTAGGTCAACGCCTCCCCTTCGCCGGGGAACGCACGTTCGAACTGTTCGACGTAGCCGGGCATGCTCGACAGCGTTGCCACCACCTCGTCGGGCTTGGCGTTCATTTCCACCGCCGCCTCGATCGGGCCCTTGGCCTGCTCCATGAGATCGGCTGCGCGGCCGTCCCAGAACTGGGCGACGTTGAACACCGAGTTGAAGACCGTGGGCGCGTTGCGCGGGCCCTTCTGGAAGCCATGGCCGATCGAGGTCGGCACCCCGTCCACGCCACCCATGCCGATGTTGTGGCACGCGTTGCAACTGATCACGCCGCTCGACGACAGACGACCGTCGAACCACAGCTGGCGCCCCAGGTCGACCTTCTCGGGCGTGACCGGGTTGCCCTGCGGGTCGGGCGCGCGCTCGGGAATCGGCTTGAACACCGCCTGCGCGCGGGCCATCAGGTCGTCGGCCGGCGCACCGAGCGGCTGGTCCGGCACCGCGGTGACCGCACGGCCGGAACCCGGTTCAACCCCCTCCTCCACTCCGGGCGCGGCATCACCGGCCCCGATCGCGGGGGAGGCGGTGGCCGCTGCGCCCGATTCGTCGCCGGACGGCAGCGCTCCAGGGGCTCCATGCGCGGTCTGATCGCCGGACTCCGCGGTCCCCGTCCCGGCGTGATCGCCACCGCAGGCAGCCAGGACGAGGCAGGTCGCGAGCCCGAGCGCCGCCGGACGCAGCAGGGCCGGACGGAACGGAAACGGGGCACGGGGGAATGTAGACATCGCAGGCTCCTGTGCGGGTACGGGTACGCTCCAAGGGAAACATACCCGTCCAGGGTGAAACCTGCGGGATGTCAAGTTCGATGCGTCAGGACGTCATCCGGTCCCAGAAACCCCGCACTCCGTCCACGAACGTGGATGCGCGCGGAGAGTGGCGGCGCGCGCCCTCGCCGACGAAGGTCTCCTCGAAACGCTCCAGCAGCTCGCGCTGCTCGGCGGTGAGGTTGACCGGGGTTTCCACCACCACGCGGCAGTACAGGTCGCCCTCGCCGCGGCTGCGCACCGAGCGCACGCCCCTGCCACGCAGGCGGAACAGCTTGCCGGACTGGGTCTCGGCCGGGATGCGCAGTTCCGCCTCGCCGCCCAGGGTCGGCACGCGGATGGTGTCGCCCAGCGCGGCCTGGGAGATCCGCATCGGGACTTCGCAATGCAGGTCGTCGCCGTCGCGCTGGAAGATCGGGTGCTCGCGCACCCGCACGTCGACATACAGGTCACCGGCCGGGGCGCCGCCCGGACCGGCCTCGCCCTCGCCGGCGAGGCGGATGCGGTCGCCGTTGTCGACGCCCGCGGGTACCTTGACCTCCAGCCGCTTGGTGCGTTCCACACGGCCCTGGCCATTGCAGTCGCCACACGGGTTGCTCACCACCTGCCCGCGGCCGCCGCAATGCGGGCAGCCCTGTTGCATCGAGAAGATGCCGCGCTGGAACCGGACCTGTCCGCGGCCGTTGCAGGTTCCGCAGGTCTCCAGCTTGCCGTCGGAGGAGCCGCTCCCGTCGCAGCTGTCGCACTCGTCCAGGGTCGGGATCTCGATCTCGCGGGTGATGCCACCCACGGCTTCCTCGAGGCCGAGCTCCAGGACGTAGCCGATGTCGGCACCGCGACGCGGGCCGCGCGGGCCCGCCCCGCCCCCGAAGATGTTCCCGAAGATGTCGCCGAAGATGTCGTTCATGTCGGCGAAACCGGGGCCGCCGGCACCGCCACCCATGCCGTGCTCGAAGGCGGCGTGGCCATGCTGGTCGTACAGGCGGCGGCGGTCGGCGTCGGACAGGACCTCGTAGGCCTCCTTGCACTCCTTGAACGAGGCTTCCGCGGCGGCGTCGCCGGGGTTGCGGTCCGGGTGGTACTTCATCGCGCAGCGGCGGTAGGCCTTCTTGAGTTCGTCGGCCCCGGCGCTGCGGGAAACGCCCAGCACCTCGTAGTAGTCGCGCTTTTCCATGGAAGAGAATGCCTGCCTTGCTGCCTGGTTCGGTGGTGCGGAGCGGTATCCAAGTCCCGGACACGAAGGAACCGGGGACGGTCGGTCCCCGGTTCCCGGGCATCCGCGAAGGGGACCGGTTGCCGCTTCTTACTGCTTCTTCTCGTCGTCCCTGACTTCGGTGAACTCGGCGTCCACCACGTCGTCGGCCGCCTGGCCGGTGCCGCCCTCGCCGCCCGGGGCCGCGCCTTCGCCCGGCTGCGGCTGGGCCGCCGCCATGAGGCCCTGCAGGGCCTGTTCCAGCGCCGTGCTCTTGGCCTCGATCTGGCCCTTGTCGTCACCCTTCATCGCGGTCTCCAGCTCGGAGATCGCCGCCTCGGCGGCACCGATCGCCTCGCCGGGCAGCTTGTCGCCCTGCTCCTTGATCGTGCTGCGCGCGGCATGGATCAGGCTGTCGGCCTGGTTGCGGGCCTGGACCAGCTCGTGGAACTTCTGGTCCTCCTCGCGGTTGGCCTCGGCGTCGGACACCATCTTCTGGATCTCTTCCTCCGACAGGCCCGAGCCGGCCTTGATCTCGACCTTCTGCTCCTTGCCGGTCTTCTTGTCCTTGGCGGTGACGTGGACGATGCCGTTGGCGTCGATGTCGAAGGACACCTCGATCTGCGGCATGCCGCGCGGCGCCGGCTCGATGCCGGTCAGGTCGAAGCGGGCCAGCGACTTGTTGTAGCGGGCCTGCTCGCGCTCGCCCTGCAGCACGTGCACGGTGACCGCGGACTGGTTGTCATCGGCCGTCGAGAAGGTCTGCGAGGCCTTGGTCGGCACCGTGGTGTTCTTCTCGATGATCTTGGTGAACACGCCGCCCAGGGTCTCGATGCCAAGGCTCAGCGGGGTCACGTCCAGCAGCAGCACGTCCTTGACGTCACCGGCCAGCACGCCGCCCTGGATCGCCGCGCCGATGGCGACGGCCTCGTCCGGGTTGACGTCCTTGCGCGGGTCCTTGCCGAAGAACTCGCTTACCGCCTGCTGCACCTTGGGCATGCGGGTCTGGCCACCGACCAGGATCACCTCGTCGACGTCGCTGGCGCGCAGGCCGGCGTCGTTGAGCGCGGTGCGGCACGGCTCGATCGAACGGCGCACCAGATCCTCGACCAGCGACTCCAGCTTGGCGCGGGTCAGCTTGATGTTCAGGTGCTTCGGACCGCTGGCGTCGGCGGTCACGTACGGCAGGTTGACCTCGGTCTGCTGGGCCGAGGACAGCTCGATCTTGGCGCGCTCGGCGGCGTCCTTCAGGCGCTGCAGGGCCAGCGGGTCCTTGCGCAGGTCGATGCCCTGGTCCTTCTGGAACTCCTCGACCAGGTAGCCGATGACGCGGTTGTCGAAGTCCTCGCCGCCCAGGAAGGTGTCGCCGTTGGTGGCCAGCACCTCGACCTGCATCTCGTCGTCGACCGACGCGATCTCGATGATCGACACGTCGAAGGTGCCTCCGCCGAGGTCGTACACGGCCACCTTGCGGTCGCCGCCCTTCTTGTCCATGCCGTAGGCCAGCGCGGCCGCGGTCGGCTCGTTGATGATGCGCTTGACGTCCAGGCCGGCGATCTTGCCGGCATCCTTGGTGGCCTGGCGCTGGCTGTCGTTGAAGTACGCCGGGACGGTGATGACCGCCTCGGTGACCGTCTCGCCCAGGTAGTCCTCGGCGGTCTTCTTCATCTTCGACAGGACCTCGGCGGAGATCTGCTGCGGCGCCATCTTGCGGCCGTCCGCAGTCTCCACCCAGGCATCGCCGTTGCTGTGCTCGATGATGTTGTACCCGACGTGCTCGATGTCCTTCTGGACTTCGGCGTCGGTGAACTTGCGGCCGATCAGGCGCTTGACGGCATAGAAGGTGTTCTTGGGGTTGGTGACGGCCTGGCGCTTGGCCGGCGCACCCACCAGGATCTCGCCGTCCTTGGTGTAGGCCACGACGGAGGGGGTCGTGCGGTCGCCTTCGGCGTTCTCGATGACCCGGGCGCTGCCGCCCTCCATCACCGCCACGCACGAATTGGTCGTGCCCAGGTCGATTCCGATGATCTTGCCCATGGTTCCTTTTCCTCTCGGGGATTCTTTACTTGGTTCTTGGGCGGCCCGGGCCGCCGATGTCCGCTATCTGGGGACGTACCCGATCACTTCAAGCGCACCGCGCTCAGTCGTGCTTGTTGACCACCACCAGCGCCGGCCGCAGCAGGCGCCCGTTCAGCACCCAGCCTTTCTGGTAGACCTGCACCACGTGGTCGGGCGGCCTGGCGGCGTCGCTGGTGGTGCTCATGGCCTGGTGGTGCTCGGGATCGAACGGGCCATCGACCGGATTCACCTCGGCCAGCCCGTGGTCGGCCGCCACCTTGAGCAGCATCTTCAGGGTCAGTTCCACGCCCTCGCGGACCGCGTCGGCGCCACCGCCCGTCTGCAGGGCCGCCTCCAGGCTGTCGATCACCGGCAGCAGCTCGCCGAGCAGGCGTTCGTTGGCGAACCTGCGTGCATTCTCCAGTTCCCGCCCCATCCGCTTGCGCTGGTTCTCGAGGTCGGCGCGCTCGCGCAGCGATTCCTCGCGCAGGCCGGCGGCCTCGTTGCGGGCAGCCTCCAGCTCCTGTTCAAGCGCCGCCACGGCGTCGTCCATCCGGGTGCCGGGCTCGGCGTTCTCGGCGGCGGCCTGCTCGGCCGCGTCCTTCATCGGTTCGGTGGTCATCTGGCTACCTGTGCTGTGTTCCAGGCCCGTCGGGCCGCTCTGGACCCGCAATGGGGGCCCGTGGCCCGGTTTCAACCCGTTCGGCCCGATGCCGTGGGGAAATTGCCGCGGAACGTTGCGGGAAAAGCACGGGAAAGCAGGCCGGAACGCTGACACCCGGCCATCGCGCCCTCTACACTTCCCGGCCGATGCTCACCCACCTGTCCATCCGCCAGTTCGCCGTGGTCGCCGAAGCCGAGCTCGTCTTCGGCCCGGGCATGACGGTGGTGTCCGGCGAGACCGGCGCCGGCAAGTCGCTGCTGGTCGATGCGCTCTCACTGCTGTCGGGACAGCGTGCTGACAGCAGCGTGGTGCGCCATGGCGCCAGCCGCGCGGAACTGCACGGCGAGTTCCACCTTTCAGACGCCCCAGCGGCCGCCGAATGGCTGGCCGCGCAGGAGCTAGACAACGCCGATGATCCGGCGTTGTGCCTGCTGCGCCGGGTCATCCACGCCGATGGTGGCTCCCGTGCCTGGATCAACGGCCGGCCGGCAACCCTCGCACAGCTGTCTGCGCTGGCGGGGAGGCTGGTGGAAATCCACGGCCAGCACGACCAGCAGGCCTTGCTGGCACGACCCAGCCAGCTGGCACTGGTCGATGCGTTCGGTCGCACCGGGCCCGAACGCAACGCGGTTGCCGCCGCGGCAGCGCAGTGGAGCGCGCTGCTGGAGGAAAGACAGGCCCTGCTGGCCCGGGGCGACGTGGGCGACCGCATCGACTGGCTCCAGCACCAGTTCAATGAGCTCCAGGACGAGGACCTGTCGGCCGACTCGATCACCGCCCTGTTTGCCGACCACACCCGCCAGGCCCACGCCGGGGACCTTGCCGAAGCCTGCCAGGCCGCGCTGGAAGCGCTTTCCGGCCGCGATGGCGATACCCCCCTCGACGCAATCGGCCAGATCCGCGCGCTGCTGCAGAAGGTCAGCGCCCACGAACCGGGCCTGGTCGAAGTGGACGGCATGCTGGAAGCGGCCGCGATCCAGCTCGACGAAGCCACCAGCCTGCTCGACCGCATCGGCAGCACCCTGGAGCTGGAGCCCGAACGCCTGCAGGCGCTGGAGTCACGGCTGTCACGCCTGCACGAGCTGGCGCGCAAGCACCGGGTCGCGCCGGAAGCCCTGCAGCAGCAGCGCGACGAGATCGGAAGCGAGCTCGAGGCCCTGCGCGGCGCGGACGAACGGCTGCAGGTCCTTGACCGCGAAATCGACTCCGCCCGTACCCGCTGGCGGGAGGCCGCCGGCGTGCTGGGGCAGAAGCGCCGGGCTGCCGCCACGGAACTTTCACGACAGGCCACGGCCCTGATCGGCGGACTGGGCATGGAAGGCGGGAGCTTCGAAGTGGCCGTCGAGCCGGTTGCCGACGAGCGCCCCGATCCCCAGGGCGCCGAACGGGTCGAGTTCCTGGTCGCCGCCAACCCCGGGCAGCCGGCAAGGCCACTGCGCAAGGTGGCTTCAGGGGGCGAGCTTTCACGCGTCTCCCTCGCCATCGAGGTGGCCGCCCAGGGCCTGGATGCGGTCCCGACGATGGTCTTCGACGAGGTCGATTCCGGCATCGGCGGCGCCGTGGCGGACATCGTGGGGCGGCGCCTGCGCGCCCTGGCCGCCACCCGCCAGGTGCTGTGCGTGACCCACCTGCCGCAGGTCGCCGCGCAGGGGCATGGCCACTACCGGGTCAGCAAGGCCGCCCGCGACGGGATCACCCGCAGCCAGGTGCAGCGGCTGGGCGAGGACGAGCGCGCAGAGGAGCTGGCGCGCATGGTCGGCGGTGCCGAGCTGACCGGCGAGGCGCTGGCCGCGGCGAAGCGCCTGCTCGCCGACGTGGACGCCTGAGGGCGCCCTACTCTTTCTTCTTGCGCACGTACAGGACCAGGGAATGGTCCTGGATCTCATAGCCGTGCTCGGCCGCGATGACGTGTTGCAGGCGCTCGATCTCGTCGTTCTCGAACTCGATGATCTTCCCGGTATCGACGTCGACCATGTGGTCGTGGTGCGTACCCCGGTCCAGTTCGTAGACCGACTGGCCGGCCTCGAAGTTGTGCTTGAGCACCAGCCCGGCGGTCTCGAACTGGGTCAGGACCCGGTACACCGTGGCCAGGCCGATGTCCTCGCCCTGGTCCAGCAGCATGCGGTAGATGTCCTCGGCGGTGACGTGCCGGGGCTTGGCGTGTTCGAGCAGTTCAAGAATGCGCAGGCGCGGCTGGGTGACCTTCAGGCCGGCGTTGCGGAGTTCCTCGGTGGGCATCGTCGCTCCTGTGGTTGTTCGGGCGCCGGACCGGACTGCGGGAGTGTATCATCGGCCGGGTTTCCCGCCTGCCCGAAACCGGTCTTCCCGAATGCCCAAGCACCCCGTGCGCACCCTGCTGATCGCCGCCTCCGCCGTCGTCTTCCTGGCCGGCTGCGGAATCGTCTACCGCCAGCCCATCTACCAGGGCAACCTGCTGGAGGAGAGCAACATCCAGCAGCTGCAGGAAGGCATGCACAAGCAGCAGGTGCTGGTGCTGTTGGGCACCCCGTCCATCCAGGACCCGTTCACCCCCGAGCGCTGGGACTACACCTCCACCCAGCGCCTGGACCGGCTGGGCCGCACCCAGACGCGCAACCTGACCCTGTGGTTCGAGGGCGACGAACTGGCCCGCTGGGAAGGCGACTGGTTCCCCGAGCAGGATGCGGACATCGCGAAGAAGGCACGCAAGCAGTTCGGGCCCAACCTGGCACGCGACCGCAAGTAGCGGGCGGGCTGCTCCAGCAGCAGCCGCATTCAGCGCGTCCTGCCGCCGGCCCTGCGCCGGCGCGCCTCCTTGGGGTCCAGCAGCAGCGGGCGCAGCAGTTCCACCCGGTCGCCCTCGCGCAGCACCGTGGCCGGCGTGGCGACCATGCCGAACACCGCGACCCCGACCGTTTCCGGATCCGCTTCCAGGCCGGCAGCACGCACGGCGTCGGCGACCGTAGCCCCCTCAGGCAGCTCCAGCACCTGGAGCCGGTGGCGGCGCGGCCAGGCCCGGGCCAGCTCGACGCGCATCAGTCCACCCTGTCGGCGACCCGGACGAAATCATCGACCATCCGGTCCGCCAGGCCCTGGAAGCCGACGGCCAGCGCCGGTGCCAGCAGCCGCACCCGGGGTTCGAAGTCCAGGGTCAGGGTGACCCGGCAGGCCGATTCGTCCAGCGCGTGGAACTCCCACAACCCGGCCAGGCGCCGGAACGGGCCGTCGACCAGGCGCATGGAGATGCGGTGTGGCCGCTGCAGCGTGTTCTCGGTGGTGAACCAGGTGCGCAGCGCCCCCAGCCCCAGGTCCAGCCGGGCGACCATCCGGTCCGGCCCCTCCTCCAGCACCTGCGCGCCCTCGCACCAGCCAAAGCGGCGCGGATAGGCGGGGATGTCGTTGACCAGAGCGAACATGCGCTCGACGGAATGTTCGACCAGGGCGGAGCGGCTGATTCTTGGCACAATGTACCGATGGCGAAGAACAAGAACGGCAAGGATAAGGGAAAGGCCGCGGGCGGGACCATCGCGCTCAACCGGCGCGCCCGCCACGACTACCACCTGGAGGAGCGGATCGAGGCCGGCCTGGCCCTGCAGGGCTGGGAGCTTAAGGCGATCCGCGCCGGCCGGGCCAACATCGGCGAGAGCTATGCGGTGGTGCGGGATGGCGAGATCTTCCTGTTCGGCGCCCGCATCACCCCGCTCAGCCAGGCCTCCACCCACGTGGTGGCCGACGAGGCCCGCACCCGCAAGCTGCTCCTGCACCGGCGGGAGATCGACAACCTGATGGGCCGCATCCAGCGCGAGGGCTACACGGTCGTGCCCACGTCCATGTACTGGAAGGGCAACAAGGTGAAGCTGGAGGTCGCGGTCGCCAAGGGCAAGCAGTCGCACGACAAGCGCGCCGCCACCCGGGATCGCGACTGGGCCCGCGAGAAGGCCCGCGTCATGCGGCGCCACAACCGCGACGCCTGAAGCCTCTCCCCGACTGCGACTACCTGGCGTCCCCCGCGTCGTCCGCCTTCGGCTCCACCCCGTCGGCGGGCAGCGTGAAACGGAAGGTCGCGCCCTGGTCCACCGCCCCCTCGGCGCTGATGGTGCCGCCGTGGCGTTGCAGGATGCGCTTGACGGACGCCAGGCCGATCCCGTGCCCGCTGAAGCTCTTCTGGTCGTGCAACCGCTGGAACGGCCGGAACAGCTTGCCCACGTATTCCTGGTCGAAGCCGGCGCCGTTGTCGCGCACGTAGTAGGTGCCGTCCTCCTCCTGGCCGAACTCCACCCGCGGCGACGCCTTGCCGTGGGTGAACTTCCAGGCATTGCCCAGCAGGTTCTGCAGCAGGTTGCGCAGCAGCGTGGCGTCGCCGAACGCTTCCAGGCCCGACTCGATTTCGACCTCGATCGGGTGTCCCGGCTCGCCCGCGCGCAACTCCTCGGCCACCTCGGCCGCCATCCGGCTCAGGTCGATGCGTTCGTGCTGGAGCGGGCTGCGGCCCAGGCGTGACATGAGCAACATGGCGTCGATCAGCTCGCCCATCCGGTTCGCCGCGCTGCGCACGCGTTGCAGGTAGGCCTGCCCGGATTCGTCCAGGTTCCCGGCGTAGCGTTCCATCAGTACCTTGCTGAAACCATCGATGGCACGCAGCGGGGCCCGCAGGTCGTGCGAGACGCTGTAGGCGAACGCCTCCAGTTCCTGGTTGGCCTCGCTCAGCTCACGGGTGCGCAGTGCCACGCGCTGCTCGAGGGTGCGGTTGAGCTTCTGCACCCGGTCCTGGGCGCGCAGGCGCTCGGTCACGTCCTCGGCCTGCACCAGCCCGGTGATGTCCTCGCCGACGCTCCCTGGTACCGGGGCATAGGTCAGCTGCACGTGCCGGGTCGAGCCTCCCTTGCGATGCAGCCGGCGGGTCTGGCGGCGCACGCTCGGCGCGTCGTCGCGGTGGCGCGAATCGTCACCGCGCTCCTGCCGGTCCTCGAACAGGTCCTCGAAATGCACGCCCACCAGCGACTGTTCCGGCAGGCCGACGATCTCCCCGAACGCCGGGTTGGCCTCCACCACGTCGCCCTGGCTGTCAAGCAATACCTTGCCAATCGCCGAATACTGCATCGCCACGCGGAAACGCTGTTCGCTGCGCCGGTAGTCCTCGGTCATCCGGGTGGCCAGCGCATGGGCGCGCGACTGGGTACGGGCCAGCGTCCAGGCGACCAGGTACATCAGCAACGAGGCGAACAGGCCGAGTGCCAGGGTCTGCTGCAGGCTCTGCAGGCGCGGCATCGCCGCGTCGAGTGGCAGGGAGCGGAAGTCCAGTCGCCACGTCCTGCCATTGAGCCGGAGCTCGGTGGAGTGCGTGAAAGCCGGCCCGTCCGAATCGCCGGGGGAATGGTACAGCGCGACATTGGCAGCGCCGGTCACGTCATGGATGCTGAAGTCCGTCTGCGAGGGGCGACCCTCCAGCGCGTGCTCGATCATCCGCTGCACGTCGACCGGCACGAATACCCAGCCGAGCATGACCTCGCGCCTGGCTGCGGCGGTGAGCGGCTTGCCCTCCCGGAACACCGGGACAAACAGCACCAGGCCGCGATTGGCCGCGCCAGGCTCGAGCAGCAACTGCACCGGCCCGCTCAACGACGGCTCGCCGGTGTCGAGTGCACGCTCCATCGCCTCGCGCCGCACCGGCTCGGAGTACAGGTCGAAGCCGATGGCCCGCAGGTTTTCCGGCGTGTGCGGCTCCAGGTACATCACCGGGCCATAGGTGGGCCGTTGCCCCGCGGGGCGAAGGTCGAGGACACCGTAGCCCGCCTCGTCCCACTCCCGCGCCAGCTCCTCCAGGGGGCGCCGCAGGTACCCGGCGAAGCCCAGCCCGCGCACGCTGGGAACCCGTCCTTCCAGGTCCATCCCCTCGACATAGCCATACCATTGCTGCGGCGTCGGCCGGCTGACCGAGGAAAACAGCGACAGCCCGCCGCCGGCGAGCAGTTCGTAGTGGCCCAGGCGTTGCTGGATGCGGTTGGCGATGTCGGCGGTGTGGGCGACGAAACGGGCCTCCGCCGCACGCTCCTCGCGCACGTACGCGCCCCGCCACAGGGCCAGCACCGTCACCACCGAGGCGACCAGTACCAGCAGCGCGAGCAGATGCGCGCGCCGCGGGTGGATCACCGTGGTCCAGGCCGCCCGTGTCCCTTCCCTGCGCCGGCTCGAGCGTGTCTTCTCGCGTTCGTCCATCGCTGGGAGCATACCTGCCCACGGCACCGGCGTGAGGGCGTCCGGCGGCGCTTAACGCGGGCTGGGCCGTCCCCGTCCCGGCCCTTGCGGCCGCGCCCGGCGCCCCTATACTGGCCGGGTCGGCGAAACAACGACTACCCGGGGGTGCACTGGCTTCGACGGGGGTTGCGAAATCGCCTGGCGCATGCCGAGGGGGTAGCTTTCCTCGTAAATCCAGCTGCAAATCATTAGTTGCCAACGACGACAACTACGCACTGGCCGCTTAAGGCCTAAGCCCCGAAATCGCTTGTGTCCGTGCTCGCGACGTAGGGTCATCATCACGGAATCGCCGGGGGTGGCCGCCTGCCAGCACCCGGTTAACCCAAAGCAGGCTGGTCTCCTGATGCGCTTTGCGCGCCGTGCTGTCAGGAGGCGAGACCCAACGGCGAGCTAAGCATGTAGTGCCGGGGATGGAGTGCCTTCGGACGGGGGTTCAATTCCCCCCACCTCCACCAGATCTGGAAACCCGACCCCCGTGGTCGGGTTTTTCTTTTTCGCCGGGCCGCAGTGCCGTGGCTCACCAGCGCATGACGCTGGTGCTGTTATCCAGACCGGATGGCGAGTACTGGTATCCGCGGCAATGGCGAGCGGCGCACCGCGCTGCTGGTGATCGACATGATCAACCCCCTGGACTTCGAGGGCGCCGCCCAGCTGCATCCGCACGCCGTCGTGGCGGCGAAGCGGATCGCCACCCTCGCCCGGCGCCTGCGCGGACGGGGATGGCCGGTCGTCTACGTGAATGACAATTTCCTGCACTGGCAGGCGGATTTCCGGGAGATCGTCACCCTCGTGCGGCACGGAAGCCGGGGCGCGGAACTCGCGGAACTGCTCGCACCCGTCCCGGGCGATTACTTCGTGCTCAAGCCCAAGCACTCCGGCTTTCTGGCCACCCCCCTGGAAATCCTGCTGGAAAAGCTCGGCGCCGATGCCGTCGTGGTTACCGGCGTGGCGACCGATGGCTGCGTGCTCGCCACGGCCATGGATGCACACATGCGCGAGTACGGCGTCCACGTACCCCGGGATTGCGTGGCGGCGATCACGTCGGCGCGCAGCAAGCGCGCCATTGAGCTCATGGCCGACGGGATGGGAATCGACGTGCGCACGGCGCGCTATGTA
>JAEWFH010000017.1 GCA_023388955.1 Pseudomonadota bacterium
CAGGCGCTTCACGTCGGCGGCGGGCACGTGGCCCTCGACGAAGTATCCACCCACCTCGGCGGTGTGGCACGAGCCCTTGCCGTAGGGGATGCCCACGCGCTCCTTGATCGCGTGCATGTGGTCGGTGTCGTTGACCTCGACCTGGAACCCGGCCTTGCGCATGTGCTCCACCCAGTGCACGCAACAGCCGCAGCTGGGGCTCTTGTGGACGGTCAGCAGGGGCAGGGCGGTGCTGGCGGTGGCGGCCGGTGTCCCGGTGCGGGCAGGGCGGCCGTCGGACCAGGCCAGGCCGGTGGCAAGCAGGCCTGCACCGGCAATCAGGGCGAAGGCGGCAAGCCGGGTTTTCGTCTTCATGGGGGTGTCCTCGTTTGCAGGGAATCAATCGGGTACGGATCAGAACCAGATGCGGACGCCGGCGACCAGGCGGGTGTCGCGGGCGGGGTGCCCTTCGTGCCTGCGCAGGTCCACGGTATCGCCGAATGCGCGTTCGTGGACCACGCCCAGATACGGCGCGAACTGTCGGGTGAACTCATAGCGCAGGCGGATCCCCGCCTCCATGCCGGCCAGGCCGGTGCCGACCCCACGCGCGGTATCGCGGGCGCCGGACAGCTCCAGCTCGAGCTCCGGGTGGAGTACCAGCCGGTTGGTCAGCAGCAGGTCGTAGCCGGCGCCCAGCTCCAGGCTGGCGCGCCCGGCGTCGTCCAGATAGGCGGTCGCCTCCACCTCGAACAGGTACGGGGCCAGGCCCTGGACTCCCAGTGCCAGGCGGGTGTCCGAGGGGCCGGGCAGGCTGTCGTGGCGGACACCGGCGAGCAAGTCCCACCACGGGCCGATGCTGCGTCCGTACAGCAGCTCCACGCTAGCCGACCCGGTGCGGCCACCCAGGCGTTCGCCCTCCGAGCGCAGCCACACGCGGTTGATGTCGGTGCCGGCCCAGCCGGTCACCTCCCAGGCCTGCCCGGTGCCGGCGTCGTCGTCCCAGGCTTCCAGGCGGTCCAGCACCAGCAGGGTATTGAAGGCCGAGGGGTGCTCCATGTGCCGGGTGAGACGAGGAAAGGCCGCGGCGCGGTCGGCGTCGGTGACCGGCGGGACCGGGGCGTGGGGCAGCGCAGCGTGGTGGCGGTCGTGCGGATCGACCGGTGCCGGATGCGCGGCATGCGGCTGGGGCGCAGCCGGGTGGTGGTGCGCGTGTTCCTGCGCCCGCCCGGGAAGCGGGGTTGCGGCCAGCGCAAGCGCGGCGAGAATCGTGCCGTGCAGGCGGTTCATGCGCCTTCCTCCACGCGCACCTCGCGCATCATCCCTGCTTCCATGTGGTAGAGCAGGTGGCAGTGGTAGGCCCAGCGGCCCAGGGCATCGGCGCGCACCCGGTAGCTGCGCTTCGTCCCGGCCGCGATGTCCACGGTGTGCTTGCGCAGCTGGAACTGCCCGTGCTCGTCCTCCAGGTCGCTCCACAGTCCGTGCAGGTGGATGGGGTGGCTCATCATGGTGTCGTTGACCAGGGTGATGCGCAGGCGCTCGCCGTAGCGGAGGCGCAACGGCTCGGCGTCGTTGAACTTCAGGCCGTCGAACGACCAGGCGAACTTCTCCATGTGCCCGGTCAGGTGCAGCTCGACGGTGCGCGAAGGCTCGCGCCCGTCCGGATCGTCGAACAGGCTGTGCATGGCGGAGTAGGTCAACACTTTGCGACCATTGCCGCGCAGGCCGACGCCCGGGTCGTCGAGCCGGGGCGACAGGCTCATCGCCTGCATGTCGACCAGCGGATTGCCGTCCTCCGAGGCCGGGTGCCGCTGCATGCCGGCGCCGTGGCCGGCGTGCGGATCCGCGTCTACCGTGCCGTGCCCGGCATGGGCATCGTGGCCGGCACCCGCGGCGCCATGACCGGTTCCCGAGTGGTCCATGCCGCCGTGGCCCATGTCGTCCATGGTCAGCAGCGGGCGCGGGTCCAGCTCCGGCACCGGGGCGTGCAGTCCGTGGCGGACGGCGAGAGTGCCCACCGCGAACCCGGTGCGACCGCTGTCCTGGGCGAACAGGGTGAATGCGTCCTGGCCGGCGGGTTCCACGATCACGTCCAGGGTTTCCGCGGTCGCGATGCGGAACTCGTCGATGGTGACCGGGTGGATGTACTGGCCGTCGGCGGCGACCACGGTCATCTTCAGGCCCGGGATGCGCACGTCGAAGTAGGTCATCGCCGAGCCGTTGATGAAGCGCAGCAGCACCTTCTCGCCGGGCCGGAACAGGCCGGTCCAGTTGCCCGCCGGCGCGGTGCCGTTGAGCAGGTAGGTGTAGGTGTGGCCGTTGATGTCGGAGATGTCGCTGGGCGTCATCCGCATCCGATCCCACATCAGTCGCTCGGCCAGCGCCGCGCGCCAGCCGTGTTCGCGTGCCTCGCGCGCCAGGTCGCCGACGGTCGGCCGGTAGTAGTTGTCGTAGCCGGCGTCCTTCTTCATGCGCCGGAACAGCGCCGCCGGGTCCAGGTCCGTCCAGTCCGAAAGCAGCACCACGTGCTCGCGGTCGAACTGGTAGGGCGCCGGCTCGCGCGGGTCGATGATGATCGCCCCGTACAGCCCGGCCTGTTCCTGGAACAGTGAATGGCTGTGGTACCAGTAGGTGCCCGACTGGTTGGCCTGGAACTGGTACCGGTACGAGCCACCGGGCGGGATCCCGTCGAAGCTCAATCCCGGCACGCCGTCCATGTTGGCCGGCAGGATCAGCCCGTGCCAGTGGATCGAGGACCAGTCACGAAGGTGGTTGGCCACCTGCAGGGTGATGGTGTCGCCCTCGCGCCAGCGCAGGATGGGGGCGGGGAGGCTGCCGTTGACGGTGGTCGCCAGGGCGGTCGTGCCGGTGAAATTGACGGGCGTTTGCCCGATGGCGAGCTGGAAGCGGTCGCCGGCGAGGACCCGGGGTGCCGCGGCACGCGCAGCCTGCAGGCCGAGGCCGGGGACAACGCCGGCCAGGCCCGCGACGGCGGCGCCAGTGGCCAGGCCGCGCACGAAGCGGCGCCGGGAGGGATCCGCGGGGCGGAAACCGGGAAATGTCGACATTTGGAGGTTCCACGAGATGCCAGCCGGCCGCGCGCGGCGGGATGGCTTGCTGGGCTGCGGAAGCGCACGGCCCGGACAGGACGCGTGCGGAGTCGGCGCCCGGGAACGGGCGCGCACGGCCAACTCAGGCTATGGGCGGCCTGGTCACCCCGGCCAGCGCGGGCGCCTCGTGGCCCGTTGCCGGGTGTTCCGGACCCGCGTCACCCTCGTGCATCGCAATGGATCCGGGCAGCGGCGGCACCAGCGCGAGCACCTGCGCACAGGCGAAATCGCAGTACCCGGAACCACCGCAGGAGGAATCGTCCTGGCCGGGGGACGGTGTGGAGGCCGGTGTCGCGCAACCCGCGTGCGCCTCCTCCATCCCGGATTCCGCCGCCGCGCTTGCGTGCCCGGCGTCCCCGGTAATGGCCGCCACCTCCATGGACGCGCCCGCGATGGCATTGCCGATCCCGTTGAGGACCAGCACCAGGGCCAGGAGCAGCTGCAGGAGGGAGGCGAGGCGGGGCATTGCAGCGCAGTTTACGGTATCGCCGATCATGCGGGACGCGTCGGGGAGGTCGTGTACGGTGGGCGAAACTCGAAGGAGCGAACGCATGCCGACCCAGCCATTCGATTTCACCGGGGCGGACGGACAGCCACTGTCCGGCGCGCTCGACTTGCCGGACGGCCCGGTGTCGTCCCACGTACTGTTCGCGCACTGCTTCACCTGCACCAAGAGTTCGCTCGCCGCGGTCCGGCTGGGCAAGGCGCTGACGGCGCTGGGCTTCGGCGTGCTGCGCTTCGACTTCACCGGCCTGGGCAAGAGCGGGGGAGACTTTGCCGACAGCAGCTTCAGCGGCAGCATGGCCGACCTGGTCGCCGCCGCGGATGCCATGCGTGCGGCGGGTCGACCCCCGGCGTTGCTGATCGGGCACAGCCTGGGCGGTGCCGCCGTGCTCGCGGCGGCCAGCCAGATCCGCGAGGTGGAGGCCGTGGCCACGATTGGCGCGCCCTTCGACGTGGAGCATGTGACGCATCTGTTCGCAGGCGGCCTGGACCAGATGCGGGAGGAGGGCGAGGCGGAGGTCTCGATTGGCGGCCGACCCTTCAGGCTTCGCCAGAGCTTCGTCGACGACCTGGCCTCCCACGACCAGGGAGCGCGGATCCGGGCGCTCAGGAAGCCGCTGTTGATCCTGCACTCGCCGCAGGATTCGATCGTCGGCATCGACAACGCAGCCGCAATCTACGAAGCGGCGCTCCACCCCAAGAGCTTCATCTCCCTCGACGGCGCGGACCACCTGCTCACCGATCGCCGCGACGCGGACTTCGTGGCGACGATGATCGCCGCCTGGTCCTCACGCTCGCTGGGAAGCGCGCAGCCCGCGCGCAGCGACGCGCAGCCCGGCGAAGTCCACGTCGGGGAAACCGGCGAGGGCGCCTTCCAGGTCGAGGTCAGCGCCGGAGGGGCCCACTTCCTCGCCGATGAACCGCCCGAGGTCGGTGGGCTCGGCTCCGGCCCCACGCCCTACGACCTGCTGGCCGCGGGTCTCGGCGCGTGCACGGCCATGACGCTGCGCATGTATGCGCGGCACAAGAAGATTCCACTCGACAAGGTGAACGTGACGGTCGGCCATGCGCGCCGTACTGGAGCCGAGCCTTCGGACCTGTTCACCCGCCGGCTGCTGCTGACGGGTGAGCTGACTGATCAACAAAGACAGCGGATGACGGAAATCGCCGACAAGTGTCCCGTGCACCGCACACTGGAACGGGGCGCCGCGGTGGAGACGCAGCTCGGCGGGGCGATGCCCGATGGAGCCGCGGAGGCTCCAGGGCAGCATGCCCGTGACATGGAAGAGGCGGAGGGTGCAGCAGACGTCTGATGATTGACGGAGTGAATGCATAGGGCCGCCTGGAGCGGATCTCAGCCCGTGCGACAGGCTCGCTTATCATCGCGCGCAACATCGGCACTTGGGGCACCGGCGACCTGGAGCTGACGCTGCGTACGCTGGCGGATCGGGACAAGGCCAGGCCGCTGATCGATCGCAGCTATCAGGAGAGCTGAGGCGCCTAGCGGGACGACGAGGGCTTTTCCGTCCTTGTTCAAGCGCCACTTGAATGCAGGCAAATTTCGGCCTCTATAGTGAAGTCGCACTATCGTATGGAGCCAAGATGGCTCCATATTCAACCGGGGATTTCGCATGAACCAGCAGGTGGCGTCCCACCGCGCGGGCCGCTATGTCCGCCAACCCACTGGCTACCGGGCCTTCATGCCTGCTCCGTTGCCGCCCGATCGTCCGGTCGCGCTGACAGGCGAATTGCCCAGCCTGCTGTC
>JAEWFH010000079.1 GCA_023388955.1 Pseudomonadota bacterium
TCTATGTGGTACTGCTCGCCGCAGAACTCGCAGGTGATCTCCGCCACCCCGGGGATGTCGCTCGCGGCCGCGGCGGCCAGTGCCTCCTCGCGGCCCAGCGACACCAGCATGGCCTCGACCCGTTCCGCGGAACACGAACAACCGAAGCGCAGTTCGCGCTCCCCCAGCAACTGCACCCCGTCCTCGTGGAACAGGCGGGTCAGGAGCAACGTCGCCGGCACCTCCAGCAATTCGGTGCCCGACAGGGTGTCGAACAGGGCGCTGGAGCGGTCCCAGCCGTCCTGGTCGCCTTCGTCGCCGGGGAGCTTCTGCAGCATCAGTCCGGCCGCGTGGTCGCCGTCGGTGGCCAGCAGCAACCGGGTCGGCAGTTGCTCCGACTGGCGGAAGTATTCCTCGAACGCGCCGGCCAGCGAGTCGGACTCCAGCCCCACCAGGCCCTGGTAGCGGACCGGGTCGCGGCGGCCGGGCGCCGGCGGGTTCTCGATGGTGATCGCCAGCACGCTGCCGGTGCCCAGTTCCGATACGTCGCGGGAAACCGCGCCGCCATCCGGATCCACCCGCACGATGCCGCGCACGGTGCCGGCGGCGGTGCACTCGGCGAACAGGGTGCGCAGCGCGCCGTGGGTGCGCAGCTGGATCGAGAGCCGGCCGTCCACCTTGGTATGCCCGGTGAACAGCGCGGAGGCCGCGAGCGCCTCACCCAGCAGCTCCACCGCCGCGGGCGCACGTGCCTCTTCCCCGCGCATGTTGCCGCGCACCCGCGCCCAGGACTCGTCCAGCCGTACGTGCACTCCGCGTACGCCGGCGTGGTCGATCAGGAAACGGGTGAGGCTGTCGGTGGCATCGCTCATGGGACGGTGACTGGGGTGATGGGGATTGGCCCACCATAATGGCGCGCAGGCCACGACGATGTCTGCGGGGAAGCGGGAATGGGCAGGAGAAGGCAAGGCGGTCCGCGGCGGCGCAGCCCCGTGCGCAAGGTGCTGCGCTGGCTGGTGGTGGCCGTGCTGGTGCTGGTGCTGGGCAGCGTCCTGCAGGTGCTGGCGCTGCGCTTCGTCGATCCGCCGTTCTCGGCGTTCATGGTGGCGCGCCAGATCGAGGCGGTCCGGGCGGGTGAGCGCGGGTTCCGCGTGGACTACCAGTGGCGCGACGCCGCGGAGGTTTCCCCGCTACTGGCCGTGGCAGTGATCGCGTCGGAGGACCAGCGCTTTGCCGGGCACCACGGCTTCGACCTGGAGGCGATCCGCAAGGCGGCCGAGCGCAACGCCCGCGGCGGCCGCGTGCGCGGGGCCAGCACGATCAGCCAGCAGACCGCCAAGAACCTGTTCCTGTGGAGTGGGCGCAGCTGGGTGCGCAAGGGGCTGGAAGCCTGGTACACGCTGCTGATGGAAACCCTGTGGCCGAAACAGCGGATCCTCGAGGTGTACGTCAACGTGGCCGAGTTCGGCGACGGGGTGTACGGCGCGCAGGCGGCGGCCCGGCGCTATTTCGACAAGGACGCGGCCCGTCTCACATCCGCCGAGGCCGCGCGCCTGGCCGCGGTGCTGCCGAGCCCGCGCCGCTACAGTGCCGCCAGTCCCGGACCCTACGTGCAGCGCCGTACCGGCCAGATCCAGCGCCAGATGCGCCAGATCGGCGGCGTCGGCTACCTTGAGCGCCTGTGATGACCATGCCCACCCACCCGGACCGCCTGACCGTCGTGGTCGCCGCCTACAACGAGGCCGACGGCCTGCCCTTGCTCCAGCCCCGGATCCTGGCGGCGCTGCAGGAGGTCCGCGAGCGCTTTGGCGTGGAGGGGCGGGTGCTGTACGTCGACGACGGCAGCCGTGACGGCACCTGGGAGGCCATGCGTGCGCTGGCCGCGGCCGACCCGCGCGTCGGCCTGCTGCGGCTGTCGCGCAACTTCGGCAAGGAGGCCGCGCTCACCGCGGCGCTGGACCGCGTGGAGGCCGGCGCGGCGATGATCATGGACGCCGACGGCCAGGATCCGCCCGAGCTGCTGCCGCGGTTCGTCGAGCGCTGGCTCGAAGGCCATGACGACGTCCACGGCACGCGGGTGGCGCGCGAGGGCGAGGGCTGGGTCAAGCGGGGTACCGCGCACCTGTTCTACCGGGTGATCGGCCGCCTCTCGCGCACGCCGATCCCGGCCGACACCGGCGACTTCCGCCTGCTCTCGCCGCGGGCGCTGGATGCGCTGCGGCAGTTGCGCGAGCGGCACCGCTTCATGAAGGGGCTGTTCGGCTGGATCGGCTACAACAGCGTCGCGATCGAGTACGAGCGCGAGCCGCGCTCCACCGGCCGCAGCAAGTTCAACCTGTGGCAGCTGTGGAACTTCGCGCTGGAGGGCATCACCGGCTTTTCCACCGCGCCGTTGCGTCTGGCGACCTATTGCGGCCTGCTGACCGCGCTGGTGGCCTTCGGCTACGGAGCCTGGGTGGTCGCCAAGGCGTTGCTGTTCGGCGACCCGGTGCAGGGCTGGCCGACGATGATGGCGGTGATCCTGTTCCTGGGCGGCGTGCAGCTGATCGCACTGGGGATGATCGGGGAGTACCTGGGACGCCTGTACATGGAGTCCAAGCAGCGCCCGCTCTATCTTGTCGACACATGGCTGCCCCCGCCGGGGTAGGCTTGGGCGCGGAACAACGCACGGGAGGAGAACGCCATGCGCAACGTACGGCACCTGCTGGAGAGCAAGGGCAGTGAGGTGTACTCGGTGGCGCCGGACGCGCCGGTGGTGGAGGCGATCCGGTTAATGGCGCAGCGGGGCATCGGTGCCCTGGTGGTACTGGAGGGGGAGCGGCTGGCCGGCGTGGTGTCCGAGCGCGACTACGCGCGCAAGGTGGTGCTGCAGGGGCGCTCTTCGTCCACTACCCGGGTCCTGGAGATCATGACCCCCGAAGTGGTCCAGGTCGGGCTGGACGACACGGTGGACCACTGCATGAAGCTGGTCACCGACCGTCGCCTGCGCCACCTGCCGGTGGTGGAGGACCGCCGCGTCGTGGGCGTGGTGTCCATCGGTGACCTGGTCAAGGCGGTGATCGAGGACCAGCAGGAAGAGCTCGACCAGCTGCAGCGGTACATCGCGGGCTAGGGCCTTCAGTGGGCGTATTCGCCGCCACAGCCTGAATCCTCCCCGGGGCCCAGCTCCAGCGTGGCCAGCAGGGCCGCGGGTGGCGCGATGCTCCCCAGCGTCAGCGCCACCGCCGCGCGCAGCGCGATCGGGCCGGGGTCCACGCCCAGGTCGGGTTCCAGGAACCTGCCCTGCACCAGCAACGGGGTGCGGAAGGCGAGCAGGCTGCGGTCCTTGGGCCGGGGTTTGATCACCAGGTCGAGCCGTTCCTCGCCCAGGTCGATGCTGCCTTCGCCGACCAGGAGGGTGTCGGTGGTGTCGAAGGCGAGCGCACGTGTCTCCATCACGCCGTCGGCCACGGCGAAGTCGGCGAAGGCACAGCGGATCGGGATCATCCGGTCCTCGCCGAGCTTGAACTTGATGATCTCGGCCAGGTCGATGCCGGCGAACTCCATCAGCAGGTTGCTGATCGAGCCTTGCCCGGTGCCCAGCGCCAGCTCGCCGTCCGCGCTGCCGAGCATCCGGGCCACGGAGTTGCCGTCGCCGCCCAGCACCGCGTGGCCACTGACGCGCCCGATCGCGTTCTGCAGCAGCTCCACCTCCGGCAGCATCCGCGACAGGTCCAGGCCGGAGGCCCGGAGGTCGGCGTCGGTACGGATGGTGTCCTGGCGCGCGTCCATGCGGATGGTCGAGCGGATCGTGCCGCTGGCGACGCCGAAGTCCAGCGGGTCCAGCCGCAGCAGGCCGGCCTCCAGCAGCAGGTGCGCATCCATGTCGTCCAGTGGCAGTACCGGCGAATTGATGCGCGTGGCCTTCAGGCGCACGTCGGCGTCCATCGCGCGCAGCTTGTCCAGCTCGTACGGGTGGTCGGGCAGGACCCGGCCCTGGGCACGGCGGTCGCGGGCGTGGGCGACCAGCTCCGGATTGCTGGCCTCGCCGCCCCCGCTGGCGGGAGGCGCGCCGACGAAGCCGGCCAGGTCGTCGAAATCGAGCCGGGTGGAGTGCAGGTTGGCCTGCAGGAACGGGCGTTCGCCGCCGGTGGTGAAGGCGGCATCGCCGCCCAGGTCGCTCTGCCCGACGACCCCGGAAAACCCGTCGTAGTGCCAGGTGCTGCGCGGGCCGTCGATGTCGCGGGTGAGGCGGCCGTCCAGGCGATAGGGCGGGGTGGGCGGCAGGGCGACGCCGACCAGCGGGAACAGGTCCTCCAGATCCTGGCCGGCCAGCTCGAACTGCAGGTCGAAGTCGCGCAGGCGCAACGGGTCGAGCAGGGTGCCGAGGGCATGGGCGCGGGTGGCGCCGGCGCGTGCCCTCACGTCGATGCGGTAGGGCGCCTCGGTATCCATCAGTTCCAGCGGGGACTCGCCGCTGCCGTCCAGGCTGAACTCATTGCCTTCCCAGGTGCCGCCGCCGGAGACGAAGATGTCCGGGTTGCCGGCCACCCCCACCAGGATGTCGGTCTCGTTGGCCGCGTCCAGGTAGCGCAGCGCGCCGGACTCGATCACGGGCTTGCCCAGGCGGAGTTCCCAGCGGCTGTCGCCGGTTTCCCCGCGGTCGAAGACCCAGTTCCCGGTCGCGTCCGGGCCCCGCTCGAGCAGCAGCCGCGGGTTGTCCAGGCGCAGCCGGGGCAGGCTCACCGTTCCGCGCAACAGGGGCAGGAGGGCGAGATCGAGCTCCAGGCGCTCCGCGTGTGCCATGTCGGCCTGCTCCGACCACTCCGCGTTGCCAAGGCGCAGGCGATCGGCCCGGATGGTCGGGACCAGGCCCAGGTCGACGTCGAGGTCGCCCCCGATCTCGAACTCACGGCCGGTCGCCGCCTCGACCCGCCGCTCGACCGGGCCCTTGAACCAGTTCCAGTCCCACAGCAGCGCCAGTACGATCACCGCGAGCACGAATACCGACAGCGCGGTCCACCATGGATGCCGCGCCGGTGCGCGCCACCAGTTCTTCCGGTCGGGTGCCTTGGACGCCATGGGGATCCGTGGTTCGGGTTCGCCCCCACCTTCGGTACGCCCCGGTAAAGCAGTGGTGAACGCGTTGCGGCGCGTTCACCACCGGTCGCTCAGGCCGGATCCACCGCTTGGGCGTGCTCGCGGGTAGCGCGGAATTCCACGCCGGGCGCGCGCTCCTGCGCCAGCTGCAGGTTGACCCGGGTCGGGGCCAGGTAGACCAGCTCGCCAGCCCCGTCGATGGCCAGGTTGGTGGCGTTGCGGTCGCGGAACTCGTCGAGCTTCTTCTCGTCGCCGCAGTGGATCCACCGCGCCGTGGCCACGCTGACCTGCTCGAAGATCGCATCCACCCCGTACTCGGCCTTGAGCCGGTAGGCGACCACGTCGAACTGCAGCACGCCCAC
>JAEWFH010000135.1 GCA_023388955.1 Pseudomonadota bacterium
GGCGAGGCTCAGGATCTTCTTGTGACGGCGGCGCGCCTGGACGCCACGCTTGACTCGTGCCATGTCTTAATCCTCCTCAGAGATACGGCAGCATGCGGTCCAGACGGCCCGCGTCCTCGGCACGAACATGGTTCGTCTGCCGCAGGTTGCGCTTCCGCTTGGTCGCCTTCTTGGTGAGGATGTGGCTACGGTTGGCGTGGCCAGCCTTGTACTTGCCGGAGGCGGTCTTGCGGAAACGCTTGGCCGCCGCCCGGTTGGTCTTGATCTTGGGCATTACGAATGTCCTTGATGGGAACTGTCACTGATACGGGCGGTGTTCTCCTTACGCTTTGCGACTTCGTCGCCAAGCGTGCGGATACCCACGCTTTCCATCCTTGCCCACACCGGTCTGTAAGTCGCTGATCCCCAAGGGAACCAGGACGGGTCCTGTGGCTGTCGCCAGCCCTCCGGCGAACCGGAGCCGGGCATTATGCCTGTGCCGGCTTTCCTTTTGCAAATCAGCGGCTTCGCCGGACCTGCGGCGCAGGTGCCGGTGCGGCACCGGGGCGGCCATGCCCGCGGGTCGCGCCGCGGCTGGACATGACAAGGGGCGCCACTGGCGCCCCCTGCCGTCGCGCTCCCGAAGGAGCGCAACTGCCGCCGCGGCGGCCTACTTCTTCTTCGGCGCGATCATCATGACCATCTGCCGGCCTTCAAGGCGCGGGCGCGACTCGATCACGATGTCCTCGCCCAGGTCGGCCTCGATCCGGCCGGCCATCTGCCGCCCCAGCTCCTGGTGGCTCATCTCGCGGCCACGGAAGCGGATGTTGACCTTGACCTTGTCGCCCTCTTCCAGGAAGCGGCGCATGTTGCGCAGCTTGATCTGGTAGTCGCCCTCGTCGGTGACCGGGCGGAACTTCACTTCCTTGATCTCGACCTGCCTGGACTTCTTCTTGGCCTCGTTGGCCTTCTTCTGCAAGTCGAACTTGAACTTGCCGAAGTCCATGATCTTGCAGACCGGCGGATCCGCGTTGGGCTGGATCTCGACCAGGTCCAAGGCTTCGTCCTCGGCCATGCGCAACGCCTCGTCGCGCGACAGGACGCCGATCATTTCGCCATCGGATCCGATCACGCGCACGCGCGGGACGCGGATCTCCTGGTTTTTCCGGTTTTGCTTGTCGGGGGTGCTGATATTTCAGTCTCCGGGGGTGGGCTGGACTGCGGCCGGCGATGCCGGCCCGCATATTTCGGTTTACGCCAACTGCTGCGAACGCAAGGTATCGGCGAAGGCGGACAGCGACATTGTGCCCAAATCTTCTCCGGAACGCGTACGCACCGCCACCGCGCCGTCTTCCTTCTCGCGGTCTCCGACCACCAGCAGGTACGGCACGCGCTGCAGCGTGTGCTCGCGGATCTTAAAGCCGATCTTTTCGTTCCGCAAATCGGCCTCGACCCGGAAGCCTTGATTTGCAAGGCTTTTGGCCACTTCGTTCACATATTCAGCCTGAGCGTCGGTGATATTCATCACCACCGCCTGGACCGGGGCCAGCCAGGCCGGGAAATGGCCGGCGTGGTGCTCGATCAGGATGCCGATGAAGCGCTCCATCGAGCCGACGATCGCCCGATGCAGCATGACCGGGTTGCGGCGCTGGCTGTTCTCGTCCACGTACTCGGCGCCGAGGCGGCCGGGCATCATGAAGTCCACCTGCACGGTGCCCAGCTGCCAGGTGCGGCCGATCGCATCCTTGAGGTGGTACTCGATCTTCGGTCCGTAGAAGGCGCCCTCGCCCGGCAGCTCCTGCCACTGCACCCCGGCCGCGGCCAGGGCCGAGCGCAGCGCGCCTTCGGCCTTGTCCCAGGTGGCGTCATCGCCCAGGCGCGAGTCCGGGCGCAGGGCGATCTTGATCTGGATGTCCTCGAAGCCGAAGTCGGCGTACACCTTCAGCGCCTGCTGGTGGAAAGCGCGCACCTCGGACTCGATCTGTCCTTCGGTGCAGAAGATGTGGCCGTCGTCCTGGGTGAAGCCGCGCACGCGCAGGATGCCGTGCAGCGCGCCGGAGGGCTCGTTGCGGTGGCAGGCGCCGAACTCGCCGTAGCGGATCGGCAGGTCGCGGTAGCTGTGCAGGCCGTGGTTGAACACCTGCACGTGGCCCGGGCAGTTCATCGGCTTGAGCGCGTAGGTGCGCTTCTCCGACTCGGTGAAGAACATGTTCTCCTTGTAGTTGTCCCAGTGGCCGGACTGCTGCCACAGCGACACGTCCAGGATCTGCGGACAGCGCACTTCCTGGTAGCCCGAGTCGCGGTACACGCCGCGCATGTACTGCTCGACCACCTGCCAGACGGCCCAGCCCTTCGGGTGCCAGAACACCAGGCCCGGGGCCTCCTCCTGCAGGTGGAACAGTTCCTGCTGCCTGCCGATGCGGCGGTGGTCGCGCTTCTCGGCCTCCTCGATGCGCTGGATATACGCCTTGAGCTGCTTGTTGTCGGCCCAGGCGGTGCCGTAGATGCGCTGCAGCTGCTCGTTCTTCGCATCGCCGCGCCAGTAGGCACCGGAGATGCGCAGCAGCTTGAACGACTTCAGGAACCGGGTATTGGGTACGTGCGGGCCACGGCACATGTCCACGTATTCCTGGTGGTGGTACAGGCCCATGGCGGTGACTTCCGGGCCCATGTCCTCGATCAGGCGCAGCTTGTAGTCCTCGCCGCGGGCGCTGAAGGTCTCGATGACCTCCTCGCGCGGGGTCATGCGCTTGATGACGTCGTACTCGGTGTCGATCAGCTCGCGCATGCGCTGCTCGATGGCAGCCATGTCGTCGGGCGTGAACGGCTGCGCGCGCCAGATGTCGTAATAGAAGCCCTCGTCGATCACCGGGCCGATGACCATCTTGGCGTCCGGGTACAGCTGCTTGACCGCGTGGCCGACCAGGTGGGCGCAGGAGTGGCGGATGATCTCGACCCCTTCCGGATCCTTCGGGGTGAGGATCTGCAGGCTGGCGTCCTGGTCGATGAGGTCGGAGGCGTCGACCTGGCGGCCGTCCACCTTGCCGGCCACGGTGGCCTTGGCCAGGCCGGGACCGATGGACTCGGCGACCTGCATGACGGTGACGGGGGCATCGAACTCGCGGCGGCTGCCGTCGGGAAGGGTGATCGTGATCATGTCGATTGGGCTGTCTGGATGATGCGGGGTGGCGGCGTGCGCCGGGACCGCGGAAGCATGAAAAAAGGCGCCACGCAGGCGCCTTCCGGAGCGGCCGCGGGCGGGATCAGCGATGGGCAGTAGTAGTGTCCATGTCGCACGCTCGGCCGGCGCGTTGGCGCGGGCCACCTTTCAGGCAAGGGTCCTGGATGCAGATGGTTGGGGAGCGGGCGCGGCAAGTCAAACCCCGCGTGCGCGGCAGGCTACAGGTCGCGCACCACCCAGGCGGCCGGCGGCGGGGCGGCAGCATCGTCCCGCACAGCCAGGGCAGCTGCGGCCACCTCCTCCGGCGCCTGGCCCGCGGCCCAGGCCGAGGCGATCGCGGCCAGGCGGTCGCGGGTGGTGCGGGTGTAGGCACCCTCCATCTCGCTCTGGGCGTCGGCCGCGAGCTTCTGCGGATACAGGGTGCGGGCGTCCTCGCTGTGGTTGAGCAGGGCGACCAGGCGTGCGAGCGCGGTGTGGAAGGCGTCCGCGCCCAGCGGTCGGCGCTGGGTGCGCTGCAGGTGCCAGACCGTCAGGTACTCCACCGGCCCGAGCAGGCGCTGCGGGGTCGCGCCGAAGAACTGGCCGGAGAAGGCACTGGCCGCCACCGGCTGGCCGCTTTCCGGCAGGCGCGTGGCGCCCCAGGAGCTCAGCGCCCCTCCGGGCAGGTCCATTCGCCGCAACGCGGTGCCGAGGGTCTCGGCCAGTACCCGCTGCGCACGGGTGTCATCGCTCTCGGCGACCACCCCGAGGATCCGGAGGAACAGCGGGTACTGCTCCTCGCCCAGGCGCCGCGCCAGGCGCTTGAGCACCGTGAGGCGGTACTCCGGGTCCGGGTGCGCCGCGAGTGCCGACACCAGTCGCGCTGCCGCGGCGCGCAACGCCTCGGCGGACGGAAGATGCTCAGGGGGCGACGGCGACTGCATCGGGACTCCGGGCAACCACGGCAGCCGCCGCGGGACACGGCAATCCTAGCCGAGCCAGGTGGGGCCGTGACCGGCTCCGGTCAGTAGAGGGCGCCCAGCACCGCATCGACGCCCAGGTCGGCGGCATTGGCGAGCGGCTGCCCGGCCAGTTGCTGCTCCAGCGCGTGCTCGCCCGGCAGCATGCGCTGCCCGACCCCGTCCCAGGCCTGCAGCTGCAGCACGGTTTCGCCCGGGTCCGCCAGCGGCCCGGCGGGCTGCTGGACAAGGTCGGCGCCGGCCGTTTCGGCAACGTCCGCCGGCTGCCCCGCGTCCCGCTGGCGCGGATCGTCGAATGCGACCTGCCCGAGGCCCAGGCGCAAGGCGGCTGGATCGAGGCCCGGATTGTTGCTGATGCTGCTCATGGGGTTCGCCGTAATGGCTCCTGGCCCGTTCAGGCCTGAAACACGATTGCAATGTACCGCCGGGTCCAAGGCTTGCCATCTAGGGTGGCCCCGAGGGTCGGCCCCGGGTTCAGGCGCGGTTTGCAGCCACCTTCCGCATGCTAGCCTGACCCGGCCGCCCCGCACACCCGGAGACCGCCATGGCATCCAAGGACCAGGGCGCCGACAAGACCGAAAAGCCGACCGCCAAGCGCATCCGCGATGCGCGCAAGGAAGGCAACGTATCCAAGAGCAAGGACCTGACCAGCACGGTGCTGGTGCTGGGCTGGCTGCTGGGCGGCTGGATGCTGATGGGCTTCATGGGCGAGCAGGTGAAGGGCCTGTTCCAGCTCAGCCTGGAGGCCATGCACAAGCCTTTCCTGCCGGCACTGGTGGAGCTGGGCTGGGCCGCGGTGCAGACCCTGGCGTGGCTGGTGCTGCCGCTGGCGGTGCTGGCGGTAATGCTGGGGATCCTGGTCGAGTTCCTGCAGGTCGGCCCGTTGCTGTCCTTCAAGAAAGTCACCCCGAAGATGGACAAGCTCAACCCCGCCGAGGGCATCAAGAAGATGTTCTCGATGGACAACCTGGTCGAGCTGGTGAAATCCATCTTCAAGAGTGCCGCGCTGATCGGGATCGGGGTGGTCGTGCTGTGGGGACTGATGGAGCAGTTGCTCCTGCTTCCCTACTCCCCGCCCGCGGCGATGGGCGAGGCACTGTGGACCGGACTGGTCCGCATCGTCATCTGGACGGTGTTCGTGTTCTTCTTCATCTCCGCCCTGGACTCGGCCTACCAGAAGTACTCGTACCTGAAGCAGTTGCGCATGAGCAAGCGCGACATCAAGCAGGAAGTGAAGGAGAGCGAGGGCGACCCCTACATCAAGCAGCGCCGCCGGCAGTTGCACCAGGAGTGGTCGCAGCAGAACATGCTCAGCGCCGTCCGTGGATCGAGCGTCGTCGTGACCAACCCCACCCACATCGCCGTGGCCCTGCAATACGAGCACGGCACCACCGACTTGCCGGTGGTCGTCGCCAAGGGCGAAGGCCACGAGGCGGAGATGATCCGGCGCGCCGCCGAGGAGGCCGGGGTGCCGATCATGCAGAACATCCCGCTGGCGCGCGGGCTGCACGAGAAGGTGGAACTGGACGACTACATCGGCAAGGAGTTCTTCGAAGCCGTCGCCGAGGTCCTGCACTGGGCCGAGGGCGTGCGCGACGCGCGTGGCTGACACGCCGGGCCGGGCCCCTGCGCTCAGGAAAAAGCCCGGTCGAGCAGGTCCAGCAGCCCGCGGTTGGCCGCCAGCCGCTTGAGCACGATCTCCACGTAGACGCCGATCAGCAGCAGGATCACCGCGGTGGCGATCCAGGCCTTGATCGGCAGCGTCAGCGCGAACACGTTCAGCTGCGGCGCATACCGGTTGACCAGGCCGAACGTCAGGTCGATCACCAGCAACAGCACCATCGCCGGCGCCGCCATGACCAGCAGGGTGGTCATCAGGTAGTCGAAGTGGCCGACGAACACGCTCATGCCGCCGCTGCCCAGCACCGGCGTGTAGGACATCACCGGCCACAGCACGTAACTGGACAGCAGCAGGTCCAGGAAGACCAGGAAGGCACCGCTGGCCATGAACAGCCAGGCCGCCAGCTGCGACAGGAACTGGCCGTGCAGGGAGATCTGGTGGCCCTGGATGGGATCGAAGATCGACGCCATGCCCATGCCGACCTGGCTGTCCATCACGCTGCCGGCCGCACCGATCGCCCAGAACACGATGCCGAAGCAGAAGCCCAGCGAGATCCCCAGGAACAGCTCCTTGAGGATCAGCGCGATCCACACCGGGTTGTCCATGAAATCGACCGGCGCCCCGGCCATCGCGATCGGCATCGCCACGATCGCCAGGCTGACCAGGAAGCTGTTGCGGACCATGGCCGGTACCGTCTGCTGGGTCAGCAGCGGCAGCATCAGGAACGCGCCGGTGACGCGGGGCACGGTGAGCCCCAACGCCAGCATCGCGTTGCCGACCGAGTCGTAGCCGGCGATCACCTCTGGACCAGCCCCGGGAAATCGAGGAACAGCCGCTCGGCGAAGGTGTAGAGCGTGCCGCCGATCAGCGCGGCGGTGACGAACAGCGTGACGATGATGACCACCAGCTTCACCGCATAGGCCAGGGTCTGTTCCTGCAGCTGGGTGGCTGCCTGCAGGAACGCCACGATCAACCCCATGATGGCCGCCGCGGCAATCGGCGGTCCCGACAACAGCAGCACCAGCCACAGCGCCTGCTTGGTGAGCTCCAGTACTTCGTTCATCGCCGCACCCCGCTACATGCTGTAGGTCAGTACCAGGCCATGCACCAGCTTGGCCCAGCCATCGATCAGGACGAACAGCAGCAGCTTGAGCGGCAGCGATACCGTCGTCGGCGACATCATCATCATGCCCAGCGCCAGCAGGATGTTGCCCACCACCAGGTCGATGATCAGGAACGGCAGGAAGATCAGGAAGCCGATCTGGAACGCCGCGGTCAGCTCGCTGACCGTGAAGGCCGGCACGATCACGATGAAGTCGTCGACCCCGACCTCGTCGCGCTTGCCCGGTGGCAGCAGCCGCTGCGCGCTGCGCAGGAAGAAGGCCCGCTCGGTATCGCTGGAATGGTGGATGAGGAAGGCGCGCAGCGGTTCCTTGCCGACTTCCACCAGTTCGAGCATCCGCGCGACGTCCATGCCGTCCAGCCCCCGGCTGGTACCCGGACCGGCCGGGTCGTCCGCCTGGCCCGCGATCGCCTCGTCCTCCACGCCCGGGTCCACCGCGGTGGCGGGGGGACCGGCGAGGGCCGCACTGCTGTCCACGCTGGTGGTGATTCCCGCAGGGTTGCGCACCGCGACCATGGCCACCGCCGTCGTCCCTGGCCGCGCCGGCGCGGTGGCGACGTGCGCGGGCGGGGGCCGCCCCTCGAGGTGTGCATCCACCACCGCGTGCGTATCCAGGATCACCGGATACATGACGTAGATGGACAACACGATCGCCAGCCCGTTGATCACCACGTTGGGCGGAACCTGCTGCAGTCCCAGCGCATTGCGCAGCAGGCTCAGCACCACCACGATCTTGGTGAACGAGGTCACCATCACCGCCACGAACGGCGCCAGCGCCAGGCTGACGACGACCAGGATGATGAGTGCCGGGGAAAACGACTCCACGCGTCAGCTCCAGGAGCGCAGGCGCACGCCGAGCGTGTCGCCCACCGCCACCAGCTCGCCGCGGCCGACCTCGCGGCCGTTTGCGCGGATGGCGACGTTGGCCCCTTCCAGGTTCGCCGGCAGCGCGAACACGTAGCCGGGCTGCAACTGGGCCAGGTCGGACAGGGCCACCTCCAGCCGGCCGAGCTCGAACTGGACCTGCACCGGCAGGCTGCCCACCGGCGTGCCTGACGCCTCCCCGGCCTGGGCCGCCTCGTTCGCCACCTGCTGCTCGTCGTCGCTCATCGTTGTCTCCTGGTCTTCGCTTCCGGGCACGCCCGGTCCTGTCACACACCAGCCGCGGGGGCCCTGCTCCACCGGCCAGGCGAGCCCCGCAGCGCGCGCCCGCACCGGCGGCGGCGCGGAAACACGCCCGGCCACGATCACTGCGCCGGGCACCAGCCGCGCCCACTCGGCGCGCGGCACCCGCGGGCCGTCCATCCGCACCGTGACCGGAGCCGGCAGGGCGCGCCATGGCGCCAGCGCGTCCTCCAGCCCCGCCTCGTCCACCGCCTCGGCCCTGGCCAGCAACGCCTGCAGCCGCGACAACGGCAACCAGAGCATGCCGCCGGGGTCGTCATCGCCACCGGGCTGCGCGCCCACGCGGAAACGCAGCCACGCCCCCTCGCCCGCGGTCACCTCGGCAACGGGATCGTCGCCACCGGCCACCGCCGGCACCAGCGTCATGCCGAGCGCCTGGCTCAGCCTCACCAGCCGCGCCTCCTGCGCCAGGCTCCAGGCCAGCACCCGGGAGCGGCCGGAATGCTCGGCCCAGTGCAGCCCTTCCGGCACGGTCCCCTCGCGGGGATCCAGCGCCAGTGCCAGCCGCGCACCATCGGAGTCGATCGCGAAGGTTTCCTCCGGAGGCGGCGCATCACCGGGCCCGAACGCCAACGTGCCGCCGCCCTCCACCGGCCACCGGCGCGGTTGCCGGAACAGCGCCTGGAGCACGGCTGCACGTTGCTCCGGAATGCGCGGCAGGCGCGCCGCCACGGGGAGCACCACTTCGTTCACGTCACCCATGACCCAGCGCCACCTTCATCAGGTCGGGGAGCGAACGCACCCCCAGCTTGTTCATCATGTTCGCCCGGTGCAGCTCGACCGTCTTGATGCTGATGCCGAGGATGTCGGCAATGATCTTGTTGGGCTTGCTGGCGACCACCAGGTCCAGCACCTGGCGCTCGCGCGGACTCAGCCGGCCAAGCGCCTCGCTGGCGCCGCGGACCCGGGTCAGCGCCGCGTTGATGGCATCGACCAGGACCTCGTCGCCGAACGGCTTCTCCAGGAAGTTCGCCGCGCCCTTGCGCATCGCCTCCACCGCCAGCGGCACGTCGCCATGGGCGGTCACGAACACCAGCGGGATCGCGTCACCGCGGCGGCGCAACTCTTCCTGCAGCTGCACGCCGCTCATCTCCGGCATGCGGATGTCCGAGACCAGGCACTCCACGCTGCCGGCCGGGGCCGGGGCGCCTTCGCCCCGGGCCTCCAGGAAAGCCGGTGCCGACCCGTAGGACTCCACCTCGAAGCCCGCGGTCTCCAGCAACCACGCGGTGGAATCCCGGAACCCTTCGTTGTCGTCCACCAGGTGGACCCGGGTACTGCTTGCCGGCCGCTCAGCCATGGCCTGGTACCTCCATCATCTATGCCCGTCCTTCCGCTACAGGCAGGGTGAACCCGAATACGCTGCCGCCCGCCGGTGACGGTTCGAAGAACATCCGCCCCTCGTGGTACTCGATGATCGAGCGGCAGATCGCCAGGCCGATGCCCAGGCCGTCGGCCTTGGTGGTGAAGAAGGGGGAGAACAGCTGGTCCTGCTGGGACTTGCTGAGGCCGCTGCCGCGGTCGACGACGCGGACCTCGACGTCGCCGTCCAGGTTCACCCGTCCCTCCACCCGCAGCGCGCGCTCGCCGGCGGGGGTCTCGCGCATCGCCTCGATGGCGTTCTTGACCAGGTTGAGCAGCACCTGCTCGACCATCACCCGGTCGGCGTACACCTCGGGCAGGTCGGCAGGCAGCGCCAACTCGATGCACAGCTGCTGGCGCTCGGCCTCCAGGCGCAGCAACTCCAGGACGGTATCGGCGATGCGCGCCAGCTGGTGCGCGGAGCGCCGCGGCTCGCGGGCGCGGACGAACTCCCGGACCCGCGCGATCACCGCGCTGGCATGCTCGGCCTGGGTGCGGGCGGCCTGCAGGGCGCGCTCGACCTGGACCGGGCCACCGGCCTGGCCGACCAGGCGCAGGCTGCCGTTGAGGTAGTTGACGATCGCCGCCAGCGGCTGGTTGAGCTCATGGGCCAGCGTGGCCGCCATCTCGCCGACCGACATCAGCCGCGAGGTGAACAGCAGCTTTTCCTGCTGGCTCTTGTGCGAATCCAGCACTTCGATGCGTTCGGAGATATCGACCGCGGTCAGCAGGTCCAGCGGCTGTCCCTCGTCCTGCACGCGGCCCCAGTGGAGGCTGTACCAGCGGCCGTTGTGCGGCAGGCGCACGTCGCGCCGGCCAGTGGGGCTGCCGCTGTCATCGCCGGTGGACCCGGGATGGAGTTCACGCACCAGCCGCTCGCGCGAGACATGGCCGGGCACCGGCCCGAACTGGTCGTGGTACCGCCGGTTGCCCGCGACCAGTTGGCCCGAGCCGAGCGCGAAGGCCGCGCAGGCGACCGGAATCGCCTCGAGCAATGCCTCCAGCGATGGCACCGCGGTTGCCGTGCCAGCGGCGTCGCCACCGGGTCGTGTCGTCCCCCCTGGTACTCCCATCAGCCGACACTCCCCCTGCCAGTGGCATGCCACTCGAAGTGGCACGGGTCGCTGCTACCGTACCCCGCAACCGAACCAGGGAACCACCCGACGATGCGACCGTGCCCCCTCCTCCCCGGCCTGGCCCTGGCCAGCCTCCCGTTGCCCGCCCTGTCCGCCGCTCCCGCCACGGACGGTGGCACGGGCCTGGTCGCGGACCTGATTGCGGTGGTGGTCCCGGTGCTGCTGGTCATCGGCGTCCTCGTTGCAGTGCTGTACCACGCGCGGCGGCGCAATCGCCTGACCGGTCCCGACGCGGCGCTGTCGGTTGTACAGATCCTGCCCGTTGGCCCGCGCGAACGCGTCGTGGTCGTGCGCACCCGCAACGACCGCTACCTGGCCGTCGGCGTTGGCACGCAGGCCCTGAGCCTGATCGCAGAACTTGATCCACGGGATGTGGCACTCGATCCCCCTGCACGTTCCGACGGTGACCCCGGTAGCGCCCCGGGGTGGCAAACACGCGACTAATGGTGCTAGCTTCGAGCCTGTCACTCAAGGGCAGGTATTGACCCCTGGGGACAACCCCAGCTGACGGGAAGGCATTCCACCCCCCCTCCCAGCCGGGGCCACAGGGCCACGGGGCCCGGCGGCGGCGCGGTCACGGATGACTGCCGCTGACACAGGCGGAAGGACGGACGGGTACAGGGGGAAGTGCGTGCGCGAGCTGATCGGTTCATTGCTGGCCCCGCCGCAAGGTGCGGGCCCGCGGCGCCGCAATGGCTACAGCGACCTGGTGCTGGCGGCGGGCGCGGTGACGATCATCACCCTGATGATCCTGCCGCTGCCGCTGGCGGTGATCGATACCCTGGTCGCCTTCAACATCGCCATCGGCTTCGCCCTGCTGCTGCTGGCGATCTACATCCCGTCGCCGGTCGCCTTCTCCAGCTTCCCCAGCGTGCTGCTGCTGACCACGCTGTTCCGGCTTGCGCTGTCGATCGCGATCACCAAGTCGATCCTGATCAACGCCGACGCCGGCCACATCATCGACACCTTCGGCAACATGGTCGCCGGCGGCAACCTGGTCGTCGGCCTGGTGGTGTTCCTGATCATCACCGTGGTGCAGTTCATCGTGGTCGCCAAGGGCGCCGAGCGCGTGGCCGAGGTCGCCGCGCGCTTCACCCTGGACGCCATGCCGGGCAAGCAGCTGTCGATCGACTCCGACCTGCGCTCGGGGCTGCTGGACAAGGACGAGGCACGCCGCAAGCGGCGCCTGCTGGAAACCGAGAGCCAGCTCTACGGCAGCCTCGACGGCGCGATGAAGTTCGTGAAGGGCGACGCCATCGCCGGCATCGTGATCATCATCATCAACCTGCTCGGCGGCCTGGCGGTGGGCGTGCTGCAGCACGACATGGAACTGGGCGAGGCGACCCAGACCTACAGCATCCTGACCATTGGCGACGGCCTGGTCTCGCAGATCCCGGCGATCCTGGCGGCGATTTCCGCCGGCCTGGTGGTCACCCGCACCGCTGGCGAGGAGGAGGACGCCCACCTGGGCGCGGCGATCACCCGCCAGGTCTCCGCGCAGCCGCGCATCGCGCTGATCACCGGCGTGCTGTCGCTGCTGATGATGCTGGTACCGGGCTTCCCGACCCTGGTGTTCGGGCTGATCGGCGTCGCCCTGCTCGGCTTCTCGGCCTGGCGCTACCGCCACGAGTACGACGTGCTGCGCCGCGCCTTCCGGGTCAGCGACGCGGAGATGGCAAGCGTCCACGAGCCGGTGGAAACCGATGACCTGGCACCGCCGGCGCCACTGCAGCTCGCCGTCGCCCCCTCGCTCGTGGACGCGCTTGGCGGCAAACAGCCGATCCAGGACGGCGTGCTGGCCACCGCCCAGCAATTGCGCGAACGCACCGGGGTGCCACTGCCGGCCCCCGCGTTCCGGATCGACCCGTCGCTGGGCCCCCACAGCTACCGGCTGACCGCCTTTGGCGGACGCATCGCCTCCGGCGTGGTCCCCGAGGGGCGGCATTTCCGTCCCGCCGGCGCCGGTGCCGAGCCCGGTCGCGCGCCGCCGGGCTTCTACCCCGCCCTGCCGGGCGAGTGGGTGGAGCCGGCCGAGGGCACGGAGCCGCCGCAGCGCGCGATGCAGTCCCACCTGAGGCAGGCACTGGAACGCCGGATGGGCGGTTTCATCGGGATCCAGGAAACCTCGCAGCTGTTCGCCAGGATGCAGCGCGACTACCCCGACCTGATCAAGGAGATGTTGCGCGTGGTGGCCCCGCAGCGCGTATCCGACGTGCTGCGCCGGCTGGCCGAGGAAGGCGTGCCGATGCGCAACCTGCGCGACGTGTTCGAAGCCATCACCGACGTCGGCGGCCGCGAGAAGGACGTGGTGCTGTTGACCGAGTACGTGCGTGTCGCGCTCAAGCGGGAGATCGCCGAACGCTACGCCGACGACGAACGCACGCTGCACGTGCTGCTGATCCATCCGGAACTGGAAGACCGGCTGCGCCAGTCGGTGCGGGTGGCCGGCGGTGCCAGCCAGCTTGCGATCGCGCCCGAGACCGCGGCGCGGCTGACCGGCGAAGTGCGCGGCCACCTGGCACGCCAGCAGCCCGGCGTGCACCCGGTGCTGCTGTGTTCACTCGACGTGCGCCGGCACCTGCGCAAGCTGCTGGAGAACGACTTCTTCAGCCTGCCGGTGCTGTCCTACCAGGAGCTGGCTCCGGACCTCCGCATCGTTCAATCGGGGCAGATCAACGCATGAGCAGCGACGACCACATCGAGGCCGTGGACCCGCAGCAGCCAGTACCGCTGGTGCTGCGCATCCTTTCCGGCCTGCACGACGGTGCCAGCCGGGTCCTGTCGGAGCAGGAAATGCTGCTGATCGGCAGCGGGGAGGACTGCGACATCATCCTGTCCGACCCCGGCGTGGCCCGGCACCACGCAATGGTGCTGCGCCATGGCGACACCCTTTCGCTGCGGGCAATCGATGCCGCGCTGGAGTTCGACGGCGACCCGCTGGAGCCGGGTGACCCGATCGATCTGCCGCAGTTGCAACCCGCCCGGCTGGGCGGGGTTTCGATCGCGATCGGCCCGGCCGACGACGAAGGCTGGACCACGCTGGGCGCCAGGCCCGGGATGGTGGCCACCACGCCCGTGCAGGCCGCGCCGGCCCGGCGTCCGTTCCTGCCTACCGCGCTGGTCGCCGTCGCGCTGCTGTCGCTGGTTTCGGTCGGCATCTACGCGATGGTGCGACCGGACAGCGCACCGCGCGCCACGCCGCAGGAGCGCATCGCCGAGCTGGCCAGCGAGCACGGCGTGCGCGACACCAGCGTCATCGACGGCCAGGGCAAGTCGCTGGTGCTGGCCGGCACCGTCGAGGATCCCGCCGCGGCGCGCCGCCTGCAGGAACGGATCGACGAGGAATCGCTGCCGGTGGAACTGCGCCTGCGTACCGGCGAGAACGTCGCCCTGGACGTGCGCGAGGTCCTGCGCACCTTCGGCATCACCGCCGACACGCGCTACGAGGGCGACGGCGCGGTACGGGTGGAGCCGGAGGCGGATTTCGAGGACTGGTCGGCGCTGGCCGAGGCGGGCCGCTCGCGCGTCATGCGCGACATCAACGGCTTTGCCGAACTGCTTCCGCCGCGCGACGCACCGCTACTGCTGGCCGACGGCAAGCCCGCTCCGCCACCGCCGGCACGGGTACGCCTGATCAACTGGGTGAACGGCGACGACCCGCACGTGATCGCCTCCGACGGCGAGGTCTACCGCCCCGGCGAGCAGCTGCCCGGCGAGCGCGGCCTGCTGGCCGGGATCAGCGAAAAGGGCGCATTGGCCGTGCGCGGCGGCCTGATCCACAAGCTCCGCATGGAGCCGTCCGACGAAAGCCCCCAGGCGGCGGAGGACGCCGATGGCACCGTTGTCGCCGATGCCGGTTCCGCGGACGCTCCCATCGACACCCCAATCGACGACCCCGTGGACGTGCCCGCCGCGCCTTCCGGCACGGCCACCCCCTCCGCCCAATGACCCAAGGCAACCAACAGGCCCCGTGAGCAGGCCGAATGCTCGCCACGCAGTGCAAACCGTCACAAGGAGAAAGCCCGATGAGCATCAATGCAACCGACCCGAACGTCCCGCTGACCACCTTCATCGCCTCGGCCAACGCCGGCACCACCCGCAAGCCCGCCTCGGCCGGCTCCAGCACCAGCTGGTACGAGGCCATGGCCAAGGCCTGGGGTGACACGCTCGACAACCAGGCCGGCCGGGTGACCGCGCTGTCCGACGCGATCGCCAATGGCGGCGACCAGCCCTCGAACATGGTCCAGCTGACCGCCGAGAGCCTGCGCATGCAGTTCATCTCCAACAACGCGGCGACCTCGCAGAACGCGGTCGGCCACGCGCTGGAAACCCTGGGCAAGCGCCAGTAACGCGCACCCCGTCACGGGAGAACCAAGATGATCGAAGCCATCCAGGCCGGGGTCGCCGCCAGCAGCCAGGCAGACACCGGCACCACTGCGGCATCACAGTCGCAGCACAGCCCGCAGGCCGCGGGCGAGCAGATGCGCGACTTCGCCGCTTCCATGGAACGTGCCGGCACGGTCGATCCCGCCGCCGGCGACACGGCGATGCTGTCCGTCCAGGGCACGGAAAAGCCCGAAGGCACCCGTGCCGTGCTGGCCGCGCTGGAAAGCCTCAATGGCGGCGCCGAGCGGATCGAGACGATGTCGCATTCGCTGGCCGCCGGTGCATCGGACTTCACGCCCGCGGAGATGATCCAGCTGACCATGCGCGCGCACCAGTTCATGTTCACCGCGCAGCTGACCTCCAACGTTGCCAACCGCTCCTCGGACGGCATCCAGCAGCTGTTCCGGCAGCAGTCGTAGGGAGGGTGCAGGCATGAGCCGTCTGTCCTTCCATGGCTGGCGCCCCCTGGCCGCCGTGCTCGCCTGCCTGCTGCTGGCAGCCTGCGGCCGCGCCACGCTCTACAACGAGCTGGACGAACAGCAGGCCAACCAGGTCATGGCCGCCCTGCTGGCCTCGGGCGTCCAGGCCGACAAGGCGCCGTCCACCGCCAAGAAGGGCTGGGAGATCCAGGTCGACAAGGGCGACTTCGCCTACGCCATGCAGGTGCTCGATGCCCATGGCCTGCCCGGCAGCAGCCGCGTGTCGTTGTGCGAGGTGTTCCGCAAGGAAGGCTTCGCGTCCTCGTCGCTGGAGGAACGCGCGCGCTACAAGTGCGGCCAGCAACAGGAGATCGAGGCTACCCTGATGCGGATCGACGGAGTGGTCGATGCCCGCGTCCATGTCGCGATCCCCGAGGAGAACCCCCTCGACAGCCAGCCCCGCGAAGCCTCCGCGTCGGTGGTGATCTACGAACTGCCCGGCTACGAGCTGCGCAACCGCGAAACCGACGTCAAGGTACTGGTCGTCGACGGTATCGAGTACCTCAACGATCCCAACCGCGTCTCGGTGAAGTTCTTCACCCGTGCCGTGCCGCCGGCGGCCGCCCGCGAACAGCAGGTCGCGGTGCGGATGTCGTCGATGAACCCGCTGGCGCTGGTGGTGCTGGCACTGGTCGCGCTGGCCGGGGGCTTGCTGGCCATGCGCAAGCGCCTGCCGCTGGTGCGCCGCGCCGAGGTGCGCGACGAGGCACCGACCTGGAAGGATGAGTGACGTGGCAGCGGGGACGGGCCTGGGCACGCTGCTGGCGGAGGTGGATCCACAGTGGCTGGAAGGGCTCGACCCGGCACTGATGGCCGCGGGCCGGCAGAGCCGCCTCGGCCGTGCAGTGCTGCTGCGCTGCCTGGCAGCCCCCACGGGGGCCCTGCTCGCGCCCTCGCCCGAGCCTGCCCTCGACCGCACCGCCATGGCCTGGCCACGCGCGCGCCTTGACCCCTTCCTGCGCAACCTTGGCATCCTGGCCTTCGCCCCGGCGATCCGGGCCGAAATCGGCCGTGAGCCGGTGCGCCGTTTGAAAGAGGCGCTGGGCAAGCGCTACCTGCTGGCTCTGGACCGGCAGATGTGGGACGGCCAGGTGCCGCCGGTCCTGCAGGCCAGGCTCCAGCAACGACTGTCGGATGCCGTGGCCGCGCCCGACCCCCGGGCTGCCCTGCTGGGCCTGTGTGCGCGCCAGGGACGCGCGGAGCTGCGCCATTGGGCCGCAACCCACGACGCCGCCCTCGCGGAATGGACGCAACTGCTGCACGCCACCGATCCGGAGCCGCGCGCCCACCTGCCCGCCGGCGCCGTGGCCCGCCTGCACGCCCACCATGTCGCCGCCGGCACTGACCGCTGATCCGTATCCGATGCACGCAGACGCCTCCCCTACCCACCCCTCCACCCCCGACGCCGGCGTGGTCGCGGTATTCGAGCCGCGCCACTTCGAGCGCGCCGTGGCGGGCAACATCATCCCGCCTGCCGCGTGGGAGAAGCTGGAGGAGATCGACCGGCTGCTGGAGCAGGTCAATGCGCTGTACGAGGGCGCCGCCAGCGAGATCGAGCAGGCGCGCAAGGAGGGCGTCGCGGCGGGTTTCGCCGAAGGCTTTGCCCGCGCCCAGCAACAGATGGCCGAGCAGCTGGCCTCGCTCAACGAGCGCCGGGCGCGCGTGCTGAACGAAGCCCATGGCCGCATCACCGACCTGGCCTGCACCATCGTCTCGCGACTGGCTCCCGGCTTCGATGCACGTACCGTCACGCCGGCGCTGGTACGCGACGCGGTCGAGGCCGCGCAGGCCGAGCAGTTCCTGCTGATCCGCGTCCACCCTTCGGTGCGCGAACCGGTCAACGCCGGCCTGGGTGCCGTGCGCCAAGCGCATCCGGCCGTGGGCGTCATCGAGCTGGTCGACGATGAAAGCCTGGACCCGCTGAGCTGCGTGGTCGTGTCCGAGGCCGGCCAGGTCCGCGCCGGCATCGCCCAGCAGATCGAAGCGATCCGCACCGCGCTGGCCCATGCCCATGACGCCGCCGAAACACCGGACGGGGAGACGGACGCGTGAGCAGCCTGCCTGCCACCGACGCCCTGGTTGCCGGTGCACTGGACAAGGCGCGCAGCGTCGAGCGCGTGGGCAAGGTCGCCGAAGCCTACGGCACCCTGATCCGTGCGACCGGCCTGAAGGCCTCCATCGGCGAGTTGTGCGAGTTGCGCAACCCGCCCGGCGAGGGGCCAGCGGGCTTCCGCCTGCCAGCCGAGGTGGTCGGCGTCTCGCGCCAGCACACCCTGCTGACCCCGCTGGGGGCACTGGACGGCGTCTCCGCCAGTACCGAGGTCTACGCCAGTGGCCGGCAGGCCACCATCGGCGCCGGCGATGCCCTGCTGGGCCGGGTGCTGGACGCCCATGGCGCGCCCATCGACGACCGCGGCAAGCTGCGCGGGCTGGCCGAGGCGCCGATCTACGCGCCCTCGCCCAACCCGCTCGGCCGCAAGCTGATCGAACGCCCGTTCTCCACCGGCGTGCGCGCGATCGACACCGTGCTCAGCGTCGGCGAAGGCCAGCGACTGGGCATCTTCGCCGTCGCCGGTGGCGGCAAGAGCACCCTGATGGGCATGCTCGCGCGCGGCGGCGATGCCGACGTAAACGTGATCGTGCTGGTCGGCGAGCGCGGCCGCGAAGTCAACGAATTCATCCTGGACAACCTGGGCCCGGAAGGCCTGGCACGGTCGGTGGTGGTGGTCGCCACTTCCGACCGGCCGGCACTGGAGCGCAGCCGCGCGGCCTGGGTTGGCACCGCCATCGCCGAGCACTTCCGCGACCGCGGCAAGCGCGTGCTGCTGCTGCTGGACTCGGTCACCCGTTTCGCCCGCGCCCTGCGCGACGTCGGCCTCGCGGTCGGCGAACCGCCGGCGCGGCGCGGCTACCCGCCTTCGGTGTTCAGTGCCCTGCCCGGCCTGTTCGAGCGCGCCGGCAACAACGACAAGGGCAGCATCACCGCTTTCTATACCGTGCTGATGGAAGACGAGGACGGCAGCGACCCGATCGCCGAGGAGGTCCGTTCGATCCTCGACGGCCACGTGGTGCTGTCGCGCAAGCTCGCGGCCGCCTACCACTACCCGGCCATCGACGTGCTCTCCAGCCTCAGCCGCACCATGCCCCGCGTGGTCGACCCGGCGCACCAGCGCGCCGCCGGCCAGCTGCGCAAGTACCTGGCCAAGCACCAGGACATCGAGCTGCTGCTGCAGCTGGGCGAGTACCAGCGCGGCAGCGATCCCGACGCCGACATCGCGATCGACCGCATCGGCCCGATCCGGCAGCTGCTGCAGCAGCCGGCGGCGGAGCTGGTGCCGTTCGAGCAGTCGGCCGCCGCCCTGCGCAAGCTGTTCCCGTCATGAGCGACAGGCGCTTCCCGCTCGCCAAGCTGATCCAGCTGCGCGAGCACCGTACCGAGAAGGCACGCCAGCACGTACTGCAATGCCAGCGCGCCGCCCGCGAGCAGCAGGACGCCTGCCTGCGCATCGAGGGCCAGATCATGTCGCTGGGCATGGAGCGCGACCAGCAACGCCTGCTGCTCATGCAGCCACCGCCCCTGGGCACCGCCTGGCCGCTGGCGCTCGCCCAACGGGAGTCCCACGTGGAACTGCTCGGCACCAGGCTTGTCCAGGCCCGGCAGGCGCTTGCCAAAGCCCAGGAAGTACTGCGCGAGGCCGAGCTGGCGGTGCGCAAGGCGCGCGAGGAGTTCTTTCGCACCAAGGCCCGCGAGGACGCCCTGCTCAAGCGCCGCGAAGTCTGGCGCGGAGAACGGCACGCCGCCGAGATCCGGCAGGAAGAAAATGCGGCCGCGGAGTTGTTGCAGTCACGTCCCGCACGCCGTGCCATGAACTGAGGAGAAGGCGAGATGAGCATCATCCGGAATGGACCCGGTACGGATACCGGCACGGTGCGCCAACAGGAAGGCGAGCGCGGCAAGCGCACCCCCGGTCGCCCCGATGCGGGCTCGGTCGACGCCTTCCGTGAAGTGATGGCACGGCAACGCGCAGGCGGCGACGAGGGACAGGCACGGCAGGCGCAGTCCCCGGTCGCGGAGCAAGGGGACGAAGTCGCCCACCGCCAGCCGGGGCAAGACCTGCGCGAGCCGGCGCGTGGCGGCGCCGACGTATTGCCGCCCCCCGAGTCCGCGGCGCTGTGGCAGGCCCAGCACCTGGCGGCGCAGGCCCCGGCACTCGCTACCCACGCACCACCGGCCGCGGCCAATCCGGCCGCGCTGGCGCAGATGCTGGAGCGCCACGTACGCCAGTTCGCGGTCTCCGAAGGCGGCGCGCGCCATGGGGAAGGCCAGGTCTTGCTGCGCCTGGACGAAGCCACGCTCCCGGGCACCGACCTGATGCTCACCCGTACCGTCGACGGTTGGCTCCTGCAGGCCGACGTGCGTTCGGCGGAAAGCTTCGACGCGATCCGGCAGGCCGCCGGACAGCTCGGCGAGCGCTTCGCCGAGCGCGGGCTGGGCAACCTGGTGATCGAGCCCACCTACCACGGCTGAACGGCTGCAGCACGGCGCATAGGGTCAGCACCAGTTGGACCCGGACTCCCGGACCCGTGTAATTGAACGGGAGAACCGACCAGGAGTCCCCCATGCCGATCCAGCCCACAGCCGCCAGCCCCGGTTTCCACGCCCCCAACCAGGCCGACCGCGCAGGGTTCGACTACAACCGCATCGCCGGCGTCCGCGACAACCCCAACGTCACCCCGGAGTTCCTCCGCGAGGTCGAGGCAATGGCGGAGCGCCTGGGCACGAAGCCCGAGTTCCTGCTGGCGGTGATGAGTTTCGAGACCGGCGGGACCTTCGACACCGGGGTACGCAACGCGGCCGGCAGCGGCGCAACCGGGCTGATCCAGTTCATGCCGGCGACCGCGGCGGAACTGGGCACCTCGACCGACGCGCTGTCGCGCATGAGTCCGGTGGAGCAGCTCGAGTATGTCGAGCGCTACTTCAACAACCGCTCCAGCCCGGGCGACCTCGGCACCCTGGAAGGCGTGTATACGACGGTGCTGTACGGCAGCCCGCGCCCCGACCCGGGCTCGGTGCTGTTCGACAGCGGCGCGGCCTACAGCCAGAACGCCGGCCTGGACCTTGATGGCGACGGCCGGATCACCGCCGGCGAGGCCACCGCGAAGGTGCGTGAGCGCATTGACGGCGACCTGCCTTCCGGCCCGGTCGAGAGCCGTCCCGCAAGCCATGCCGCCACTCCCGGGGCGGGTCCGGCACCGGGCACGCAGGCGGCGCCGGGCACCCACACCGTGGTCCGCGGCGATACCCTGTGGGACATCGCGCAAGCCAATGGGGTCAGCCTGCACTCACTGATCCAGGCTAACCCGCAGATCCGCAACCCGGACCTGATCTACCCCGACCAGATCGTCCACCTCCCGGGTGGCGCCGCGAATGGTCCCGCGGGCGCGGCGGGCGGCTCCCCCGTCCACGGCGCCACCACCGGGCTGGACCCGGGCCTCCCGGCCGCGAACGACGGCGACGCCGCCACCCTGCGCCCGTACACGGTCTACAGCACCGGCCACCAGGGGGCGATCGCCCTCGACAGCGCCGCCGACCAGCAGCCGCACCACGACTACCAGACCACCACGCGCGAAGGGCAGCAACTGGAAGTGCGCGACCTGGTCCTGCACCGCGACGGCGAAGACCAGACCCGGCAGCCGATCCCCTCCCCCGTCTCCGGCGAAGTGATCCAGGCCGGCCCCAATGGCGGGGCGGGCAACGCGGTGATGATCCGTGGCGACAACGGCGAGATCGTCGCCCTGTTCCATCTCTCGTCCATCGACGTGCAGGTCGGGCAGCGCATCGGCTATGGCGAGGTCCTGGGCAACCAGGGCTCCACCGGCAACTCGACCGGGCCGCACGTGCATATCGAGGCGCCTCCGGGGGTGATCGACCGCTGGGTCAACGACCTGCTCGACGGGACCTATGACGGGCAGCATGGCTGACCGGCCTGCGCTGTACGCCGTGTTCATCGCCGCCCTGTTCGTGCAGGGCGGCTGCACTTCCGCCCTGTCCGCAGCAGACGGAGCGGCCGCGCGAGGCCCCGTCGTCATCGATCACCGGGACGCCGGCGTCCCCGGCACCTCGATTCCCGACGCCATCCAGCGCGCCCTGCATACCGACGCCCGGGTACTGGAGTGCGCTGCGGGGGTCGTCGACGGGCGCAGCCGCTTCGCCCCCGACTGGGTCGGCGTCCACCGGGTGGACCTGGACGGCGACGGGAACGGCGAGTGGATCCTCAATGGCCTGCATCCCTGCCTGCGACAACCGGCCGACGACCATGCGTACTGGTGGATCTACACCGGGCATGCGCCCTACCGGCTGCTCTCGCGCGGCCAGCAGGGGCAGCAGCTCGAAGTCCGGGCAAGCCGCCACGCGGGACTGGCCGACCTGCGCCTGCACCTGGTGAACGGACGCGGCCAGCCACTGGAACTCGACCTGGCCAGCGACGGCAGCGGCTACGTTCCGGCCGCACGCGTGCGCTGACGGGCGCCGGAATCACACGCAGCCTAGGGTGGACCCCATCTGGGGCACCCCCCGATGGTCGCGTTCACGCACATGCAGATACTGCATGTAGCAGTCCGCAAGTCCGCAGTCCCATGGCCGTACGCGGCCACGACCCGAACCAGACCTCCGGAGACACGACATGTCCTTCCTCAGCAATGCAGTGGATACCCTTGCCACCAACATCGGCCGCGCGGTCGGCTTTTCCTACGGTGGCCCCATCGGCGCCCTCATCGGGCAGGCGATCGGCGATATCGCCGGCGACATGCTCGGCAGTGCCGTCGACCGCGTCGCCAATACCCTCTTCGGCGGCATCACCGAGCTGGCCGGCGACGTGGCCGAGAACCTCGCCGAGGCGTTTTCCAGCAACTACCAGCTGGGCTTCAACGTGACCTGGGACGGCGGTCGCTGAGGTGAGCGACGACCGCGTCGACGACCGCGACTGGATCTCGCGGATAGAAGCGCTCAGGGAACAGGGGGCAATCGGCGAGGAGGAGGAGTCTGCACTAATCCGCCACCTCGCCGAGCGCCGGGCCAACCTCGAGGCCGCGATGGCCGCGCTGGTCCCGGAATACAGGCAGCGGCTCGCGGATGACGGGAAGCCCGCGGCCGATGAGTGGGCCGCCGCCCAGGCCCGCGGGCTCGGGGAAGCCGACGCACGTGCCACCCGCGAGCTGCTGGAAGGGATGGGCGTCGCCCTGTCCTGAGCCGACCTGCAAGGGCGCGGCGCTTGCTGCCCCTGTGCGTCACAACGTAGCCTGTCGCGACACCAATCCAACAGGGGACCCGCCCATGACGACCTCCGCCCATGCTCCCAGCGCCGCCGAGCGCGAGCAGATGCTGGCCCAGCTGGACGAATCACTCGCCCGCAACCCCGACCTGGACGCGGACGCGCGGGAAACCATCCTCGGCCACTTCCGGGACGCACTCGAGCAGGAGGCCCGGGCAATGGCGAATGGCACCGCCACCCTGGGCGGCGCGCCGGACCGGGACCAGTGGCATTCCACCCTCGACGCGCTCCAGTCGGCCGGGATGCTGGACGCGGCCGACCGGGAAGAACTGGTGCAGCAGTTCGACCGTGCCATGGCGGGGCTCGACTCCGAGGCACTGGCGGTGGCCATGGAGTTCTCGCGCCGCCACCGCGACGAAGGGGAGGCCGCGGCGCGCACCTGGCTCAGCTCGCGTCCTGCGACTGCCACCGCCGGCGCGGGCACCGCGGGCCTGCCTGCACACCTGGCCATGGCCCTGCAGCGGGGCTGAGCAATCGCTAGGGCACGCCCTAGCTGTTTCGCTGCTCCCGGCCACGCAGAATCATTTCCACGAACACCGCTCCACTCATCTACCGCCGCTTCCTTTCCAGGCTGGTGGCGATCCGAAAGCCGACAGGGAGAACCAGGAAATGTCCGACGCAAGCATCAACCTCACCATCAGCAAGCTCCTCATCAGCGGCCTGCAGGAGTCGAGCGAGACCAAGGGCTCGGGCGGCAAGAGCTGGCTCGTCGCGATCGCCCAGGCACTGGGCGGCATCATGGGTGACAAGGCGGCCAAGCTGGTCGAGCTGACCGGCAAGATGGACAAGCTCGCCGCGGCCGACCCGGAAGACCAGAAGGCGGCCAAGGAGTTCCAGAAGACCATTTCGGAGTTCCAGGCCCAGAGCCAGCTGTTCAGCATGATCTCCAATGCCACCAGCACCGCCATCAAGGCGATCGGTGAAGGCATGACCGCCAACGCCCGCAAGCAGTAAGCGGCCGGCGGTACCGCAACACCAGACGACCCCGGCATGCGCCGGGGTCGTTTTTTTTGTCAGGATCCCGGAATGAAAATGAAACGCCCTGCACTCCTCCTCTTCCCGGCCGTGTGCGGATTGGCGCTGATGTCCCCCACAGCCCAGGCGCAATGGTCGCCCTCCGCCACCCTCGACCTGGGCATGGGCTATGGCCAGATGGCCCTGAGCCAGTCCGCACTGGACGGTGCGCGTCGCCTGGGCGATACCGGCAGCGAGGCCTTCCAGTCCGCCGCCAGCAGCGACTGGGTGGAGCCGGAGTTCGAGCCGCGGTTCGATAGCGACCCCGGCATCACCGCGGCGGTCAACCAGCGTTTCATCCTGTTCTACGGCGGCGACAAGCCCGCTGACCGCGCGACCATGGCCAACAAGGTCGAATCGGGCGCCTATCAGGACCGCTTCCGCGGACTCATGCAGCGCCTCGGCCTGGATCCGCGCCTGGACGACCTGCTGGAGGTCACCACCACCCGTTACGTTGCCCTGTGGGAGATCCTCCACGGGCAGCAGGCGACCCGCGACCAGGCGCGGGCCGTGCGTGCGCAGCTGCTCGCGCAGTACAACGAGGATTTCTGGATGACCCGGATGGACGACGCCGAGAAGCAGGAGCTCACCGAGACCTTTGTGCTGCATGTGGCGGCTGCCGACCTGGCACACGCGGAGCTGGTCCGGCGCGGGGATGCGCCACTGCTGGCCCGCTATCGGGCAGGAGTGCAGCAGAACCTGCTACCGGACGGTCCCAGGCTTGATCGCATGGCAATCAGCGATGCGGGTTTCGTGCGCCGCTGACCAGCGTGCCCGCGGGACTTCTTCGCTCTCAGTGATGCCGGCTCCGATGCTGCGCGCCGCGGCGCGCCCGCATCATCATCCAGGCCCCGACACCCGCGGCCAGCCCCACCCCCAGCACGATCGGCATCACGGCACCGCCGGTACCCGCCTGCCCGCCCCCGACGACCGGCCCCACCATCACGATCAGCGCCAGGGTAAGGCAGCCATAGGCCACAACGGCCAGCAGCCAGAACAGCCACGGCAAGGCAAACCACAGCCCCTGGCCGGTACGGGCCTCCATGCCGATGGCGGTGTGCCCGTCGGGATGGCGCTGCAGGCCGGCATCCAGCATCGACAGCCCCAGCATCCGCAGCAGCGAGCGCTGGGCGCCCTCCACGCGGCTGCGGAGCGAGCGCCGCATGCCGCGTTCCGCGGTATGGCCCGACGGGTTCTGGGAAGCATCCAGCAACACCTGGCTGCGCTCGTTGCCGGTGGGCACGACCGGGCGCGCCTCTGCCGTGGTGCTGCCGGCCGCCAACGCGGCCGCAAGGGGAGCAGCGAGCTGGGCTTGCTGGGCCTGCTGGGTCGCGGCAACGCTGGCCTGGCTGGCCTGGGTCGTACCCGCTGCGGGCTGCGTACTGGCGGCCGTTGACTGCGGGGCTTGCGCCGGCTGGTCGCTGCGTGCCCCCGCCTGCGCGCCCTGCTGGGCGGCCCTGGCTTCGGCGCCAGGCGGCGTGGCCGTGGCCGTGTTCGCCGGCTGCGCATGCGCTGCGTGCGTCGTATGCGCGGTCTGCGCCGCCTGTGCGGCCGGCGCCGTATGCGCGGTGTTCGTCGCCTGCGGCGCCTGCATGGGCATCGGCGCAGGACGCGTGGAGGGCCCATGGGCCAATTGCGACGCGTGGGATGCCGGCTGGAATGCGTGGCTCTGCGACGCCTGGGACGCCGCCTGGAATCCATGGTTCTGCGACACCGGCATCCGGGGAGCCACCGGCGTCTCGGTGGCACGATGCGCCGCGCTATAGAGCTGTGCCTGCGTAGCATGCGCATTCGCGCTCGCCTGGGCAGCAGGCCCCATGTGACCCATAGGGCCCTGCGCCGGGCCGCCCCTGGCGTGTGCCGGCATCTGGCCGGCGCCCGGCGAATGGGCCCACGCCAGTGGGGAGTGCGGCCCTCCCGGCTGTTGCGGGGACGGCATCGGCCCCGCATGGTTCATTGCCCGCGCCAAAACGCTGGCCGCGGCGATCGGAGCC
>JAEWFH010000171.1 GCA_023388955.1 Pseudomonadota bacterium
TGTAGGGCGGCACGTAGCCGTAGCTGACCTCGCCGGTCTCGCGGTCGTAGATCCGCGTGCTCTGGCCCAGGAACACGCCCATGCCGATCACGCTGTGGTGGCCGACCACCACGCCCTCGACCACCTCGGAACGGGCGCCAATGAAGCAGTGGTCCTCGATGATCGTCGGCGTCGCCTGCAGCGGCTCGAGCACGCCGCCGATGCCAGCGCCGCCGGAGATGTGGCAATGCGTGCCGACCTGGGCGCAGGAGCCGACCGTGGCCCAGGTGTCGACCATGGTCCCTTCGCCGACATGGGCACCGATGTTGGTGAAGCTGGGCATCAGCACCACGTCGCGGCCGATGTGGGCACCACGACGCACGATCGCGCCCGGCACCACGCGGGCACCGACCTCGCGGAACGCGGCCTCGTCGAAGTCGGCGAAGCGCGCCGGGACCTTGTCCCAGAACGGCGCCGGGTCGGCCTCGACGAGTTCCATCTCCTGGGTGCGGAAGTACAGCAGCACCGCCTTCTTCAACCACTCGTTGACCTTCCAGCCGCCGCTCCCGTCCGGCTCGGCGATGCGCAGCGCACCGGACTCCAGGCCCTCGATGACCTGCTCCACGGCAGGCCGGGTGGAGCCCTCGATCTCGTCGGCGGTCAGGCTGGCGCGGCGCTCGAACGCGCCCTCGATCACCACCCGCAGCTCGTCCAGCGGCTCGACGGGATTGGCGGGGGACGGACTCATCGGTTTTCTCCTTCAAGACAGGCGAGCAGCGCCTCGCACAGGGACTGGCGCTGTGTTTCGTCCAGTGGCCGGTCGCGGCCCTGGTCGTCGGTTGCGGTGACCTGGAACACGTCCTCGGCGCGCTCGCCGAAGGTCGCGATGCGCGCATCATGGACCCGCAGGTGCTGCTGGCGCAGCACGTCGGCGACATCGGCCAGCAGCCCCGGACGATCGTTGGTCACCAGGCTGAGCAGGGTCCGGCCGGCGGGGGCATCGTCGAAGCCGATGCGCGGGGCGATGCGGAAGTGCCGCAGGTGTCGTGGCAGCGCGCGCCGCGCCGGGCGCACGCGCTCCAGAGGGCCCTCCAGCACGCACGCCAGCCGTGACTCCACCGCGGCCGGTTGCGGTGGCGCGCGTTCCGGATCGACCGGAACCACCTCGAAGCTGTCGAACACGGTGCTTCCGGGGCCATCCAGCGCGCGTGCCTGCTGGATCGCCAGGCCACAGCGGTCGAGGGTGGCGACGATGGCGGCGAACAGCCCGTCGCGGTCGGGCCCGTGGACGAAGACCTCCATCGCACCCGGCTGTGCACTCACCTGCCGCACCGCCACCCGGGTGGCACCCTCGTCCAGACCCAGCAGCGCGGCTGCCTGCCAGGCGAGCTGGTCCGGCCGGCCGCGCTGGAAACCGACCTGCGGCGTGCGCGCCAGCAGCGGCTCGATCGCCGCGTCGTCCAGGCCCCGCCCACGCAGCAGCGCCTGGACCGCCGCCCGGGTTTCCGCGGCCCGCTCGCCGGCGGCGATCGGGTTCTCCAGGCCACGCCGCAGCGCCAGCCGGGTCGCGGTGTACAGGTCGGCCAGCAGCCGGTCCTTCCAGGCATTCCACAGCTTGGGCGAGGTGCCGGCGATGTCGGCGCAGGTCAGCAGGTAGAGGTGGTCCAGCCGCTCGCGGTCGGTGACCTCGGTGGCGAAGCGGTGGATCACCTCCGGGTCGGCGATGTCCTGCTTCTGCGCGGTCATCGACATCAGCAGGTGACGCAGCACCAGCCACTCCACCAGCGCGGTATCGGCCTCGCCGAATCCCATCGCCTCGCAGAATGCACGCGCATCGGCGGCACCCAGCTCGGAGTGGTCGCCGCCGCGCCCCTTGCCGATGTCATGGAACAGGCCGGCCAGCAGCAGCAGTTCGGGTTTGCGCAGCCGCGGCCAGACCTGGTGCGCCATGGCAAAGCGCGGGTCGGGCTCGGGGTTGCCGAACGCGGCCATGTTGCGCAGCACGGCCAGGGTGTGCTGGTCGACGGTGTACACGTGGAACAGGTCGAACTGCATCCGGCCGGTGACCCGCTGGAAGGCCGGGATCCAGCGCCCCAGCACGCCCAGGCGGGCCATGCGGTTGAGGCTGCGCACCGGCTGCGGCCCCCGCAGCAGTTCCAGGAAGGCACGGCGCAGGTCCGGGTCCGCTTCGGCATAGGCCGGCACCTCCGGCAGCGCTTCGGCCAGCGCCCGGGCGGTATGCGAGTGCAGGCCCTTGAGCTCTCCACGCTGGGCCCAGGTGGCGAACAGCGCCAGCACCTCGCCCGGCGAACGCGGCCAGGCCGGGTCGCGCGCGGCCAGGTAGCCCCGCCGCAGTTCGAACAGCGCGTCCAGCGGCTCCGGGTCGGCTTCGCCCTCCAACTGCTCTTCGAAGCGCTGCAGCAGTCGTTCGCCGATGCGCTGCACCAGGGAGGCGTTGCGGTAGAAGCCCTGCATCATCTGCTCGACCGCCAGCGTGCCGCCCTGGTCGGTGAAGCCCAGCCGCGTCGCCAGGCGCTTCTGGTAGTCGAAGCGCAGCCGCTCCTCGCGCCGCCCCGCCTCCAGGTGCAGGCCAAAGCGCAGGCGGGCCAGGGCGCGACGCTCGCGCTCCAGGGTTTCCATCTCGTCGGCGCCGAGCTGGCCGAAGGCGACCAGCGACTCCAGGTCGGCGGTGCCGATGATGCGCAGGCTCATCCAGTTCAGCGTCTGCACGTCGCGCAGCCCGCCGGGTCCTTCCTTCAGGTGCGGCTCGAGGTTGTCGGCGGTGTCGTCGAAGCGCTCGTGCCGTTCCAGCAGTTCCTGGCGCTTGGCCTGGAAGAACTCGCGAGGGGGCCACGCCAGGCGCGGCGAGGCGGCGGCCTGCAGCTCGCGGCGTTCATGCTCGTTGGCCGCCAGCGGCCGCGCCTCCAGCAGCGCGGTCAGTACGGTGAGGTCGCCGGCCGCGGCCTCGGTGCACTGCTCCAGCGAGCGCACCGCGTGGCCGACCGGCAGGCCGGAATCCCACAGCAACGCGAAAAAGCGCGCCAGTGCCTCGGCATGGGCGATGGAGGCGGCGGACTCGGCCAGTACCAGCAGGTCGATGTCCGAGAACGGGAACAGCTCCCCGCGCCCGTAGCCCCCGACCGCGAACAGGGCCAGGTCGGCATCCGGCGGGATCGCCCGCTGCCATGCCCCCTGCACCACCAGGTCCACTTCGGCCGCGCGCTCGGCCAGCAGCCGGTCGATGTCCTCGCCGGCATCGAAGCGCCCCGCGAAGCCCCCGTCCGCGGCCGCCAGCTGTTCGCGCGCCTGCGTCGCCCAGGCGGCGTCGCGCTCCGGCGCGGTCATAGGTCGTTGTCGTCGCCCGGGATGCGGGTGAGGATCTCCACGCCGTCGGCGGTGACCGCCACCATGTGCTCCCACTGTGCCGACAGCGAGCGGTCCTTGGTCACCACGGTCCAGCCATCGGGCAGGACGCGGGTATGGCGCTTGCCGGCGTTGATCATCGGCTCGATGGTGAAGGTCATGCCCTCCTGCAGCACCAGGCCCTCGCCCGGGTTGCCGTAGTGCAGCACCTGCGGCTCGTCGTGGTAGATCTTGCCAATGCCGTGGCCGCAGTACTCGCGCACGACGGTGAAACGCTCCGACTCGGCGTACGTCTGGATGGCGTGGCCGACATCGCCGAGGGTCGCCCCCGGCTTCACCGCGCGGATGCCACGGAACATCGCCTCGCGGGTGACCTCCACCAGCCGCCGGGCCAGCACCGACGGCTCGCCCACGTAGTACATGCGGCTGGTGTCGCCGTGCCAGCCGTCCTTGATCACGGTGACGTCGATGTTGACGATGTCACCGTCCTTCAGGACCTTGGCCTCGCTCGGGATGCCATGGCAGATGACGTTGTTCAC
>JAEWFH010000085.1 GCA_023388955.1 Pseudomonadota bacterium
GAACGGGATGTCGCCGTCGCGCCCGGCGGCGGCGATCTGCACCCCAAGCTCGCGTGCGGCGTCGTCGGACAGTTCGACCACGATCGCCTCGACCAGCACCTGCTCGCGACGCGAGTCGAGCTGGGTGATGACATCGACCAGGGTGCGCTGCACTTCCGGGTCGGCGTTGACGATCAGCGCGTTGCGGCCCGGCGCGCGGACGATGGTCGGGCGGCGGCCGGTGCCGGCACCGATCACTTGGGCGCCGTCCTCGGTGACGGTGGCGTTGGGCGACTCGCCCTGGCCGGTCTGCCCGACCAGCTCCTGCAGCACCGGCAGCAGCTGCTCGGCGCTGGCGTGGCGCAACTCGATGACGCGCACGTTGCCACTGCGCTCGGCGCGGCGGTCCAGCTCCAGGATCATCTGCACCACGCGGGCGATGACGGTCGGGTCGCCGCGCACCACCACCGAGTTGCTGCCTTCCACCGGCAGGATCGACAGCACCTGCCCGCCGCCCTCGCCACCGACCCCGAACAGGCCGCGCACGGTGGCGGCCACCTCGCGGGCGGAACTGTTGCGCAGGGTGACGGTGTCGATGGTGGCCCGGTCGCTGTCGATCTGCGCCACCAGGTTGCGGATGCGGGCGATGTTGTCGCTGTAGTCGGCGACCAGCACGGCATTGCCCTGCGGCGCGGCCAGCACCACGCCGCCGCGGCCGACCAGCGGCTTGAGGGTCTCGGCGGCGACGCGGGCGTCGATGCGCGCCAGCGGGATCACCGTGGTCCCGAAGCCGGCGGCCCCGGCCGAGCGCGGATGCTGCGCGGCGGTGTCGTCGGGGATCACCCGGTAGGTCGCCGGCCCCGCCGGGACCGCGATCAGCCCGTTGCCGCGCAGGATCGCCAGCAGCACGCCCAGCAGTTCGTCCTCCCCGGGTGCGTGCTGGCTGGTGTAGTCGACCGTGCCCTGCACCGAGGGGTCTACGATGAAAGTAGTGCCGGTCGCGGCCGCCACGTCCTGGATGAAGGCGCGCAGGTCGGCGCCGCGCAGGTCCATGGCCGGTGCCGCGGTGGCATCGGCCGGCGGCGCCTGGGCGGCGAGAGGCAGCACGGGCAGGGTGCCCAGGGCCAGGCCCAGGAAGAGGGCCGGCAGGCGGCCGTGGAAGGGTCTTGGGTGCATGGGCTTGGTCAGGGCAGGCCGACGGTGGCGGTGTGGATCCGGCCGTCGCGCCGGTAGCGGAGTTCGAAGCGGGTCTGGCCGGCCAGCCGCTCGCGCAGGGACGCGGGGTCTTCGCCGACGGGCTGGCCGTTGATGCTGAGGATCTCGTCGCCGGGCTTGAGTCCGGCCAGGCGCAGCGGCAGCCGGTCCGCTTCGGCGCCGAGGCGGTAGCCGGTGGCCGCGGCGGGTGAGGCCGCGGATGCATCCGCCGCCGGTGCCGGTGCCGGGGCGGGCCCGGGTGGCCGCGCGACCGTCGTCGCCGCGGCGTTCGTGGTGGAAGCGGGCGCCCCTCGTGGTGGCGCTGCGGGTGTCACGCGGGCCGTGGTGCCCGCCCGTGCCGTCAGTTCGAGGCGCACGGTCCCGCCGCCGCGACGCAGCACCACGTGGTCGCCCGCCACGCGTTCCAGCACCACGCCGCTGGCCGGCTCGCTGCCGACCGGCCAGGCACGCTGCACGCCGTCCGGACCGGCCAGGATCGCCGAGGGACGGTCGCCGCCGCGGAGGCCGTGCAGGACCAGGCCGTCAACGCTGCCGGTACCGCTTGAAGCGGTGCCGGGACGGCGAAAGAAGAGGTCGTTGGCGGGGATCGCCACCAGGGCGGGAGCGGTGGCCGTGACCGCGCCCGGGTACTCCGGGCCGGCGGGTACGAACGCCGCCAGTACCCATCGCCCCACCAGCACTGCCAATGCCAGCAGCAGCACCAGCTCCACCGCGCGTGGCAGCCACCGCGGCAGGTCGGGCATGGAAGGGAGGGGGGGCAGGGCGGTCATCGGACGCTTTCATGTCGAATTGTCGACAAGGGTGCGGCCGCCCGATGACCGTTTCGTGTCACCTGCAACAAAACCGTGACGAACCGGTAAGACAGGCCCCGCGGGCATTGCACCCGCGGGGCCGTGGGCCTCAGAACGAGGCCTTCAACGCGACCGAGAAGCTGCGGCCCAGGTCGTAGCGGTTGACGTCGATGCGACCGCCGCCCAGCTCCTGGTACTCGTTGTACTCCTCGCCCAGCAGGTTGCGCGCCTCGAAGGTCACCTGCAGGTCGGTGCCGCCCCAGGAGGGCAGGCCCTTGCGCAGCACGAGGTCGACGCTGGTGCCCGGGTCCTGCATCAGCGCCGGCTGGCGCTGCACGCCGTTGGCGTCGAAGGTGCCGCGGGCCGAGATGCGCTCGCTGGCATGGCCGATCAGCAGCGTGGCCTGGTCCCCGTTCTGGCCTTCCAGGCCGATCTGCAGGTTGGCCAGGTGCTCGGACTGGCCCTGCATGCGGTCGCCGTCGACCACCACCAGGTTCGCCGGCAGGCGGGTGCCGTTGTACAGGATCACCTCGTCGCCGCCGGAGGACTCGGTCTCCGAATCCGACCAGGTGTAGTTCGCGCCCAGGAACACCCGGCTGTCGCCCAGCCAGTTGATCCCGTGTTCGAAGTACTGGCGGTAGTCCAGCTCCAGGCCGTACAGCGTCGCCGCCGGGGCGTTGACGAAGCTCTGGCGCAGGAACGAGACGTCGTCGGACACCACGGTCTCGATCGGGTTGTCCAGGTCCTTGTAGAACGCGCCGACGCTGAAGTGGCCGCCGTCGGTGAAGTACTGCTCGAAGCGCACGTCGAAGTTGGTCAGCTCGCTGTCGACCAGGTACGGGTTGCCGATGGTCAGCCGGTCCAGGTCCAGGTCCATGTACTGCAGCGGCGAGAGCTCGCGGAACTGCGGCCGGGCAATGGTCTGGGAGGCGGCGAAGCGCAGCTGGCGGCTGTCGTCCAGGGTCCAGGTCACCGACAGCGCCGGCAGCAGGTAGTCCTCCTGCAGCCGGGTGCCCGGCAACGCGGCACCGCCGTTGAACAGGTCGACCGGACTGACCCACTGGTCGGCGTCCTCGTAGCGCACGCCGACGGTGGCGCGCACGTTGTCGCCCAGCGCCGTCTCGGCCTCCAGGTACAGCGCCTCGGTCTCCAGCCCGCCGCGGTAGGCGGAGGCGCCATTGGAACCGGTGTTCTCGCGCAGCTCCACCCAGCCCTGGCTGATGTTGTAGTCCGAGAACAGGTAGTCCGGGCGCTGGTAGCCGGTGTAGAAGGGCGCGGTGTCGGTGATGATGAAGGTGAAGTCGCGGCTGGCGGCATCGCGCTCGGTCTCCGACCAGGCGTAGCCGGCGCGCAGGGTCAGCTCGCGCTCGGTCGGCAGGCGCCAGCTGGCGTCGAGGCCGAAGCTGTCGATGCGCTCGTTGACCTCGCCGAACGCGGTCTGGTTGTTGAGGTGGCGCCAGAAGCCCTCGCCATCCTCGAAGAACCCGATCTCGCGCTCGTAGGGGTTGTCGCGTCCCGCACGGGCATGGGCGGCGCGCCACTCGATGCCGACGTCGTCGTATTCGCCGAAGCGGTGCTCGCCGGTCAGCTGGGTGTTGACCAGCTCGCGCTCGACCCAGCGGGTGGTGTCGTGGCGGCGCACCTGGCCGGCCTGGTAGCTGTAGCCCTCGCTGCTGCGGGCTTCCTTCTCGGTGTCGTGCACGTACATGGTGCCGAGGCCGACGCGGTGGCGGTCCCACTCCAGGTTGGCGGCGACCAGGCCGTTCACGGTGGCCTGGTTGGTGGTCGACAGGTACTGCTGCTCGCCCAGCACCTCGGCGGTGCCGGTGCGGGCCTCGCCGTACTGGCTCAGGCCGTCCTGGGTCTGCCAGCTGTTGGACAGCCCGGCGGTGGCGACGATGCCCAGGCGCGCGCCGCTGAAGTCCAGCGCGGTGCCGGCGTCGATGCCGTAGCTGTAGTCCGGGTGCATCTCGTCCTTGGTCTGCAGCAGGTTGACCGGCGCGTTGACCATGCTGCGGCCAATCGCCTGGACCTGCTCGGTGCTGAAGTCCGGGCCGGTGACGATCAGGTTCCCGGTCGCCATGGCCTCGCCCAGCGCACCGCGGATCTTGCGGGTGCCGTCGTCATAGCCGAAGAAGTCCGAGTCGCCGCCACCGTAGTAGGTCAGCGCCGGCTTGTTGGTGGTCTCGGAGTTGCCGCCGATGCCGACCGACAGCTCCAGGAACGGCTCGTCGGGCACCACGGCGCTGGTCAGGTTGATCACGCCGCCGCCGAACTCGCCCGGGTAGCGCGCCGAGTAGGTCTTCTGCACCTCGATGGTGTCGAGGACGTTGGTGGGGAACAGGTCCAGCGGGACCACGCGCTTGAGCGGCTCCGGGCTCGGCAGCGGGGTACCGTCGAGCAGGGCCTGCGAGTAGCGCTCGTTGAGGCCGCGCACGAACACGTACTTGCCCTGGCTGACGCTCAGGCCCGGGACCCGGTTGAGTGCCTCGGCGGCGGTGCTGGCGCCCTCGCGCTCGATGTCCTCGCGGCTGATGTGCGAGAGCACCTGCGCGCTGGAGAGCATGGGGGCGGGGATGTAGCGGCCGGTGACGCTGACGGCATCCAGGTCGGTGGCGGAGGGGGCGGAAGACTGCGCCGTCGCGGGCACCGTGGTGCCGGCGTCCTGGGCGCCCGCGGCGACCGGCGCCAACAGGGCGGTGATGGCGAGGAACAGTCCCGTGCGGGATTTGGGATTCATGGAGTGCGTGCCTGTGTCAGTGGTTTCCAAGCGCCACCGCCGCGGAGGTCCGCGGCGGTGGCGGGGCGGCTGTCACCGCCCGTTCGTGGGTGCGCGGGGCACCGGCACGGCTCAGCAGGACGGGGTGCCCGGCAGGCCGCAGGACCAGCCCTGCCACCAGGTGTCGTTGGCGTCCTTGACCGCGCCGACGTAGTCCACCTGCTGCAGGAAGCCGCCCACGCGGTCGTTGACCTCGGTCAGGTCCGCCGCCTGCACGCCGCTCTCGTTGGCACCGTTGACGATGGTGTCGGTGAGCGTCGACACGCCGTTGGCGACGTTGTTGCTGCCGGCGGCGAAGAAGCCCGCGGCCACGCCGTCGGCGTCGTCGGCGAACGGCGCCTCGCAGGAGAAGAACACCGACTGGAAGGTGCCCTGGGTACCGGCGTCATCGATGTCCAGGCACGCCGCGGCGCCGGTCACGATGGCGTTGTAGTACTCGATGTGGGTACCCGAGTTGGCGACGATGCCGGTGTCGTGCGCCGGCGAGCCGACGAAGGTCACGTTGACCATCTTCGGGTTGGCCGGAAGGGCGGTCGAACCGGCCGCGCTCTGCTCGGCCATGCGGTCGCCACGGTCACCCGAGGCGGCCTTCTGGCCACGCTGCACGATCACCCCGAACTGCACCGCGCCGACGAAGCCGGTGTCGGTGTCGAAGCTGTCGTCGTCGTTGCCGGTGGCGACCAGGTAACGGCTGTTGACCGTGCCGCCGAACCACTCGAAGCCGTCGTCGGAGCTGTTGTGCACCTGCACGTACTCGACGGTGGTGCCGTCGCCCAGGCCGGCCAGGGTGATGCCGTTGAGCTCGACGTCCGGCAGGACCTCGAAGCCGGAATGCATCACGCGCACGTAGCGCAGGGTGCCGGTGCTGTCGTTGGCGTCGTTGCCGCCGTAGTAGGCGCCGCTGACGCCCTCGACCTCGGCCTCGCAGTCCGCGCTGCCCGGGGTGACCGAGCCGGTGCAGTTGGCGATCGGCGCGCGGCCGAGCAGCACCAGGCCGCCCCACTGGCCGATGGACTCCAGGTTGGTGGTGCCCTCGACGCTCTGGCGGCTGGTCAGCACGATCGGCTTGTCGATCTCGCCGACGGCCTCGATCTTCGAGCCGCGGTTGACCACCAGCGCGTCCTGGCCGCTGGAACCGAACACGGTCACGCCCGGCTCGATGGTCAGGGTGGCGCTGCGCTGGGTCGGGTCGGGGCTGGCGGCGTCGCCACCGGCGTCTTCGCCGACGCGGGTATAGCCATTGATCGAGTACAGCACGCCCTCGACGTACGGGATCGTCAGGTCCTCGAGAATGGCGCCGGGTACGCGGCAGTTGGTCTGGCCGGCGATGGTGCCGACGTCGCTGAAGCCGGTCGGGCAGGCGCTGGCCGACGGCGGCGGGGCCGGGGACGGCGCGGGCGGCGGGACGGGCGCCGGAGCCGGCGCGGACGGGAACGCGCCCTCGCCAGGCGAGGCGACGCGGTCGGCGCCGCCGCCGCAGGCGCTCAGCGCGGCAGCGGTGCCAAGCGCCAACAGAAGGTTTTTCGCAGTGCTCCGGGAAGCCATGGGCAACTCTCTCTCCGAGTGGTCAGGGTTGGATGCAGGCCAGCCGAAGGCCCCGGGTTCTCCGGGGCTGCCTTCGGCGGGTCTTGATCACGGCGGTGATTTGTAGGCGCTGCCGATGACGCTTTGCTTACGGTGGCGTGTTGGTTTCATGGCAGCGGCCGGCGCAATCCAGCCGTCACGCAGCGGCGCTAGGCTCACCGGCATGACTGCCCAGGCCATAACACCCGAACTGACCCGCTGGATCGTCGACCAGGCGGCCGCCGGAACGCCGGCCGACGCGATCCTGCAACCGCTGCTCGATGCCGGCTGGAACGAGGAGGAGGCCGCCGCGGCCATCACCGGGGCGCTCAACCAGCTGGTTGCGGACCACGCCCGTGAAAACGGTTTGCCGCTGCCGGTGCCGGTCCCCGTGCCGGTGGGGTTCAACGGCAGCTCGCTGCTGGAGGTCGACGGCCGCAGGATCCGGGTGCTGGCCAACCTGCAGCTGCCGCGCGTGGTCGTGTTCGGCGGCGTCCTTTCCGACGAGGAGTGCGACGGACTGGTCGAGCGCGCCCGCCGCCGCCTGCGTCCCTCGGCGACCTTCAACGCCGAGACCGGCCGCGACGAGATCCACGCCTCGCGCACCAGCCAGGGCATCCACCTGCCCGCGGAGGGCGATGCCCTCGTCGAGCGCATCGAGCGCCGCATCGCCGCGCTGCTGGACTGGCCGCTGGAGAACGGCGAGACCCTGCAGGTCCTGCACTACGGCCCCGGCGCCGAATACCGCCCGCACTATGACTGGTTCGACCCGGACGCCCCCGGCGCCGACGTCGCCCTGTCCCGCGGCGGCCAGCGCGTGGCCTCGCTGGTGATGTACCTCAACACTCCCGCCGGTGGCGGCTCCACCAGCTTCCCCGACGCCGGCTTCGAAGTCCCCGCGGTGAAGGGCAACGCCGTCTTCTTCAGTTACGACCGCCCCCACCCCATGACCCGCACCCTGCACGCCGGCTCCCCCGTCGTGGCAGGCGAAAAATGGGTTGCCACCCGCTGGCTCCGCGAACGCCCGTTCCGGTAGGGCGCAATAGCCGCCAAAGGCGGCGTATTACGCCACCAGAAGCCGGGAACCAGAGACAGGAAACCAGGAACCAGTTCAGGAACCGGCACCCGGCGAAGGCGGCTCCCCCGGGGTCTTGTCCCGATACTTGCAGATGTCCCGGATCGGGCAATGCGGGCAATCCGGCACCCGGGCCTTGCAGGTGTAGCGTCCGTGCAGGATCAGCCAGTGGTGGGCGTCGCGCAGGAACTCTTCGGGAACCACGCGCACCAGCAGGTCCTCCACCGCGCGCACGGTCTTGCCCGGTGCCAGCCCGGTGCGGTTGGAAACGCGGAAGATGTGGGTATCCACCGCCATCGTGGGTTCGCCGAAGGCGGTATTGAGCACCACGTTGGCGGTCTTGCGGCCGACCCCGGGCAGCGCTTCCAGGGCGTCGCGGGTGCGGGGCACCTCGCCGTCATGCTGCTCCAGCAATTGCTCGGCCATCGCCACCACGTTGGCGGCCTTGGTGTTGTACAGCCCGATGGTGGCGATGTAGGGCTTCAGCCCCTCCACGCCCAGCGCGGCGATCTGCCCGGGCGTATTGGCGACCGGGAACAGCCGGCGCGTGGCCTTGTTGACGCCGACATCGGTCGACTGCGCCGACAGCGTGACCGCCACCAGCAGCTCGTAAGGCGAGGCGAACTCCAGTTCCGTGGTCGGCCTGGGGTTGAGCTCGCGCAGGCGCGTGAACATCTCGGTGATGGAGGCGCGGGTCAGGCGTGATCGCGGGGCGCGCTTGCGGGTGGTTTTGGTGGCCACGTCAGGATTACGGGGTTTGGGCTTTTGCCTTGGCTCGGGCGAGGGCGGCGGCGGCGGCGGCGGGGAGAGCGGTGGGGGTGGGC
>JAEWFH010000016.1 GCA_023388955.1 Pseudomonadota bacterium
GCCGCCGCATGGCCGGGACTGGAAGCTCAGGTGCCCGGTCCCGGTGTCCCTGCAGCGATATACGAGGTGGTCCCCGGCCATGGCGGTCCCGGCCAGCACCAGCATCAACGCGAGCGTCCCTGCGCGCATCCCCCACTCCTCCATGTCGGCACCACCCGAGGCTAGCAGGCGGCGAAGGCGGACCTGGCGCCCCATCCGGCCGGCTTCGACGCAGGCTTTCCGGCGCCGCTGCTACAACGCTCCGCATGGACCTGCCCGCGGCCAGACCACTCCCGAAGGACTTCTATCGACGCCCTGCCGATCTGCTCGCGCCCTTGCTGCTCAACAAGTTGCTGGTGGTGGCGGACGGTCGCGCGGGACGGATCGTGGAGGTAGAGGCCTATGCCGGCGATGATCCGGCCTCGCATGCGTTCCGCGGCAGGACGGCGCGGAACGCCACCATGTTCGGACCTGCCGGACACCTCTATGTGTATTTCACCTACGGCATGCACTGGTGTGCGAACGCGGTATGCGGGCAGGACGGCGAAGGTACGGCGGTGCTGCTGCGTGCGCTCGAGCCGCTGGCCGGCCTGGACCTCATGTGGCAGGCGCGACCGCGGGCACGCAGCGAGCGCGACCTGTGCAGTGGCCCGGCCAAGCTCACGCAGGCATTGGGAATCTCCGGTGGCGCGGACGGTGCGGACCTCGCCTCGGGTGCGGTCCGGATCCTGGAGGACGGCACGCCGCCGCCATCCAGCCCCGTGGTGACCACGCGCATCGGCATCACCCGGGCGGTGGACATACCTTGGCGCTGGTACGTGCCCGCGAATCCCCATGTCTCGCGCCCCTGAGGGGGCCGCCGGCAAGTGCGCTTACCCGTCCTTGCGCGCCTTCGACCTTGCCTGCCGGAGGGCGTCGAGCTTCTGCTTGAGCTTGATCTCCATGCCCCGCTCCACCGGCTCGTAGTACACCCGTTCGCCCATCGCATCCGGGAAGCCGGTCTGGCCCAGCGCCACCCCGCCCTCGCTGTCGTGGTCGTACTGGTACCCCTTCGAGTACCCGAGCTGCTTCATCAGCTTGGTCGGAGCGTTGCGCAGGTGCATGGGGACTTCCTGGGTGCCGTGCTCGCGGACGTCGCGGCGGGCGGCGTTCCAGGCGGCATAGGCGGCGTTGGATTTGGCGGTGCTGGCCAGGTAGATCACCAGCTGCGCCAGGGCCAGCTCGCCCTCCGGGCTGCCCAGACGCTCGAAGGTATCCCAGGCTTCCAGCGCCATGGTCTGGGCGCGCGGATCGGCCAGGCCGATGTCCTCGGTCGCCATGCGGGTGAGGCGCCGCGCGAGGTAGGACGGGTCGCAGCCGCCATCCATCATCCGCGCGAACCAGTACAGCGCCGCGTCCGGATTGGAGCTGCGCACGCTCTTGTGCAGGGCCGAGATCTGGTCGTAGAACTGCTCGCCTCCCTTGTCGAAGCGCCGGGTGCGGTCGGCCAGGACCTGGGCCAGGGTGTCGGCGGTGACCACCCCGCCCTCCTCGGTGGCCAGTTCGGCGGCGATCTCGAGCAGGGTCAGTGCGCGGCGCACGTCGCCATCGGCGGCGCCGGCGATCTCCATCAGCAGCCCCTCCTCCACCTGCAGCCCCAGCTCCCCCAGTCCGCGCTCGCGGTCCTTGAGCGCGCGGCGCAGTGCGGTGGCGATGTCGCCCGCGGACACCGCTTCCATCACGTGCACGCGGCAACGCGAGAGCAGTGCCGAGTTCAGTTCGAAGGACGGGTTCTCCGTCGTCGCGCCGACGAACAGGATGGTTCCGCGCTCGATATGCGGCAGGAAGGCGTCCTGCTGGACCTTGTTGAAACGGTGCACCTCGTCCACGAACAGCACCGTGCGCCGGCCTTCGGCAAAGCGCTGGGCGGCCTCCTCCAGTACCGCGCGGACCTGCGGAAGGCCGGACAGGACCGCCGAGATCGCCCGGAACTCCGCCTCCGCGTACTGCGCCAGCAGCAGGGCCAGGGTGGTCTTCCCGCAACCGGGTGGTCCCCACAGGATCATGGAGTGGATGCGGCCGGACTCGACCGCCCGGCGCAGGGCCGAGGCGGGGGCCAGCAGGCGCTGCTGGCCGACCATCTCGTCGAGCGTGCGCGGGCGCATGCGCTCGGCGAGGGGCTTGAGTGCCTCGTCCTCGCGGTCAAGCAGGTCGGGGGTGGCGGGGGGCTTGCGGGTACGGCTCAAGGCGACTGGGTCACGGGAGCGTGTGGGGCCGCCAAGATAGCAAGGCCGTGCACCGGCTTCAGCGCGTCGCCACCGCCTGCGGCCGGGCGGTTTCCTCGACCAGGTTGGCCGAGGTGCCCAGTTCGTACTCCAGGCTGATCCACGCTCCGCTGTCACGGTCGTAGAGAGCATCGACGCGGGCATCGGTCAGCCCTTCGGCGTCGAAGTCGGCGGTGCCGCGTGCCTGCACGCGGAGCAGCGACTGTCCGATCGGCGCGACGCGGACCTGGTCGGTGTTCCACTTCACCGGCTGGGCCGGGAACTCCTCGGCCAGTTCCTCGCCCACCCGGGCCTGGAGCGCGAGGGCGACATCGGAGTCGCCGGCGACCGGCTCGAAGTCGGTCCGGTCGGGACCCAGCTCCAGCAGCGGCGACAACACCTGGGTGGTCTGCGTGTCGTACAGGGCCTGGAAGCGGAAGGGAATCCACTCCGCCCGCTGGCCGATGCGCACCCTGCCCTGCCCCGTCACGGTCCGGTCGCGGATGCTCGCCGGCTCCAGGGCGACCCGGTCCAGCTTCACGCCCACGTCCTGCTCGCCGAACCGGGCGGCGATGGCCCCGATCAGCGAGGCAGCGACCGCGCCGTCCACCGCCTGCGCCGCCTCGCCACGCGCCTCGGGGCCGGCGGTTGCGGCCGCGGCAACCTCCACGTCCGTGGCCACGATCGCCGTCGCACGCTCGTCGGCGTTGCTGCCGGCGGCCCACCCCCCGGCGGCCACCAGGGCGGCCAGGAGCGGTATGGCGTGGAGTTGCTGTTTCATCCCGATCACCCCTGTTGGTGGCCCCAAGGACCACCGGGTGATCAGTCTGCCCACGGGGGCGTCGACACCCCGTGAGCGCAAGTCACTGAAACTGAACGGTTTTGTTCAGCCGACCGTTCAGGGTTCGCCCAGTACGTCCACCCCTTCCGGCGGGGTGTAGGTGAACGTGCCGGCGGCAAAGCCCGGGTTGCGGGTCCAGTCCTCGAAGGCGATCACGGTGCGCTGCCCGATGGCATCGACCAGCTCCATGCGCGCCAGCTGCGTGCCGGCGAAGCCCAGCCGGGCGCTGCTGAAACTGCCGTCCTCGGCCTTGGGCGTCAGCTGCAGCCATTCCAGACCGTCGCGGCTGCCCTGCTCTTCCACCGCGTAGCGGCGGTCCAGCTGCTGCGGGTCGACCAGCGCCGCCAGCGGGCTGTTGGCTTCCTCGGCGCCCTGCGGACGCACGGTGACCTGCTCCAGGTCGGGTTCGTAGATCCACACGTTCTTGCCGTCGGCGACGATCAGCTGCGGGTAGGGCGCGGTGTACTCCCAGCGGAACAGGCTCGGTACCGACAGCTGCACGCTGCCGGACGAGGTCTCGCGCAACTGGCCACGGGCGTCGTAGACCTGCTGGCTGAACTCGCCGTCCAGGCCTTTCAGGCCGTTGGTGAAGCTCTCCAGGCTGTCGCGCGCGCCGGCGAAGGCGGAACCGGCCACGGCGGTTGCGAGCAGCAGGCCGGTGCCCCAGCGCAGGGCATTGGACTTGGTAGGTGTCATGCGGTCGGGTCTCCGGTGTCGGGCCCCGCGGATGCGGGGCGATGGGGCGAGTCTGTCGCGAGCGGGCTGAACAGGTGCACAGGCACCGCCGGGCCGCGTGTCAACCGATGGCGACCGTTCAATCCCGCGGGGGCGGTGGAGCCAGTACGGTGCGGTCGCCATTGTGCTCGGGGGGTGATACGACGCCCGCGGCCTCCATCGCCTCGACCAGGCGGGCGGCGCGGTTGTAGCCGATCTTGAGCCGGCGCTGGACGCCGGAGATCGAGGCGCGGCGGGTTTCGGTGACCACCTTCACCGCCTCGTCGTACAGCGGGTCGGACTCATCGCCATCGCTGGTGCTCTCGGGCAGCCCGTTGGCGCCGACGACCACGCCGTCGCCCATGCTCTGCACCTCTTCCAGCACGCCCTCGATGTAGTCCGGCTCGCCGCTGATCTCCTTCAGGTGCTCGACCACGCGGTGCACCTCCTCGTCGGAGACGAAGGCGCCGTGGACGCGCTCGGGCATGGCGGTGCCCGGCGGGAGGTACAGCATGTCGCCGTGGCCCAGCAGGGTCTCGGCACCGGACTGGTCGAGGATGGTGCGCGAGTCGATCTTGCTGGAAACCTGGAACGCGATCCGGGTCGGGATGTTGGCCTTGATCAGGCCGGTGATGACGTCGACCGACGGACGCTGGGTGGCCAGGATCAGGTGGATGCCGGCGGCGCGTGCCTTCTGTGCCAGGCGCGCGATCAGCTCCTCCACCTTCTTGCCGACGATCATCATCATGTCGGCGAACTCGTCGATGATCACGACGATGTGCGGCAGCGGCTCCAGCGTCGGCGGGGCTTCCTCGACCTCCGGATTGGGCTTGAACAGCGGGTCGGTCAGCGGCTGGCCGCCGTCGATCGCCTCCTTCACCTTCTTGTTGAAGCCCGACAGGTTGCGCACCCCGACCGCGCTCATCAGCTTGTAGCGGCGCTCCATCTCCGCCACGCACCAGCGCAGGCCGTTGGCGGCCTCCTTCATGTCGGTGACCACCGGCGCCAGCAGGTGCGGGATGCCCTCGTAGACGCTCAGCTCGAGCATCTTCGGGTCGATCATCAGCATCCGCACGTCCTTGGCGGAGGCCTTGTAGAGCAGGCTCAGCACCATGGCGTTGACCGCCACCGACTTGCCCGAGCCGGTGGTGCCGGCCACCAGCAGGTGCGGCATGCGGGCCAGGTCGGCTACCGTAGGGCGGCCGCCGATGTCCTTGCCCAGCGCCAGGGTCAGCGGGCTGCCGGCCTTGTCGTACTCGCGCGAGCGCAGCAGCTCGGACAGGTAGATCATCTCGCGCTGGGTGTTGGGGATCTCAAGCCCGATCACCGACTTGCCCGGGATCACGTCGACTACGCGCACCGACTTCACGCTCAGGCCGCGGGCGATGTCCTTGTCCAGCGAGCTGATCTGGCTGACCTTCACCCCCGGTGCCGGCTCGATCTCGAAGCGGGTGATGACCGGGCCTGGGTAGGCGCCGACCACGTTGGCCTCGATGCGGAAATCGCGCAGCTTGAACTCGATCTGCCGGGACAGGGTTTCCAGGGTCTCCTGGCTGTAGCCCTGGGGCTGGGCCTTCGGCTCGTCCAGCAGCGCCAGCGGCGGGATCCCGCTGCCGTCGCCGACGTTGAACAGCGGGATCTGCTGCTCGCGCCTGGCGCGGTCGCTTTTTTCCACCGTGGGCGTGGCCGGGGGCTCGATGCGCACCGGCGCGCGCTTGGCCCGCTGCTCGCTGTCGACCTTGCGCACCTCCTCGCGCTGCTCGCGCAGGGCGCGGGTCTGCTTCCACTGGGTCGCCTCGCGGCTGCCGCGGCGCAAGAGCTTCTCCAGCACCGGCCCGAGCCCAAGCACCCACTGCCCGATGCGGTCCATGACCGTGAACCAGGAGATCCCGGTGGCCAGCGTCACCGAGGCCAGCAGCAGGGCCAGCAGGAACAGGTTGCCGCCAACGGGGCCGAAGCCGCCGTGCAGGGCCCGGCCCACCAGTTGCCCGAGGATGCCGCCCGCGCCGGCGGAGAAGTCAGCGACGGGCCCCACCCGCAGTTGCAGCAAGCCGGTGGAGGACACCAGGAAACCGACCAGCCCGACCAGCCGCAACGCCGGCCCGAACTGCCCCTCCTCCCCTGCCCGCTCCGGGTCCATCCGGAACAGCGCGATCCAGGCGATCGCCCCCAGCACCAGTGGCAGCAGGAAGGCGACGTAGCCGGTCAGGTACAACAGCACGTCGGCCAGCCAGGCGCCGACAGGTCCGCCGCGGTTGTGCAGCGGCGTGGCGACGCTGCCCGATTGCGACCAGCCCGGGTCGTCCGGCGAATACGTGGCCAGGCACACCAGCAGGTAGAGCAGGAACGGTGCGATCAGGATCAGCGCGATGTCGCGCAGCAGGCGCTGCCGCCGGGGCGAGCTGGCCCCTTCGGTGGCTGCGGGTTTCTTCCTGCGGGAGGCGGTCGGGGCTTGCGCCACTTGATGTATTGCCTTAGCCGATGACGGTTAGCTGTTGAATATACGGCGAAACCCGGGGTTCCGCACCCGTGGTTCCAGGACGCGGCAAACCGGCGTCGCGGGCGGGACGGAACTCAGCATCCGCCGCCCCGTCCTTGTGCCTGCCGGGTACGGACCCCAAGCTATGGCGCATCCGATGGCCGCCGCGGCGGCCCCTGCCGCGCTGGCGGCGCTCCACGAGCCCGAATCATAGCAATGACCCCGAACAAGCACTCCCGCGTGATCATCCTCGGTTCCGGCCCGGCGGGCTGGACTTCCGCCGTCTACGCCGCCCGCGCCAACCTCAAGCCGCTGGTCATCACCGGCCTGCAGATGGGCGGCCAGCTGATGACCACCACCGAGGTCGACAACTGGCCGGGCGACGCCCACGGCCTGATGGGTCCGGACCTGATGGCGCGCATGCAGGCCCACGCCGAGCGCTTCGACACCGAGGTCGTCTTCGACCACGTGCATACCGCCGACCTGTCCAGGCGCCCGTTCCGCCTTGTCGGCGACAACGGCGAGTACACCTGCGACGCGCTGATCATCGCCACCGGCGCCAGCGCCAAGTACCTGGGCCTGGAGTCCGAGCAGAAGTTCATGGGCAAGGGCGTGTCCGCGTGCGCCACCTGCGACGGCTTCTTCTACAAGGACCAGGAAGTGGCGGTGGTCGGCGGCGGCAACACCGCCGTCGAGGAGGCGCTGTACCTGTCCAACCTCGCCCGCAAGGTCTACCTGGTCCACCGCCGCGACAGCCTGCGCGCGGAGAAGATCATGCAGGACAAGCTGTTCGCCAAGGTCGAGGCCGGCAAGATCGAACTGGTCTGGAACCACGTCGTCGACGAGGTGCTGGGCGACGACAGCGGCGTCAACGGCATGCGCCTGCGTTCCACCCAGGACGGCAGCACCCGCGACATCGCGGTCAATGGCTTCTTCGTGGCCATCGGCCACACCCCCAACACCTCGCTGTTCGAGGGGCAGCTGGAGATGAACGGCGGCTACATCCAGATCCGCTCCGGGCTGGAAGGCGGCGCCACCCAGGCCTCGGTGCCAGGCGTGTTCGCGGCCGGCGACGTGGCGGACCAGGTCTACCGCCAGGCGATCACTTCGGCCGGCTTCGGCTGCATGGCGGCGCTGGATGCGGAGAAGTTCCTCGACCTCGAAAGCTGAGCCGCGCTTCGTCCACGACCTGGGGACGATCGCCCCGGCGGACTGGGACCGGCTGCACGACGGGTGCAACCCGCTCGTCGCGCACGCCTTCCTGTCCGGGCTGGAGGCCAGCGGCTGCCTGCGTCCCGAGTGGGGCTGGCAGCCGCGACACCTGACCCTGTGGGAAGGCGGCCGGCTGGTCGCGGCGGCACCCGGCTACCTCAAGCACAACTCGCACGGGGAGTTCGTGTTCGACCACGCCTGGGCGCATGCCTGGGCCCGGGCCGGTGCCGACTACTTCCCCAAGTGGCTGGGCGCGGTGCCCTACTCCCCGGTCACCGGTCCGCGCCTGCTGGCGCCCGACGACACAGCCCGGTCCGCGCTGGTGCATGCCATCGAGGCCGCCTGCGCGGGCGAGGGCCTGTCCTCGGCCCACGTCAATTTCCATCCGGCCCGGGAGTCGGACGCGTTTGGCGAGCGCTGGCACCGCCGCCTGGACCTGCAATACCACTGGCGCAACGCCGACGGCTGGACCACGTTCGAGGACTTCCTGGGCGCGCTGGGCAACCGTGCGCGCAAGAACATCCGCCAGGAACGGGCGAAGGTCGAGCGTGCAGGCGTGCGCTTCCGCGTGCTGCATGGCGATGAAGCCAGCGCGGACGACCTGGCGGCCATGCACGGATTCTACCTGCAGACCTTCGCCGAGTACGGCAACCACCCGGCATTGACGCTGGCGTTCCTGCAGCACCTGGCGCGCGAAATGCCGCGGGCGCTGGTGATCATCCTCGCCGAGCACGCCGGCGTGCCGATCGCGGGGGCGCTGTGCCTGCGTGGCGCCGATGCGCTCTACGGCCGCTACTGGGGCAGCGCCGTCGAGTTGCCGGGCCTGCATTTCGAGACCTGTTACTACCAGGGCATCGAGTACTGCCTGCGCGAGGGCGTGCCCCGGTTCGAACCGGGCGCCCAGGGCGAGCACAAGATCGCCCGCGGCTTCCTGCCCACGCGCGTGTACAGCCACCACTGGATCGCCGCGCCGCAGTTCGACGCGGCGATCGGCCCGTGGTGCCGGCGCGAGGAGGCCGGGGTGCGGGAGCTGGAGAAGGTCCTGCAGGCGCGCTCGCCCTACCGCCACGGCAGCCTGGCCCGTCCGGACGGCACGCAATGAGCCTCCGGCTCCCGCGCCTGTCCCCGGACCCCGGTGCACCCTTTCCCGACCCCGGGCTGGCGCTGCGCGAGCCCGACGGGCTGCTTGCCTTCGGTGGCGACCTGGAGCCGGCCCGGCTGCTCAACGCCTATGCGAACGGGATCTTCCCCTGGTATTCGCAGGGGCAGCCGCTGCTGTGGTGGTCGCCGGACCCGCGGACCGTGTTCCGTACCGGTGAGGTGCGGCTGTCCTCGCGCTTTCGCCGCCAGCTGCGCCGTTCCGGCTGGGTCGCGACCGCGGACACCGCCTTCGACGAGGTCATCGAAGCCTGCGCGAGCGCGCCGCGGCCGGGGCAGGACGGCACCTGGATCACCGACGCCATGCTCGCCGCCTACCGTCGCCTGCACCGGCTGGGCCATGCCCACTCGGTGGAAGTGCGCGCCGCGGATGGAGGGCTGGCCGGGGGCATCTACGGCGTCGCCGTCGGGCGGATGTTCTTCGGCGAGAGCATGGTCAGCCTGGCGACGGGAGGCTCCAAGGCCGCACTCGCCGCGTTGGCGATGCGCCTGCACGAATGGGGCTGGCCGCTGATCGACGCCCAGGTGCCCAACCCGCACCTGTACAGCCTGGGTGCGCTGTCGATGCCCCGGGAGCGGTTCCTGGACGCGGTGCGCGAGCTGGCGGAAGCACCCGGGGTGCCGGGTTCCTGGGCCGCCCGCTTCGGCGAGCTGCCTGTCGCCCGCCTGGCGGTCCCGTCGGCCTGAACGGGCCGCCCGGAGGCTTTTGCCTGTTCCCGCGGGACGTGGCACACTTGTCCGCTTTCCGGGCGGCTTTTCCTGCCACCACAGCGAACCAGGGTACACATGGCAAAAGATGACGTGATCGAATTCGAGGGCACGGTGTCGGAAACCCTTCCGAACACCATGTTCCGCGTGCGCCTCGAGAACGGGCACGAGATCATCGCCCACATTTCCGGGCGCATGCGCAAGCACTACATCCGCATCCTCACCGGAGACCGGGTCAAGGTCGAGATGACTCCCTATGACCTGACCAAGGGGCGGATCACCTACCGCATGAAGTAATTGCGGCAAGTGCTTGAAAAGAAAGGCAGCCAATCGGCTGCCTTTCTTGTTTCAGCGGAGTGGGCGTCCCCGCTTACACCGTCGCCGGCGCCGGTTCGCGGGCCGTGCCCTCGGTCTCGATGACCAGCTCGTCGTCGCGCACGTCCACGCTGACCTTGCCCCCGTCCATGAGTTTGCCGAATAGCACCTCGTCGGCGAGCGGGCGTTTGATCTTTTCCTGGATCACCCGTGCCATCGGCCGTGCGCCCATCTGCGGGTCGAAGCCGTTGCGGGCCAGCCATTCGCGTGCCTCCGCCGTGGCTGACAGCACCACGTCCTTTTCCTGCAGCTGGGTTTCCAGCTCGATCAGGAACTTGTCCACCACGCGCAGGATGTGGTCGAAGCCCAGCGGCTGGAACTGCACCACCGCGTCCAGGCGGTTGCGGAACTCCGGCGTGAAACCCTTGCGGATCGCCTCCATGGCGTCGGTGCTGTGGTCCTGCCTGGTGAACCCGATCGAGCGGCGCGAAGCCTGGGTGGCCCCGGCGTTGGTGGTCATCACCAGGATCACGTTGCGGAAGTTCGCCTCCCGGCCGTTGGTGTCAGTCAGGGTGCCGCGGTCCATCACCTGCAGCAGGATGTTGAAGATGTCCGGATGTGCCTTCTCCACCTCGTCCAGCAGCAGCACGCAGTGCGGGGTCTTGACGATCTTCTCGGTCAGCAGGCCGCCCTGGTCGAAGCCGACGTAGCCCGGGGGCGCACCGATCAGGCGGCTGACCGAATGCGGCTCCATGTACTCGGACATGTCGAAGCGCACCAGCTCGATGCCCAGCTGCAGCGCGAGCTGGCGGGTGACCTCGGTCTTGCCCACGCCGGTGGGGCCGGCGAACAGGAAGTTGCCGATCGGCTTGTCCGGATTGCCCAGCCCCGAGCGCGAGAGCTTGATCGCCGAGGCGAGCTGCTCGATGGCCGGGTCCTGCCCGAAGATCACCATCTTCAGGTTGCGCTCCAGGTTGCGCAGCACGTCCTTGTCGCTGGCCGAGACCTGCTTGGCCGGGATCCGCGCCATGCGGGCGACGACCTGCTCGATCTCCTCGACGTCGATGCGCTCCTTGCGCTCGCCCTCGGGGAGCAGGCGCTGGCGCGCGCCGGCCTCGTCGATCACGTCGATCGCCTTGTCCGGCAGCAACCGCTCGGCGATGTGCTTGACCGACAGGTCGACCGCCGCCTGCAGCGCCTCGTCGTCGTAGCTGACGCCGTGGTGGCTCTCGTACTTTCCCTTCAGCCCGCGCAGGATGTCCACCGCCTCGGCCACCGTCGGCTCGACGATGTCGATCTTCTGGAAGCGCCGGGCCAGTGCCCGGTCCTTCTCGAAGATGCCGCGGTATTCCTGGAAGGTGGTGGAGCCGATGCAGCGCAGCTCGCCCGACGACAGCGCCGGCTTGAGCAGGTTGGACGCGTCCATGGTGCCGCCCGAGGCCGAGCCCGCACCGATGATGGTGTGGATCTCGTCGATGAACAGCACCGCGCCCTCGACCTTCTTCATCTGCGCGAGCACGCCCTTGAGGCGCTTCTCGAAATCGCCGCGGTACTTGGTGCCGGCCACCAGCGCGCCCAGGTCGAGCGCGTAGATGGTGGTGTCGGCCAGGACCTCGGGCACCTCGCCGTCGACGATGCGCTTGGCCAGGCCCTCGGCGATCGCGGTCTTGCCCACGCCGGCGTCGCCGACGTAGAGCGGGTTGTTCTTGCGCCGCCGGCACAGCACCTGGATGGTGCGTTCCACCTCGTCGCCGCGGCCGACCAGGGGGTCGATCTTCCCTTCGCGGGCGCGTTCGTTGAGGTTGACCGCGAACTCGGTCAGCGGGTCGGACTTGCCGTCCGCCCCACCCTCGCCGGCCTGGGCCTCGCCCTCCACCGGGGCGTCGCCGGCCTCGCCCTGCCGGGCAATGCCGTGGGAGAGGTAATTGACGACGTCCAGCCGGGCGATGTCCTGCTGGTTGAGGAAGTACACGGCGTGCGAGTCCTTCTCGCCGAAGATCGCCACCAGCACGTTGGCGCCGGTGACCTCCTTCTTGCCGGAGGACTGCACGTGGTAGACGGCGCGCTGGAGCACGCGCTGGAAGCCCAGGGTCGGCTGGGTATCGCGGTCGACCTCGTCGGGCAGGACCGAGACCGAGGTGGCCACGGCCTGTTCCAGGTCGCCGCGCAGGCGCGGGAAGTCGGCGCCACATGCCTTGAGCACCCCCTCCGCGGAGGGGTTCTCCAGCAGCGCCAGCAGCAGGTGTTCGACCGTCATGTACTCATGGCGCGCCTCGCGGGCGCGCTTGTAGCACTGGCCGATGCTGTATTCGAGGTCCTTGCTGAACATGGAGTTGGTTTGCCTCCGAAAACTACTGCCCAACGATGTGGGGGTGCCGGGTCCGGTTCTCCATCCCCGGCAGGACAGGCGACGGGTCCGTTGGGGCCCGGTTCAAGGTCCCGGCGCCGGGGCGGCTCGCATGTCCCCGGGCGTCAGGCCCTCTCCATGGTGCACAGCAACGGGTGCTGGTTGATGCGGGAGTACTCGTTGACCTGGGCTACCTTCGATTCGGCCACTTCGCGCGTGAATACGCCGCAAACAGCGCGTCCACGGGTATGGACGTGCAGCATGATCTGGGTCGCCTTCTCGGCGGTCATCGGGAAGAAGCGCATCAGCACCTCGACCACGAAGTCCATGGGCGTGTAGTCGTCGTTGAGCACGATCACCGAGTACATCGGTGGCGGCTGCAACTTGGGCCGGGCGACTTCGACCGCGACGCCGTGGCCATGGTCGTGGTCGTGCTGGGGGTCGTGGGGCTGGTTGGGCATGCCGTCGATTATAGAGGCCGCACGCAGGCGGGACCCGGGACGAATGGACGCGGCGCGGGCCAGGACGGCAAAATGCGGATTTGCCGCCCCTGCAGGCGAGGACGATTCCGACGTGACCTATCGCCAGGGCCGTTTCTGGCAGCCCGACGTGACCGTGGCCACCGTGGTGGAGCGCCAGGGGCGGCTGCTGATGGTGGAAGAGAAGGCGCATGGCCGCCTGGTGCTCAACCAGCCCGCCGGCCATCTCGAACCCGACGAAAGCCTGCTCGACGCGGCCGTGCGCGAGGCCCTGGAGGAGTCCGGCTGGGACATCCGCCTGACCGGCTTCCTTGGGGCGTACCAGTGGACCTCCGCCGCGGCCGAAGACCGGCCCGCCCGTCACTACCTGCGCTTCGCCTTCATTGGCGAGCCGCTCGTCCACCACCCCGGGCGGGCACTGGACGAGGGCATCGTCCAGGCGCTGTGGTTGGCCCCCGACGAACTGCGGGCGCGGGCACCCCAGCACCGCAGTCCGCTGGTCTGGGAAGTCGTGGCCGACTACCTGGCCGGGCGCAGGCAGTCGCTGGACCTGCTGCGCCAGGTGTCGTGAGCGGTCCGGCGCCCGCGGTCATCGTCGGGGTTTCCGGCGGTGTCGATTCGTCCGTCGCCGCGCTGCTGTTGCAGCAGGCCGGCGAGGCGGTCGAGGGCCTGTTCATGCAGAACTGGGCCGACGACGGCTCCGGGGACTGCCGTGCCGAGGATGACCGGCGCGACGCGGTGGCAGTGTGCGGCATGCTTGGCCTGCGCCTGCATTTCCGCGACTTCTCGGGCGAGTACTGGGACGGTGTGTTCGAGCATTTCCTGGCCGAGTACGCCGCCGGGCGCACGCCCAATCCCGACGTGTTGTGCAACCGGGAGATCAAGTTCCGCCACTTCCTGGACGCGGCGCGTGCACTCGGTGCCGGGGCGATCGCCACCGGCCATTACGCGCGCATCGACCAGGCTGGCGGCCGGCATCGCCTGCTGCGGGCGGTGGACCACGCCAAGGACCAGAGTTACTTCCTGCACCAGCTTGGCCAGGAGCAGCTGGCCGCGACCCGGTTCCCGCTGGGCGCGCTGCACAAGGACCAGGTGCGCGCCATCGCCCGCGATGCGGGGCTGCCGACCGCGGCCAAGAAGGACTCCACCGGCATCTGCTTCATCGGCGAGCGCGACTTCCGGGAGTTCCTGGGCCGCTACCTGCCGGCCCGGGCCGGGGAAATCCGCACCCCCGCCGGCGAGACCGTCGGCGAACACCCTGGAGTCTTCCACTTCACCCTCGGCCAGCGCGGCGGCCTGGACATCGGCGGGCGCCGGGGCTTCCGGCCGGAGCCCTGGTACGTGGTCGGCAAGGACGTGCACGCCAACATCCTGTACGTCGACCAGGGCCACGACTCGCACTGGCTGCAGTCGACCCGACTGTGGTCGGAACCCGCGCACTGGATCGCCGGTGACCCGCCGGCCGCCCGCTTCCGTTGCACCGCGCAGACCCGTTACCGCCAGCCCGGACAGGCATGCAGCGTCGAGATCGCCGATGATGGCGGGCTGCAGGTGCGCTTCGATGCACCCCAGCGCGCCGTCACCCCCGGGCAATCGGTGGTTCTCTATGACGGCGAGGAATGCCTTGGCGGGGCGGTGATCGCGACCACCGACGCCCCGCTCGAACAACGCCTGGACACCACGAACGAATGAGCTCCCCAGATTCCCTCCGCAACGACCCGATCACCGACCGCGTGCTGGCCCTGGCCGGCCTGGTGCAGGCCCTGGCGCAGGTGCGTCGCGTGGCCGATACCGGCCAGGCCGAGGAGTCCGTGCTGGCGACCGCGATGGACTCGGTGTTCCGGGTCGATGCCGAGTCGGCCGCGGCGGTATACGGCGGCGCCGACGCGTTGCGCCCGGGGCTGCGCCTGCTGCGCGACTATTTCGGCGGCGGTACTGCGCGCGACGAACAACTGCCCAAGCTGGCGCTGTCGGTGCTGCAGCTGGAGCGGCGCTTCACCGCCGAGCCGCAGGTGGTCGCCAAGGTGCAGGCCGGGATCCAGGGATGCGCTGTCGCGGCGGCCCGCGACGGCAGCTCCAACCCGGACGTCCTGGCGGCCATGGGCGCGCTGTATTCCGACACCCTCAGCAGCCTGCGCCCGCGCATCCTGGTGCAGGGCAACCCTCACTACCTGGCGCAGCCGGCGGTGGTGGCGGAGGTCCGGGCCGTGCTGCTGGCGGCGGTCCGCTCGGCGACCCTGTGGCGCCAGATGGGCGGGAGCATGCTGGACTTCTTCCTGCGCCGGAAGCAGATGGCCGCCGCGGTCGAGGCACTGCTCTAGCCGGCAGCGCCCCCGTCGGCGATGAATCCGCCCGACTGGTGCCGCCACAGCCGGGCGTAGATCCCGCCCGCGGCCACCAGTTCCGCGTGCGTGCCCTGCTCCACGATCCGCCCCTGGTCCATCACCACCAGCCGGTCCATGGCGGCGATGGTGGACAGGCGGTGGGCGATCGCGATCACCGTCTTGCCCTCCATCAGCCGGGCCAGGTTTTCCTGGATGACGGCCTCGACTTCCGAGTCGAGCGCCGAGGTCGCCTCGTCCAATACGAGGATCGGCGCATCCTTGAGCAGCACCCGGGCGATGGCGATGCGCTGGCGCTGGCCACCGGACAGCTTGACCCCGCGCTCGCCGACATGGGTGTCGTAGCCGTGCCGGCCCTGCGCGTCGTCCAGGCCGGCAATGAAGCCGTCCGCCCTCGCCTGCGCCGCCGCCTCCAGCATCTGTGCCTCGCTTGCATCCGGCCGGCCGTACAGCAGGTTCTCACGCACCGAGCGATGCAGCAGCGAGGTGTCCTGGGTGACCATGCCGATCTGGGCGCGCAATGAATCCTGCTGCACCCCGGCGATGTCGATGCCATCGAGGGTGATGCGGCCGCGCTCGACGTCGTGGAAGCGCAGCAGCAGGTTCACCAGCGTCGACTTGCCCGCGCCCGAGCGCCCGACCAGGCCGATCTTCTCGCCCGGCCGGATATGCAGGTCCAGGCCCTCGATGACGCCGCTACCGCGGCCATAGTGGAAGCTCACGTCTTCGAAGCGGATCTCCCCGCGCACACGGGGCAGTTCAGGTGCACCAGGTGCGTCATCGACCGTGGGCGGCAGCGAGATCGAGTTGATGCCGTCCTGCACGGTGCCGATGTTCTCGAACAGGGAGGACAGCTCCCACATGATCCACTGCGACATCCCCAGCAACCGCAGCGCGAAGGCGATCGCGACCGCCAGCGCACCGGTGCTGGCCGAGCCGTCCAGCCACAGCCAAATGCCCAGCGCGGTCACGCTGGCCAGCAGCAGCATGTTCAAGGCGTAGTTGAGCACGTTGACCCAGCTCACCAGGCGCATCTGCCGGTGAACCGTGACCAGGAAGCCGTCCATGGCCTCGCGGGCATAGGCCTGCTCGCGGCTGGAGTGGGAAAACAGCTTCACCGTGGCGATGTTGGTGTAGCTGTCGACGATGCGGCCGGTCATCGTCGAGCGCGCGTCGGCCTGTTCCTGTGCCACGCGCTGCAGGCGGGGGATGAAGAACCACATCAGCAATGCGTAGCCGGCCAGCCAGCCCAGGAACGGCAGCATCAGCCGCCAGTCGGCCGCGGCGGCGACCACGACCACCGCGCCGGCGAAATACACCAGCACGTAGTTGCCCACGTCGAGCAGCTTGATGACCGTCTCGCGCACCGCCAGCGAGGTCTGCATCAGCTTGGTGGCGATGCGTCCGGCGAACTCGTCCTGGAAATAGCCCATCGACTGCCGCAGCAGGTAGCGGTGGACGTTCCAGCGGATCCGCATCGGGTAGTTGCCGAGCAGGGTCTGGTGCATCAGCAGCGAGTTGAGCAGCACCAGCAGCGGCAGTACCAGCAGGACCAGGACCGCCATCCAGGCCAGCTGCGTGCCCTCCGCGGCCAGGAAGCCGGCCGGGTCGGCCTCGCCCAGCCGGTCCACCAGCGAGCCGACGTAGGCGTACAGCGAGACCTCCGCCACGGCGATCGCGGTGGTGAACAGCGCCATCCAGCCCAGCCACTTCCAGGCACCCCGGGTGTAGTGGCGGCAGAAGGCCCACAGGCCGGCGGGCGGCTGCCGGGGCGGCTCGGGGGGAAAGGGGTCGAGGCGGCGTTCGAACCAGCGGAACATGGGCGGACAGGGCGCTGCTTGGCCGCGGCGTGCGGGAATGGTCCATTGTGCCAGCGCCGGTGTCGCGGCTGTCGCGGCGACGTACCGGTACCGGGAGGGTCAGCGGGGAGACACACCCCGGGCCGCCGGACGCACCGCCCCGGACAGCAGGCCACGGCGGCGGAACCAGATCTCGAGCGGGAGCGTCACCAGTGGCGGGATCGCGGCGAGCATCGCCAGCAACACCGCCCACAGCGGCCAGCGCAGCCTGGCACCCGCGAAGAGCGTGACGGCCAGGTACAGCAGGAACGCGCCGCCGTGCAGGCGGCCGAACAGCCAGACGCCCAGGTCGGTCGTGCCGGTGACGTACTTGAGGTACATGCCGACCAGCAGGCCGGCCCAGGTGAAAGCCTCGATCAGGGCCACGATGGAGAAGGTCCTGCCGGCAGGTGACAACGGTTGGCGTGCTGGCCGCATGCGCTGGGTCCCAGTTTGGATGCGAAGGAAAACGCCCCGGTGATCCCGGGGCGTTGTTCGGGTCGAAACAGGCCGGGACCGGTCAGGCCACGGCGTCCTCGGCCTCCCGGTACTCCTCGATCTGGTCGAAGTTCATGTACCGGTAGATCTGCTGGCCGTCGGCGTTCACCACGCCCATGTCGGCCAGGTATTCCTCCCGGGTCGGGATGCGGCCCAGGCGCGAGCAGATCGCCGCCAGCTCCGCCGAGCCCAGGTAGACGTTGGAGTTGCGGCCCAGGCGGTTGGGGAAGTTGCGGGTGGAGGTGGACATGACCGTCGCGCCCTCGCGCACCTGGGCCTGGTTGCCCATGCACAGCGAGCAGCCCGGCATCTCCAGCCGCGCGCCTGCCGTCCCGAACGTGCCGTAGTGGCCTTCCTTGGTCAGCTCGGCGGCGTCCATCTTGGTCGGCGGCGCGACCCACAGGCGGGTCGGGATGTCACGCTTGCCTTCCAGCAGCTTGGCAGCCGCGCGGAAGTGGCCGATGTTGGTCATGCACGAACCGATGAACACCTCGTCGATGGTGTTTCCGGCGACGTCGGACAGGGTCTTGGCGTCATCCGGGTCGTTCGGGCAGCACACGATCGGCTCGACGATCTCGTCCAGGTCGATCTCGATCACCGCCGCGTACTCGGCGTCGGCGTCCGGCTCCATCAGCTCCGGGTTCTGCAGCCACTGCTCCATCTTGTCGATGCGGCGCTGGATGGTGCGGGCGTCCGAGTAGCCCTGGGCGATCATCCACTTCAGCAGCGTGATGTTGCTGGTGAGGTATTCGATGATCGGCGCCTTGTCCAGGCGCACGGTGCAGGCGGCGGCGGAGCGCTCGGCGGAGGCGTCGGCCAGCTCGAAGGCCTGCTCGATCTTCAGGTCCGGCAGGCCCTCGATCTCCAGGATGCGGCCGGAGAAGATGTTCTTCTTGCCCTGCTTGGCGACCGTCAGCAGGCCCTGCTTGATGGCGTACAGCGGGATGGCATGGACCAGGTCACGCAGGGTGACGCCCGGCTGCAGCTTGCCCTTGAAGCGCACCAGCACCGACTCGGGCATGTCCAGCGGCATGACGCCGGTGGCGGCGGCAAACGCCACCAGGCCCGAACCGGCCGGGAACGAGATGCCGATCGGGAAGCGGGTGTGGCTGTCGCCGCCGGTGCCGACGGTGTCGGGCAGCAGCATGCGGTTAAGCCAGCTGTGGATGATGCCGTCGCCCGGGCGCAGCGAGACGCCGCCGCGGGTGGAGATGAACTCCGGCAGGGTGTGGTGGGTCTTCACGTCCACCGGCTTGGGGTAGGCGGCGGTGTGGCAGAAGGACTGCATCACCAGGTCGGACGAGAAGCCCAGGCAGGCCAGGTCCTTCAGCTCGTCGCGGGTCATCGGGCCGGTGGTGTCCTGCGAGCCGACGGTGGTCATCTTCGGCTCGCAGTAGGTGCCCGGGCGCACGCCCTGTCCTTCCGGCAGGCCGCAGGCACGGCCGACCATCTTCTGCGCCAGGGTGAAGCCCTTGCCGCTGTCGGCCGGGGCGGCCGGCTGGCGGAACAGGTCGGTCGCAGGCAGGCCCAGCGCCTCACGCGCACGCGCGGTCAGGCCACGGCCGATGATCAGCGGGATGCGGCCGCCAGCGCGGACCTCGTCGAACAGCACATCGGACTTGAGCTCGAATTCGGCGATCAGCTCGCCGTCCTTGAGTGCCTTGCCTTCATACGGACGCAGCTCGACGACGTCGCCGTGCTCCATCTTCGACACGTCCAGCTCAATCGGCAGCGCACCCGCGTCTTCCATGGTGTTGTAGAAGATCGGGGCGATCTTGCTGCCCAGGCACACGCCGCCGGCGCGCTTGTTGGGGATGTAGGGAATGTCGTCGCCGGTCCACCACAGCACGGAGTTGGTGGCCGACTTGCGGCTGGAGCCGGTGCCGACCACGTCGCCGACGTAGGCGACCAGGTGGCCCTTCTCCTTGAGCTTGAGGATCTCGCCGATCGGGCCGCGCTTGCCGTCCTCCTCGGGCACGAACGGCGCGTCCGGGCGCTGGTTCTTCAGCATCGCCAGGGCATGCATCGGGATGTCCGGGCGGGTGGTCGCGTCCGGCGCCGGCGACAGGTCGTCGGTGTTGGTCTCGCCCGGCACCTTGAACACGGTGACGGTCATCGACTCCGGCACTTCCGGCTTCGAGGTGAACCACTCGGCGTCGGCCCAGCTCTGCATCACCGCCCTGGCGTTGGCGTTGCCGGCCGTGGCCTTCTCCTCGATGTCGTGGAACGCGTCGAACACCAGCAGCGTGTGCTTCAGGCCCTCGGCCGCCACCGCGCCCAGCTCCGCGTCATCCAGCAGCTCGACCAGCGGCGCGACGTTGTAGCCGCCGAGCATGGTGCCGAGCAGTTCGGTGGCGCGCTCGCGACTGATCAGCGCATTCTTCTCGCTGCCGAAGGCGACCGCGGCCAGGTAGCTGGCCTTGACCTTGGCCGCATCGTCGACGCCGGCGGGCACGCGCTGGGTCAGCAGCTCGAGCAGGAACTGCTCCTCGCCGGCCGTCGGGTTCTTCAGCAGCTCGATGAGCTCGGCGGTCTGCTGCGCGGTGAGCGGCAGTGCGGGGATGCCGAGCGCGGCGCGTTCGGCCACGTGGTGGCGATAGGCTTCCAACATGGGGGTCTCCGGAAGTGAAGCGGTGGAAAAGGCGCGCGACGTGGTCAGGGAGCCTTCGGCACGATGACCTTCAGGCCCTTGAAGTAGTCGCGGAAGAAGCCGGCGTCGCGGGTGATCAGGCCCGCGCACTGCAGCAGCGCATGGGCGCCGACGAGGAAGTCCGGCACGGTGCGTGGCGAAACCTGCCCGCCCTGCCCGGCCGCACGGCGGCGCTGGTTGAAACGGCGCTGCATCTCGCCGGCGCGGATGGCCGAGCGGCGCTCGAC
>JAEWFH010000157.1 GCA_023388955.1 Pseudomonadota bacterium
TGCATGGGTCACAAGTCGTGGCCCTACAATCCGGGGATGTTCGAGGTGATCCTGTTCCGGCCCGAGATTCCGCCCAACACCGGCAACGTGATCCGGCTGTGCGCCAACACCGGCGCGCGACTGCACCTGGTGCGGCCACTGGGCTTCACGCTGGAGGACCGGCAGCTGCGCCGGGCCGGGCTGGACTACCACGAGTACGCCGCCATGCAGGTGCACGACGACCTCGAGGCTGCCCTGGCGACGATCGCCGGCCGGGCCGGCGGCACGGGCATGCCGCCGCGGCTGTTCGCGCTGAGCACGCGTGGCACGACGCGCTTCGACGTGCCCGACTACCGCGCTGGCGATGCCTTCCTGTTCGGCTGCGAGACCGCGGGGCTGCCCGGCGAGGTGCTCGACGCGGTGCCGGCGGCGCAACGCCTGTGCCTGCCGATGCGTCCCGACAACCGCAGCCTCAACCTGTCCAACGCGGTGGCGGTGACGGTGTTCGAGGCCTGGCGGCAGCTGGGCTTCGCGGGTGCGGCCACCGGTTGAGCCGCTCCATACGCACGATCCCGTGCAGGACCATGGGCCCTCGCACCGCCGGCCGGGCTCGGTGACAATCGGGCGTTTCCGCCACGACGGGCCCGACATGCCGCTCCCCGCCTTCCTGCGCCGCCCCAGCCTGGTCACCCAGATCGTCATCGGCCTGGTCGCCGGCACGCTGCTGTCGCTCGCCTCGCCCCGCGCCGGCGCCGCCGCCGGCCTGCTGGGCACCGCCTTCATCGCCGCGCTGAAGGCAGTCGCCCCGATCCTGGTGCTGGTACTGGTGACCGCGGCGATCGCCAGCCACCGGCGCGGCCAGCAGACCGGGATCCGGCCGATCCTGGGCCTGTACCTGGTCGGCACCTTCACCGCCGCACTGGTGGCGGTGGTGGCGAGCTTCCTGTTCCCGACCACGCTGCAGCTGGTGCTGCCCGAGGGCATCGAGCTGACTCCGCCGGAAGGCATCGGCCAGGTGCTCCACACCCTGCTGATGCAGGTGTTCGACAACCCGGTCAGCGCCCTCGCCAACGCCAACTACATCGGCCTGCTGGCCTGGGGCATCGGGCTTGGGCTGGCGCTGCGGCACGCCAGCGACGGCACCCGCGCGGTGCTCAACGACCTGGCCGACGCGGTTACCTGGGTGGTGCGGCTGGTGATCCGGCTGGCACCGATCGGCATCTTCGGCCTGGTGGCGACGACCCTGGCCGAGTCCGGCCTGGCTGCCCTGCTCGACTACGCCCGCCTGCTGGCGGTGCTGCTGGGCTGCATGCTGTTCATGGCCCTGGCCGGCAACCCGCTGATCGTGTTCCTCAAGACCCGTCGCAACCCCTATCCGCTGGTGCTGACCTGCCTGCGCGAGAGCGGCATCACCGCCTTCTTCACCCGCTCCTCGGCCGCCAACATCCCGGTCAACATGGAGCTGTGCCGCCGGCTCGGGCTCCGCGAGGAAACCTACGCGGTCTCGATTCCGATCGGCGCCACCATCAACATGGCGGGCGCGGCGACCACCATCACCGTGCTGACCATGGCCGCCGTGCACACCCTGGGCATCAGCGTCGACCTGCCGACCGCCCTGCTGCTGAGCCTGATCGCCACCGTCGGTGCCTGCGGCGCCTCGGGCGTACCCGGCGGCTCGCTGCTGCTGATCCCGCTGGCCTGCGGCCTGTTCGGCATCTCCACCGACCTGGCGATGCAGGTGGTGGCGATCGGCTTCATCGTCGGGGTGGTGCAGGACTCGGCGGAGACGGCGTTGAATTCGTCTACGGATGTGTTGTTTACGGCGGCGGGGGCGGCGGAGGTGCCGCGGCTTCCGCCGGCGCCGGCGGGTACCGCGTAAGCGATGTGCAAAAAGGGCGTGGCGCCTTCGCGCCACGCCCTTGTCATTGCTGCCGGCGGGTACGCCGGCGCGCCGGCTTACTCCTCGTAATCAGCCATCGTGCCGTAGTGCAGGTCGCTCGCGTCGACCTCCACCACGCCCTCGATGCCTTCGGCGATGCGCACCGCGGCGTCCACCTGGTCCTGGTTGTCGAGCTGGCCGGACAGGCCGACGATGCCGTTGTTGGTTTCCACCTCGATCTGCAGGCCGGAGGTGTCGGTGTCGGCCAGCAGGCTGGACTTGACCTTGGTGGTGATCCAGGTGTCCTCGACCGGCTGGTCGGAGTCGGCCTCGTCGAGCACGTCGGTGTTGGTCACCTCGGCGTCCTGCACCGGGTCGTCGACCGGGTCGTTGGCCATCGCGGCACCCGCGCTGAACATCAGGCCGGTCGCGAGGGCAAGGGCGATCTTGGTCTTGGTCATCGGTTGGCTCCGCTGTGGGGGTTGGGCCCAATCATCCGTGGACGGTGTTCAGGCCTCGTGAGCCGCAGGTTAGCTGTCCCGAAGCGTTCAGCCTTCCGGATACTCCTCCTCCAGCAGCTCCCCGATCGCCGACACCGGGGCGTTGCCGTAGGACAGGAAGCGATTGTGGAAGTCCTTCAGGCGGAAGGCGTCGCCCAATTCGGCCTTGCGCTGCTCACGCAGGTCGTAGATCTCGGCGTAGCCGGTGAAGTAGCTGGTCAGCTGCACCTGCGAGAGCTTCACCCGGCGCCACTTGTTGGCGGCCTCGGTCTGTTCCTGGAACGCTTCGCGGCGCAGCAGGTCCATGGCCTGCGCCTCGGTCATGCCGTCCACGTGGACGGCGTAGTCGAGGATGGCGTTGGTGACCACGCGCAGGTTCCACTTGCCGTACATCAGCCACATCTCGGGTTCCTGGTCGCCCCAGCCCTCCTCGAGCATCATCCGCTCGGCGTACACGCCCCAGCCTTCGATCATCGCGCCATTGCCGAGCAGGCTCTTGACCAGGCTCGGGCTCTTGTTGGCGTGCAGCAGCTGGGTGTAGTGGCCGGGGATCGCCTCGTGGATGTTGAGGACCTGCAGCACCCAGTGGTTGTACTCGCGCAGGAAGCTCTCGGCCTGCTCGTCGTCGTAGGCGTCCAGCGGGCTGACGTTGTAGTAGGTGTCGGCGGTCGGGTTGAAGGGGCCTGGCGCGCTGATGGAGGCGCCGGCGCCGCCGCCGCGCATGTATTCCGGGGTCTCGCGCACCACCAGCGGACGGCTCTCGTCCTGGTCGAGCAGGTCATGCTCGCGCACGAACTCGCCCAGCAGCGGGATCTGGCGCTTGATCTCGTCGACGAACTCCCCGCGCTCCACGTGCCGCGCCGAGAGGTGGTCGATCATCATGCCGATGCGCTCGAGTCGGTCGTCGGGCATCGCGGTGGACGGGAAGTACTCCGGCCACAGCTCGCGGGTGATGCCGTCCATCCGCTGGTGCAGGGCGTCCTTCTCCTCCAAGGCGCGCTGGTACAGCTCGGCCGCGGTGTAGTGGGACTGGATGTCGTAGGCGAATTTCTTCTCATACAGCGCCTCGCCGATGCGGAACGAACGCGCGTCGCCGCTGTCCGCCAGGCGCTTCTGCTCGCCCTCCAGCCAGCCGATCCAGCCTTCGATGGCGTCGCGGGCAGCATCGATGCGCTCGTTGAAGCGCGCCTGCTCGCCGGCCTCCAGACCGGAGCCGACGATGCGCTCGCGCAGTTCGTCGCCGAACACTCCCAGTGCGCCACGGCTCTGCACGATCGCCAGTTCCACGTGCTCGGGCGTGGGGTCGTCGATGTTGGCGCGGGCCGCAGCGTAGTACGCCGGCACGCCGGCGATGCGCTCCATCACCGTGCGCAGGCGCTCGTCTTCTCCGGCGTACGGGGTGTTGAGCAGCAGCGCGACGGTGCCGGCGACGTTGTAGCTGGCCGGGTTCCAGGCCCAGTTGCGGAACTCGTCCTGGTACCAGATCGAGGACTCGAACTGGTTGACCAGCAGCATGTGGTCGATGCGCTGCGGGGCCGGCAGCTGCTCCGGGGCGAAGGCGGCCAGTTCGGCCAGCGCCGCCTGCGCGAAGGCCAGGTCGTCGGCGCGGCGGGCGGCATCGGGGATCGTCAACCGGGCGGCGTTGTCGTAACGGCCAGCGTAGATCGACCATTCCGGGCTGCGCTCCAGCGCGCGCATCAGCAGCGACTCGGCCACCTGGGCGAAGTCGGCGCCCGGCGCCTGGACCTGCGTCGCGGCATTGGCGTCCGGCGTCGCAGGCTGGCAGCCGGCAAGCAGGCCGAGGGCAGCCGCGAGGGCCAGGGTCAGGGTGCTGTTGCGCATTGGAAGGGCTCCGGATCAGGGCGGCGGACCGCGACCGCCCGATGGTAGCCGGCCCCCTGGCCGATGCGCCGTGCCGTTGGCCAGGCCGCCAACCGCGGACAAAAAGAAACCGGGCCGCGAGTGCGGCCCGGTTCCTTGTTGCGGCTTGCGTTGGACTCAGTGGCCCGAGGCGGGGTCGATCGCCTCGTCGCTGTCGAAGATGGTCGGGTCCGCTTCGCCCTCGACGTCGAGGAAGCCAACCAGGCCCTTCTCGGCGCGGCTCAGCGAGTGGTCCACCAGCAGGTAGCGGCCCGGGTAGTCCACCTTGAACTCGACCATCGTCGCACCACCCGAAGGCACCAGCGTGGTCTGCACGTCGGTCAGCGGCGGGCTGGTGAACGAGGCGTAGTCGTAGACCCGGTCGAACACCTCGCCAATCATGTGCAGGCTGGAGACCAGGTTCGGGCCACCGACGCCGAAGTACATGCGCACGGTCTCACCGACGTTGGCCTTCATGATGTGGTCGCGGGTCAGCGCGGTCATCGTGCCGTTGAACATGATGTGCTCGGGCTGCTCGGCCAGCAGCTTCTCAAGCGAGAACTCCTGGTAGCCGCGCGAGCCGTGCTTCTGGACGGTGTAGAGCTCGCCCTGCATCACGTAGAACTCGCGGTCCACCTCGGACAGGCCGCCTTCCGGCTCGACCAGGATCATCCCGTACATCCCGTTGGAGATGTGGTGGGCGATCATCGGGGTCGCGCAGTGGTAGACGAACAGGCCCGGGTGCAACGCCTTGAAGGTGAAGCTCTTGGTCTCGCCCGGCGCCACCTGGGTCACCGCCGCACCGCCACCGGGACCGGTGACCGAGTGCAGGTCGATGGAGTGGATGTTGACGCTGTCGGCCGGGTTGCTGAGGTTGATGGTGACGGTATCGCCCTGGCGGATGCGCAGCATCGGACCGGGAACGGTGTCGTTGAAGGTCCAGTAGCGGTAGGTGCTGCCGTCGTCGAGCTTGCCTTCGACCTCGGTGGTCACCAGGTCGTAGGTGACGTGCTGCGGGGCGCGGTCGCCGACCGGATCGCCGACCTGGGTCGGGTCCTTGCCCACGTCGATCGCGGTGGACTCCACTTCCTCGACGTCACCGACGATCAGCTTGCCCAGCATGCCCGCGGCGCGGTGGCCGGGGATGGTGCACACGTACTCGAACTCGCCTTCCTTCGTCGCGCGGAACACGATGGTGGTCGCCGAGCCCTGGCCGACCAACTGGTCCGACTGCGCGTTGAATTCCGGCACCGCGATGTCATGCAGCGCGCCATCGCCATTGGTGATGGTGATCGCGACGACGGCACCCGGCTCGACCTTGAGGTCGGGGTTGATGACGCCCTTGATCGCGCCAGCGTCGCCGATGAAGACCATGCGACCTTCATGGATGGCGGTCTTCAGGCTGAAGGTCACGTCGGCCACCGGGGTGACGGAGGCCGAACCCTGGGCGATCGCGTGGGGGGTGAACCCTGCGGCTGCCGCAAGGGCGAACAGCAGAACCAGGTTTTTCATCAGTCTTCTTCCTTCGCTTCAATCCGAGTCGGACGACTCGTTCGGGGTGAACGATAGGGATCCCGCATGGGCCCCACCATGACTTGTGTCAAGAAGCGCCGTACGCTCACGTACGGGTCAGCTTGGTGAGCAGGAGCGACCGGGGTCGGGCGCACCATACGCGTCCGTCTTGACCTTTGTCATGTCGCCGGCCAGGCGTGCTCCGCACACTTGCACCTGCCATGAGGCACACCACTCCCCATCGCTGGCTGCTCCGCCTGGCCCTGGCCGCCACCATGCTCATGGTGCTGCTGCCCTCGATGGGCCGGTTGGCCGGTGCAGGCCCCGCCGCGAATCCCCATACGGTACATGTCGGGTCGCATGGTGGCCACGCCGGCCACGCAGCGGCGGGGCAGGCCGGCGCTCCCGCCCCGGCCACGCCGCATCCCGGCGGCTCCGGACAGTACGACTGCGGCTACTGCCCGCTACTGGCCTCGCTGGTGCCGCCGGCGGCGGTCGCTCCCAGCTTCGGCACTCCCCTGCACGACCGGCTGTTCGCGCTGTCCAGCCATGCGCCGCGGGTGGCCTGGCGCCATCCCTGGGGCCTCGGGTCGCGCGGCCCGCCTGTTGCCTGAGTACGGCCCGCACCAACGCGCGCAACGCCGCGCACGCCCGTATCCAGGAGTAACCAAATGTCTGTTTCGCGCAATGCGGCGAAGGGTTCGTCGCGCCTGTCCCTCGCCATCGCCAACGCCCTCGTGCTGGCGCTTGCCTCCCCCTCCGTACTGGCCGAAGCGGCCGCCGATGCCCCGTCCAGCGATCCGGTGAACCTCGACGCGATCATCGTCACGGCGCTGGCGCCGGTCTCGCCGCTGCAGTTCGAGGCCAGCCCCAAGCTCCCGCGCCAGCCCGTCCCGGCCAGCGACGGCGCCGACTACCTCAAGACCATTCCCGGCTTCTCCGCGGTCCGCAACGGCGGCACCAACGGCGACCCGGTGCTGCGCGGCATGTTCGGCTCGCGGCTGAACCTGATGACCAACGACGGCGCGATGCCGGGCGCCTGCCCCTCGCGCATGGACAACCCGATGTCCTACGTCTCGCCGGAGAACTACGACAACCTGGTGGTCATCAAGGGGCCGCAGACGGTGTTGTGGGGGCCGGGCGCCTCCGCCGGCACGGTGCGCTTCGAGCGCGAGCGCAAGCACTTTGATGCACCGACGCTGGAGCTTGCCGGCAGCCTGCTCGGCGGCTCCTTCGGCCGCAACGACCAGGTGATCGATGCCACGTACGGCGACCGCCTGGGCTACCTGCGCTTCAGCGGCAACCGCTCCGATTCCGATGACTACGGGGACGGCGACGGCAACAAGGTCGGCTCGGCCTGGGAGAAGTGGAACACCGACGTGGCCGCCGGCTGGACGCCCGACGAGGACACCCTGCTGGAGGTCTCCGCGGGCTTTGGCGACGGCGAGTCGCGCTACGCCACCCGCGGCATGGACGGCAGCCGCTTCAAGCGCGAGAACTTCGGCCTGCGCTTCGAGAAGCACAACCTGGGCGAGTACCTGCACCACGTCGAGGCGACCGCGTACCACAACCTCGCCGACCACGTGATGGACAACTACAGCCTGCGCGAGCCCAACCCGGACAGCGCGATGCCGATGCCGATGGCCTCCAACGTCGAGCGCCGCACCGCCGGTGGCCGCGCGGCGGCCGAGTGGAGCGCGGCGCAGTGGGAGCTGACCGCCGGCATGGACTACCAGGACAGCCGCCACCGCCGCCGCAGCGCGATGGGCCGGGGCGCCTTCCGTGCGGCGCCGTGGACCACCGATGCGCGCTTCGAGAACCTGGGCGTGTTCGCCGAGGGCACCTGGTTCCATGGCGACTACACGCGCCTGATCGCCGGCGCCCGGGTGGACCGTGCCAGCGCCACCGACGAGCGCCAGATGCTCTCCGGCGGCGGCCACGGCCACGGTGGTGGCCACGCCATGCCCAACCCGACCGCCGGGCTGGAACGCGAGGAGACACTGAGCGCCGGCTTCTTCCGCTACGAGCGCGACGCCGCCAATGCCCCGCTGACCTGGTACGCCGGCCTGGGCCACACCGAGCGCATGCCCGACTACTGGGAACTGTTCTCCCCTGACATGGGCCCGCTGGGCTCGGCCAACGCCTTCGCCGGCATCGACACCGAGAAGACCACCCAGCTCGACGTCGGCCTGCAGTACGGCGGCGAGAAGTTCGACGCCTGGGTGTCGGCCTACGCCGGCCGGATCAACGACTACATCCAGTTCCATTACATGGACTCGGGGATGAGCGCGGCCAGCAATGTCGATGCCGACATCCGCGGTGCCGAACTGGGCGTCGAGTACCGGCCCGACGAGCAGTGGAAGCTCGGTGGCACCCTGGCCTACGCCCGCGGCGAAATCCGCGGGGCCAACCGCCCGATGCCGCAGATGACCCCGCTGGAGGCCCGCCTGACCGCGGCCTGGGACAACGGCACCTGGTCGGCCGGCGTGCTGCTGCGCGCGGTCGACGGCCAGGACCGCATCGCCCCGGGCTACGGCAACGTGGTCGGCCAGGACCTGGACGCCAGCCCCGGCTTCGCCACCCTGGCGCTCAACGGCGGCTACCGTTTCAACGGGAAGCTGCAGCTGACCGCCGGCGTCGACAACGTCTTCGACCGCACCTACAGCGAGCACCTCAACCTGGCCGGCAACGCCGACTTCGGCTACCCCGCCGACCCGGTGCGGATCAACGAGCCGGGCCGCACCGCCTGGGTGAAGCTCAACTACAACTGGTGAGCGCTCGAGTGCCTGCCCCCGTTGCTAGACTCGCCCCATGGACAGGGGCAGCGACGGGGGCAAGCGCGGGCGGGTGACGTCGATCGACATCGCCCACCTGGCCGGCGTGTCCCAGGCCACCGTCTCGCGGGTGCTGCGCGGCGAGCCGCGGGTCAGCCAGGCCACCCGCGACAAGGTCATGGCCGCGGTGCAGGAGCTGCGCTACACGGTCGACAGCCGCGCCTCCAACCTGCGGCTGCAGCGCACCGGGACCCTCGCGCTGCTGCTGTTCGAGGACCCGACCGACGACGACTCCCACATCAACCCGTTCTTCCTGTCGATGCTCGGCTCGATCACCCGCGCCAGCGCGCGCGCCGGCCAGGACCTGCTGGTGTCCTTCCAGCAGCTGTCCGACGACTGGCATGCCGACTACGCCGACAGCCGCAAGGCCGACGGGCTGATCCTGCTCGGCTACGGTGACTACCTGGCCTACCGCTGCAAGCTGGAGAAGCTGGTCGAGCAGGGCACCCGCTTCGTACGCTGGGGCGCGGTGCTGCCGGACCAGCCGGGGCTGTCGATCGGCTGCGACAACTTCCAGGGCGGGCGGCTGGTGGGCGAGCACCTGCTGCAACTGGGCCGGCGCCGGGTGGCGTTCCTGGGCGATGCCTCGCAGCGCTTCCCGGAGTTCCACGACCGCTGGCGCGGCTGCGGCGCCGCCTTCGCCGAGGCCGGGCAGTCACTGGATCCGGCGCTGCAGGTGGATGCCCACAGCGCGGAGGAATCCGGCCATGACGCGGCGCTGGAGCTGGTCCGCCGCGGGCGGCGCTTCGATGCCCTGTTCGCCGCCAGCGACCTGATCGCCGTGGGCGCATTGCGGGCGCTCGCCGAACAGGGGGTGAGCGTGCCGCAGGAAGTGGCCGTGGTCGGTTTCGACGACATCCCCGCCGCGCGCTTCAGCCACCCGCCGCTGACCACCGTGGCCCAGGACACCGCCAGCGCCGGCGCCATGCTGGTGGACACGGTGATGCGGCAGGTACGCGGCGAACCGGTCGGCAGCGTGATGCTGCCGGCGACGCTGCGGGTGCGGCAGTCCAGCGACCCGCGGGCCTGAGGCCGACCGCTACTCGAAGCGGCGTGCGCCTTCCGTCAGCGGTCGCAATGCCGCGGCCAGGGCCGGGTCGCGTACCGGCGCATCGAGCACGAAGACCTCCACGCCATGCGCGGGAACGGTGGCCGAAAGCAATCCGCCTTCCGCGACCTCGACGGTGTTCCCGGCGAAAGCCGCACGCCAGCGCCCGGCCTGCAGGTACTCGTCGACCTCGAAGCGCTCCGGCGCATCGCCCTTGTTGAGCAATACCAGTGCGATCTGGGCGACCCCCTCGTCCTGCAGCACCCGGTAGAACGCCGCGCGAGCGCCCTCCAGCTCCACGTTGAGCTGCAGCCCGCGCTGCAGCGCCGGAGTCGCCGCACGCAGGCGCGCGACCGGCACCAGCGCCCGCTGGATCGGGTGCGCGGGCGCGGCTTCGATGCGCGCCTGGCCGAAGTAGTTGCGGTTGCCGGCGTGCTCGCCCTGCCCGCGCTCGAAGCCGATCTCCGAGCCGTAGTAGATCACCGGGATCCCGCGCGCGGTGAACAGCCAGTTGTGGGCGTCGATGAAGCCCTCGTCACTGGCGTCCATGCGCGGCATGTCGTGGTTGTCGTAGAAGGTCATCAGCTCGTACGGATTGGCGTACGGGCCGTCGATCAGGTGCAGCGCGTCGGCGAGGTGCTCGAAGCCCTGCTGCCCGCGCCCGAACACCGCGTCCAGGCGCTCCTTGAGCGGGAAGTCGAGCACGCTCACCGCACCGTTGTCCGGCCAGGTGTGCGGGGCGATCTTGTCGGCGTCGTAGTCGAAGGACTCGCCGAACATGAAGAAGCCCGGGTGCCCGGCGCGGATGCGGTCGCTGAACTGCTTCCAGAACGCATGCGGCACGTGGCGGATGGTGTCGATGCGGAAGGCCGCCGCGCCCTGCCCGATCCACTTCGAGTACGCGCGCACGAAGTAGTCCAGCACCGCCGGGTTGGTGTCGTCCAGGTTGGACAGCTGGGCCAGGTCGGGCTCGGCGTGGAAGAAGGCGTGCAGCGGGTTGCCGCGCGGATCCAGGTCCGATGGCGCGAGGTTCTGGTGGTCGGCCACCAGCCGGCCGTCCTCGTCGTACAACTCGCCGTACATCGGCTGGTCGACCGGCATGGTGAACGAGGGCGAGCCGTGGTTGGCGACGATGTCGAGCACCGTCACCAGCCCGTGCTCCTCCAGCCCGGCGGCCAGCCCGGCGAAGTCCAGGCCGGGGCTGGGCAGGTGCTCGTCGAGCTCGAAGAAGTTCACCCCCCAGTAGCCGTGGTAGCCGGTCTTGCCGCGGTCGGTGAAGCTGCCCTCCCAGGCCACCGGGTCGCCGCCGGTGAAGGCCTCGTCGGGGTTGTCCACGATCGGCGTCAGCCATACCGCGCCAAAGCCCATGCCGGCGATGTAGCCGGCGTTGTCGAGCAGACCGCGGAAGTCGCCGCCCAGGTAGCCGACGTTGGCGCTGCGGCCCTCCGGCGCACCGGGGACCGGCAGGTCGAAGGTCGGGTTCGCGCCGCCCTGCCCGCGCTGGTCGTTGGACGGATCGCCGTTGACGAAGCGGTCGGTGAGCACGAAGTACACCGCGTGGGCGGCGAAGGGCTCGCGGGTGCCGTAGTACTCCCCGTGCGCGGGACCGGGCTGTACCGGGACGTGGCTGCACGCCGCGAGCAATACCGCCGCCGTCATTCCCGCGAACCCCCTCGTCGTCGTTCCCGCGAACGCGGGAACCCATGGACGTTGCCTTGCACCGCGGAAAGTCCCTGGGTTCCCGCGTTCGCGGGAACGACGGCAGTAGGGGCGGGAACGACGATCGTAAGGACTCATGCCCCCGCTCCCGGCTCGCGCACCCGCATCACGAAGACGCCCGCCAGGAACAGGCTCAGTCCCCCCACCACCAGCGCATTGATCGGCGCCCCGCCCAGCAGCGCCTTGAGCAGGAAGCCCAGCAGGCTGGCCGCGACCAGCTGCGGGATCACGATGAAGAAATTGAAGATGCCCATGTACACGCCCATCTTCCCGGCCGGCAGGCTGTCGGACAGCAGCGCATAGGGCAGCGACAGGATCGAGGCCCAGGCAAAACCGACCCCGACCATCGACAGCAACAGCCAGCGCGGGTCGTCGATCACCAGGAACGACAGCAGCCCCAGCCCGCCCAGCACGCAGTTGACCAGGTGGCTGGCACGCAGCCCGAGCCGGCGCACCATCACCGGGATCACCACCGCCGCCAGCGCGGCAAAACCGTTGTAGGCCGCGAACAGCACGCCCACCCAGTTGGCGCCCTCGTTGTAGGCGGCCGAACCCGGGTCATCGCTGCCGAAGTGCACCCCGGTCACCGCCGCGGTGGTGTAGATCCACATCGCGAACAGCGCGAACCAGCTGAAGAACTGCACCACCGCCAGCTGCCGCATCACGCCGGGCATGTGGTGCAGGTCGCCCAGGATGCTGGCCAGCGGGTTGTCGCCACCCAGCCCGTGCAGCGCGAACTGCCCCAGTCCCCAGGCCGCCAGCAGCCCGGCCAGGATGTACAGCTGCCGGTCCAGCCCCGACACGGCCACCGCCACCACCAGCGCCAGCCCGGCCAGCAGCCAGCCGGCGCCGTGCCGCGCCAGGCGCGTGCGGTCCAGCGGGGGCCGTGCCTGCACGGGCGCCTCGTCCCAGGCCTGCAGCTGCGCCGGCGGGTACTCGCGGGTACGCAGCACGGTCCAGCCAACCGACAGCAGCAGCACCGCGCCGCCAAAGTAGAACGCGTAGCGCACGGTGTCGGGCACCACGCCGGGTGCGGCGGTGTTGTCCACGCCGACGCCGGCCAGCAGGAACGGCAGCGCGCTGGCCACCACCGCGCCCACGCCGATGAAGAAACTCTGCATCGCGTAGCCGGTCGGCCGCTGGCGCATCGGCAGCTGGTCGCCGACGAAGGCCCGGAACGGTTCCATGGCGATGTTGATCGAAGCGTCCAGCACCCACAGCATGCCGGCGGCGACCCACAGCGCCGGCGAGTCGGGCATCACGAACAACGCCAGCGTGGCCAGCACCGCGCCGACCAGGAAGTACGGCCGGCGCCGCCCCAGCCCGGTCCAGGTGCGGTCGGACAGGTAACCCACCACCGGCTGCACGATCAACCCGGTCAGCGGCGCGGCGATCCACAGCAGCGGGATGGTGTCCATCTCCGCGCCCAGGGTCTGGAAGATCCGGCTGACGTTCGCGTTCTGCAGGGCGAATCCGAACTGGATGCCCAGGAACCCGAAACACATGTTCCAGATCTGCCAGAAATTGAGTTCGGGCTTGCGCCCAGCGGCCTGCGCCGTCGTTGTCTGCTGCACCGTGGCTCCCCGCCGGCTGCACGTTCCCGGCCCATGGTGCCACCGCTTGGCCACCGGCCCGGCGCCTGAAAACGTATTCATCGGCGCCAGCCAAGCGGTGGCAACAACGCACTGCCACGGCATGGAATAGTGACCGCCGCCCGGCTCGTGGCGGCCGGCGCCAATAGATCGAATACGGATGCGCGAGAGCATGGGCAACGACGGCAACACCGGACTCGACTGGTGGCGCGGCGCGGTGATCTACCAGATCTACCCGCGCAGCTACCAGGACACCAACGGCGACGGCATCGGCGACCTGCCGGGCATCATCGACCGGCTGGACCACGTCGCCAGCCTGGGCGTGGAGGCGATCTGGGTCTCGCCGTTCTTCACCTCGCCGATGGCCGACTACGGCTACGACATCGCCGACTTCCGCGACGTCGACCCGATGTTCGGCACCCTGGCCGACTTCGACCGTCTGCTGGAAAAGGCCCACGGCCTGGGCATCAAGGTCATGATCGACCAGGTGCTGAGCCACAGCTCCAACCAGCACCCCTGGTTCCTCGAGAGCCGCTCCAGCCGCGACAACCCGCGCGCGGACTGGTACGTGTGGGCCGACCCGAAGCCCGACGGCACCGCGCCCAACAACTGGATGTCGCTGTTCGGCGGCGTGGCCTGGACCTGGGAGCCGCGGCGCGAGCAGTACTACCTGCACAACTTCCTGTCCTCGCAGCCGCAGCTGAACTTCCACAACCCGGACGTGCGCGCGGCGATGCTCGACAACCTGCGCTTCTGGCTCGACCGTGGCGTGGACGGCATGCGCCTGGACTCGATCAACTTCTGCTTCCATGACGCACGGCTGCGCGACAACCCGCCCAAGCCGGCGCACCTGCGCGTGGGACGCGGCTTCAGCGCCGACAACCCGTACGCCTACCAGTACCACCACTACAACAACACCCAGCCGGAAAACCTGCCGCTGATGGAGGAGCTGCGGGCGCTGTTCGACCAGTACCCGGGCGCCACCACCCTGGGCGAGATCTCCACCGAAGACTCGCTGGCGACCATGGCCGAGTACGTCACCGACACGCGCCTGCACATGGGCTACAGCTTCGAGCTGCTGGTCGAGGACCGCAGCGCGGCCTACATCCGCCGCACCGTCGAGGACCTGGAAGCGAAGATGACCGGCGGCTGGCCGTGCTGGGCGGTGTCCAACCACGACGTGCAGCGCGCAGTGACCCGCTGGGGCGGCCCCGACGCACCGGCCGGCTTCGCCCGCCAGCTGGTGGCGCTGGTGTGCTCGCTGCGCGGCTCGGTGTGCCTGTACCAGGGCGAGGAGCTCGGCCTGCCCGAGGCCGAGGTGCCCTACGAGAAGCTGCGCGACCCGTACGGCATCACCTTCTGGCCCAACTTCAAGGGCCGCGACGGCTGCCGCACGCCGATGCCGTGGACCGGCGGCGCCGATGCCGGCTTCAGCACCGGCGAGCCGTGGCTGCCCGTGCCGGCATCGCACCTGGAACGCAACGCCGCCGACCAAGACGCGGACCCGGCCTCGGTACTCAACACCACCCGCCGCTTCCTGCAGTGGCGCAAGTCGCACCCGGCGCTGGTGGCCGGCGACATCGCCTTTGTCGATGCGCCCGAGCCGGTGCTCGCCTTCACCCGTACGCAAGGCGGGGAACGCCTGCTGGTGGTGTTCAACCTGTCCGGGGCGGCGGTGGAGTGGGCGTTGCCCACCGGCCTGGCACCACGCGCGATCACCGACCACGGCCTGCCGGCCGGAGGGGTCGACGGCGACCGGCTGCAGCTGCCACCACACGGGGTGTTCTACGCCCGCATCGACTGAGGACTCCGCATGATCCGGCGCACGCTGCCCGTCCTTGCCCTGCTGGCCTCCAGCAGCCTTGCGCCGGCCGCCGCCGGCGTGCCCGACACCGCGGCCTGCGACGCACCGGCGTTCGCGACCACGCTGCAGGCCGCACCGGACTCGCCAACGCAAGCGCGGGCGTACTGGCTGGATCGGCAGCGGGTGCAGTGGCCGGGGCAGGCGGGTGGCGAAGGGGTGCGGTTCCGCTTGCACCATTCAACGGCGGGGACGATCACCGCCGAGCCTGGCGTTGCGATCCGCGGCGCCGACGGGGTCCTTGACCTCGCGTCGTTCAACGGCCCGCTGCCCGACAGGCTGGCCGCGCGCTTCGGCTTCCTCGGCGACGGTGCCTTGCTGGCACTGCCGGAGGACGGCATTGCGGCCGTGCCGGAACTGCTGCGCGGCCAGCTGGTGCTGGCCCGCGAAGAGGCGGACGGCCGTGTCCTCGCCGCGACCACGCTGCAACACCCCGGCGCGCTGGATGACCTCTACGCCGCGGCGACCGCGCTCGACGACCTGGGCGCCACCCCACCCCGTCGTTCCCGCGAAGCCCCCCGTCGTTCCCGCGAACGCGGGAACCCAAGGACGTTCCCCCCTGAAGAGGCCACCACCTTCCACCTCTGGGCCCCCACCGCCCGTGATGTCTCGGTCTGCCTGTACGAGGCCGGCGACACCCCGGCCATGGCCCGCATTCCGCTGCGGCGCAACGACGACACCGGCGCATGGCGGGCCGCCATTCCCGGCGACCTTTCCGGCGGCTACTACACCTACCTTGTCGACGTGTTCGTGCCCGGCACCGGCGTGGTCCGCAACCGCGTCACCGACCCGTATTCGGTCAGCCTGACCAGCGACTCGAAGCGCAGCCACATCGCCGACCTAGACGATCCCGCACTCAAGCCCGAGGGCTGGGACGAGGCGCCGCGCCCGGCACCGCTGGCCGCGCAGACCGACATGGTCATCTACGAGCTGCACGTGCGCGACTTCTCCCGCGACGACGCGACGGTGGCGCCGGCCCACCGCGGCAAGTACCTGGCCTTCACCGAACCCGACAGCGACGGCATGCGCCACCTGCGTGCCCTCGCCGGTGCAGGCCTGACCGACATCCACCTGCTGCCGGTGTTCGACCTGGCCACGGTGCCGGAGGCCGGTTGCATCAAACCCGACGTGCCCGCCGCCGCGCCCGACAGCGAGGTCCAGCAGGCCGCGGTGATGGCGGTCGCGGCGCAGGACTGCTTCAACTGGGGCTACGACCCGTTCCATTTCAACGCTCCGGAAGGCAGCTTCGCCAGTGATGCCGCCGACGGCGCGGTGCGCATCCGCGAACTGCGCGCCATGGTCCAGGCCCTGCACGTCGCCGGCCTGCGGGTGGGCATGGACGTGGTCTACAACCACACCACCGCCTCCGGCCAGGACGCGCGCTCGGTTCTGGACCGCATCGTCCCCGGCTACTACCACCGCCTCGACGAAACCGGCGCGGTGACCACCTCGACCTGCTGCGACAACACCGCCACCGAGCACCTCATGATGGGCAAGCTGATGGTGGACTCGGCGGTGCTGTGGGCACGCGACTACCGCATCGATTCGTTCCGCTTCGACCTGATGGGCCACCAGCCGCGCGCGGTGATGGAACAGCTGCAGGGGCGGGTCAATGAGGCCGCCGGTCGCCACGTCAACCTGATCGGGGAAGGCTGGAACTTCGGCGAGGTCGCCGACGGCGCCCGCTTCGTGCAGGCCTCGCAGGACGCGCTGCAGCATTCCGGCATCGGCACCTTCAGCGACCGCGCCCGCGACGCGATCCGCGGCGGCAGCGCCGGCAACAGCGGCGATGCGATGTACCTCCAGGGCTACGTCAACGGCCTGCACTACGCGCCCAACGCCGTCATGTCGGCGGCCGGTGTCGCATTCGACGCCATCGGCGAGTCGCATGACGAGGGCCGCGCAGAACTGCTCCACGCCGCCGACCTGGTTCGCGCCGGCCTCGCCGGCACGCTGGCCGACTACGTCCTCACCGACGCCAGCGGCGCGGCGATCCCGCTGTCGCAGCTCGACTACAAGGGCCAGCCGGCCGGCTACGCCGCGCAGCCCGGCGAGGTCGTCAACTACGTCGAGAACCACGACAACCAGACCCTGTTCGACGTCAACGCGCTGAAGCTGCCGACCCACACCAGCCGCGAGGACCGCGCCCGCGTGCAGGTGCTCGCGCTGGCGCTGAACGCCTTCAGCCAGGGCATCGCCTACTTCCACGCCGGCGGCGAGCTGATGCGCTCCAAGTCACTGGACCGCAACAGCTACGACTCCGGCGACTGGTTCAACCGCATCGACTGGACCGGCACCGACAACCACTTCGGCACCGGGCTGCCGCCGGCGAACGACAATGAAGCGAGCTGGACCCGGATGGCCCCGCTGCTGGCGGACCCGCGGATCAAACCCAGGCCGGAGCAGATCGCGTTCGTACGCGAAGCGTTCCTGGAGCT
>JAEWFH010000197.1 GCA_023388955.1 Pseudomonadota bacterium
CAGCCGGACAAGGCCATCGAGCTGTTCCTGCACATCGCCGAGCTGGACAAGGACACCTTCGAGACCCAGGTCGCGCTGGGACACCTGTTTCGCCGCCGGGGCGAGGTCGACCGTGCGATCCGCCTGCACCAGGCGCTGGTGCAGCGGCCGGGCCTGAGCGATGCACAGAAAGTCCAGGCGCTGCTGGCACTGGGCGAGGACTACATGCGCGCAGGCCTGCTGGACCGCGCCGAAACGGTGTTCAGCGACCTGGTCGCCCTGGACATGCGCGCCCCGCTGGCGCTGCGCCACCTGATCAACATCTACCAGGCCGAGCGTGATTGGCCCAAGGCGATCGAGAACGCGCGCCGCTACGAGGATGCCACCGGTGAGCCGATGGGCAAGCTGGTCGCACAGTTCGAGTGTGAACTCGCCGACCGCCACCGTGCCAACGGCGACGAGGCCGCGGCCCGCGAGGCGGTGGCGCGCGCCTACCAGGCCGACGCCAACTCGGTGCGCGCGGGCATGCTGGAGGGGCGCATCGAGGTCGGCGCCGGCAACGAGCTGGCGGCGATCCGTGCCTTCGAGCGCGTCGCTCGGCACGACCCGGACTACCTGCCGGAAGTGATGCCGCTGCTGCTCGCCTGCTACGAGCGGGTGGGCGACCCGACCGGTGCACGCGCGTTCCTGGCCGAGATGAGCGAGCACTACCGTGGTATCGCCCCGGTGCTGGCGCTGACGCGCATGCTGGAGGCGCAGGAAGGCGTCCCGGCGGCGCGGGCGTTCCTGGCCAAGGAGCTCAAGGACCGCCCTTCGGTGCGCGGCGAGGCGGCGCTGATCGAGCTGAGCCTGGCGGAAGGCGCCGATCCGGTCGCCACGCTGAAGGACCTGGGCAACATCACCGACCAGTTGCTGGTGCGCAATCCCAGTTACCGCTGCAACCGGTGCGGCTTCGGCGCGCGCAGCCACCACTGGCAATGCCCCAGCTGCAAGGAATGGGGTTCGGTCAAGCCGCTGCTGAACTACGCCGTGGTCTGAGCCGTGTCCGCGATGGCGATCGCGCTGCTGGGGCTGCTCCTCCTGTCGGCCTGCGGGACCTGGCTGGCCCGCGGTTATGCGCTGCGCCGGCAGTTGCTCGACCATCCGGGCGAGCGCCGCAGCCATTCCATCGCCACCCCGCGCGGGGGTGGCATCGCGATCGTGGCCGTGTTGCTCCTGGCGGCGGCCAGCGTGGCGGCGGGGATGTGGGGCGGTGCCGGTCCCGGGCGGCTCGCCGCCTTTGCCGGCGGGCTGGCGATGGTGGCGCTGGCAGGCCTGGTGGACGACCACCGGCCCCTGTCGCCCTGGCTGCGCCTGGGCGTGCACGCGGCGGCGGCCGGATGGTTCGCGGCCGCGCTGTGGCAGGGGGGCGCTTCGCTGCCCGTCGCCGTCGTAGTGTTCCTGGCGATCGTGGTGCTGGTGAACGTGTGGAACTTCATGGACGGCATCGATGGCATCGCCGCGACCCAGGCCGTGCTGGTGTCGCTGGCGCTCGCGGCCGGACTGCAGGGCGCCTGGTCCTTCCTGGCGCTGGGCCTGGCGGCGGCGTCGCTTGGCTTCCTGCCGTACAATTTCCCCCGCGCCCGGATCTTCATGGGTGACGTTGGCAGTGGCGCGACCGGTTTTGCGTTGGCTGCACTGGGGGGAATGTCCGTGGTCGATGCCGGGGTGCGCGGTGGCCTGCTGCTGTTGCTGCCACTTTCGGCGTTCCTGGTGGACGCGGGGCTGACCCTGCTGCGCCGGGTGTTGCGGGGCGAGCGCTGGTGGACGGCGCACGTCCAGCACGCCTACCAGGCATGGGCGCGCCGGGCGGGGCACGTACCGGTGACGGTCGCGTACGCGGCCTGGACACTGGCGGGCCTGCTGCTGGCATTCCTGTTGGCGGATGTTGACCTGGTCTTCATCCTGTCCATCTGCGCCGGGTGGTATACCGTCGCCGCCCTGTTGTGGTGGTGGTTGCAATGGCGCGACCGGCCGCACGGAGAACCGAGGACCGAATGAGAAAGGACATCGAATGACGGCCTGGCGCGACCGCTTTGCCGGGACGCTCCCGCGACTGGCCGTGGTGTTCCATGACCTGGCCATGGTGTGGCTGGTATGGCAGGGGCTGCACTGGCTCCGCTTCGGGGTGATGGAGAACCCTCCGCCGATGCCGTGGTGGTCGACCGAGGTGCTGCTGGTCCTGGCCGCCCAGGGACTGGTGTTCTGGCGCGTCGGGCTGTACCGCGGCTTGTGGCGCTTCGCCAGCGTCCCGGACCTTTGGAACATCTTCAAGGCCTCGGCACTGGGGCTGGTCGCGATCGTGCTGGCGCTGTTCCTGTACAACCGCATGGACCTGGTGTCGCGCACGGTGATCGTGCTGTACCCGCTGGTCCTGATGGGCATGCTGGGGGCGCCGAGGCTGCTGTACCGGGCGTGGAAGGACAGCGGCATGGAGCGCGGGGGGGAGGGTGCGACCCGGATCCTGATCCTGGGCGCGGGCCACTCCGGCGAGGCACTGGTGCGCGACCTGCGCCGCCTCGGCCATTACCACCCGGTCGGTTTCCTCGACGATGCGAGCCGCCTGCGCGGCACCAAGGTCCAGGGCGTACCGGTGCTGGGCAAGGTCGAGGAGGTCGCCGAGATCGCCCGCGAGACCGCGGCACGCCTGCTGGTCATCGCGATGCCGGGCGCCGATGCCGCGGCGATGCGCCGGGTGGTCGGCGCCTGCGAGCACTCCGGCCTGCCGTTCCGCATGGTGCCCCGCCTGCGCGATGTCCTCGACGGCCGTTCGCAGCCGGGCGAGCTCAAGGAAGTCGCGATCGAGGACCTGCTCGGCCGCCAGCCCGTGCTGCCGGACTGGAAGTCGATCCGTTCCTGGCTGGGGGCGCGCTCGGTGCTGGTCACCGGTGCCGGTGGCTCGATCGGTTCCGAGCTGTGCCGCCAGTGCGCCCGCCACGGTGCCCGGCGGATCACCCTGGTCGAGGTCAACGAACTGGCGCTGATCCGCGCCGAGGCTTCGCTGCGGCGCGACTTCCCGGACCTGGAGTTCGCCAGCGTTCTCGGGGACTGCGGCGACCCGGCGGTGGTCGCCCACGCGCTGGCGCTGGCGGCGCCGGAGGCGGTCTTCCATGCTGCTGCCTACAAACAGGTGCCGCTGCTGGAAGGGCAGCTGCGCGAAGCCGTGCGCAACAACGTGCTGGCCACCGCGACCCTGGCCCACGCCTGCCGCGAGGCCCGCGTCGGCACCTTCGTGCTGATCTCCACCGACAAGGCGGTCGACCCGGGCAACATCCTGGGTGCGACCAAGCGCATGGCCGAGATGGTGTGCCAGGCACTGGCCGACCAGCGCCATACCCGCTTCGTAACCGTGCGCTTCGGCAACGTGCTCGATTCCGCCGGCAGCGTGGTCCCGCTGTTCCGTGACCAGATCCGCCGCGGTGGCCCGGTCACGGTCACCGACCCGGAGGTCACCCGCTACTTCATGACCATCCCGGAGGCCTGCCAGTTGATCCTGCAGGCCGCCGCGATCGGTACCCACGAGGCGATCTACACCCTGGACATGGGTGAACCGGTGCCGATCCGGTTGCTGGCCGAGCAGATGATCCGCCTGGCAGGCAAGCAGCTGGGCCGTGACGTCTCGATCGTCTATACCGGCCTGCGCCCGGGCGAGAAGCTGCACGAGACGCTGTTCCACGCCGACGAGCACTACCGCGCCACCAGCCACCCGAAGATCCTCCAGGCCGCACCGCGTGGGGTGGCCTGCGCGGAGATCGACCGGGCGGTCGCACGGATGCGCGAGGCCGCCGGACGCTACGACGTGGAATGCCTGCGGGTGGAGCTCGCCGGCGCTGTCCCCGAGTTCGCCCCGGTGGGCCAGCCTGCGCGCCACCGGGAGCTTGCTTCGCCGCCAACCGTGGTGGCGTTCCCTTCACGTACTGCCAGGAAAGTGTAGATGTCGCAACGCATCCGTACCGCCGTGTTCCCGGTCGCCGGGCTGGGGACGCGGTTCCTCCCTGCCACCAAGACCGTGCCCAAGGAAATGCTGCCGATCATCGACCGGCCGCTCATCCAGTACGCAGTCGACGAAGCCATCGAGGCAGGCTGCGAGACCCTTGTGTTCGTCACCAACCGCTACAAGCACGCGGTGGCCGACTACTTCGACAAGGCCTACGAACTGGAGCAGAAGCTCGAGCGTGCCGGCAAGAGCGAGCAGCTTGCGCTGGTGCGCAGCACGATCCCGGAAGGCGTGCGCGCGGTGTTCGTGACCCAGGCCGAGGCGCTGGGGCTGGGCCATGCGGTGCTGTGCGCGAAACCAGTGGTCGGCGACGAGCCGTTTGCAGTGCTGCTGCCCGACGACCTGATCTGGAACCGCGGCCCGGGTGCGTTGCACCAGATGGCCGATGCCGCCGAGGCCACCGGGGGCAGCGTGATCGCAGTCCAGGACGTGCCCCGCGACAAGACCGGCAGCTACGGCATCGTCGCCACCGAGGACTTCAGCGAGCGGCAGGGACGCATCACCGGGATCGTGGAGAAGCCGCGGCCCGAGGACGCCCCCAGCACCCTGGCCGTGGTCGGCCGTTACGTGCTGACCCCGCGGATCTTCGAGCTGCTGGAATCCACCGATCCGGGCGCCGGCGGCGAGATCCAGTTGACCGACGCGATCGCACGCCTGCTGCAGGAGCAGCAAGTGGATGCCTACCGCTTCCGTGGCACGCGCTTCGACTGCGGCACCCACATCGGCCTGGTCGAGGCGACCATCCGCTACGCGCTCGACCACGAGAAGCTGAGCGAAGCGGCCAAGCAGTTGATGCAGGATGCGTTGAAGGAGCTCGGGGTCACCGAGCTGGACTGAGGCGCCCGGATACGGCGCAATACGCCCTGCGGCTATCGCGCCCTACGGGCCCCGGTAGGGCGCAATAGCCGCCCTACCGGGCGGCGTATTGCGCCGCATGCCAAACCACGGCATACCGACGTGCCCGAGATCGCGCGCGCCGGCACGCACTGTCGGTTACAGCGCTTCGAAGATCCCCGCCGCGCCCATGCCGGTGCCGATGCACATGGTCACCATGCCGTACTTCTGCTGGCGCCGGCGCAGGCCGTGGACCAGGGTGGCGGTACGCACCGCGCCGGTCGCGCCCAGCGGGTGGCCCAGGGCGATCGCACCGCCCAGCGGGTTGACCTTGTCCGGGTCCAGGCCGACATCGCGGATCACCGCCAGCGCCTGGGCGGCGAAGGCCTCGTTGAGCTCGATCCAGTCCAGCTGGTCCTGTGACAGACCGGCTTGCTGCAGTGCCTTGGGGATCGCGGCGATCGGACCGATGCCCATCACCTCCGGGCGCACGCCGGCGACCGAGAAACTGACGAAGCGCGCCAGCGGGGTCAGGCCGTACTCCTTGACCGCCTTCTCCGAAGCCAGCAGCACTGCACCGGCACCGTCGGACATCTGCGAGCTGTTGCCGGCGGTGACCGTGCCGCCGAACTGGCCGTTGCGGAACACGGTGCGCAGCTTCGCCAGGCCCTCGGCGCTGGTGTCGGGGCGCGGGCCCTCGTCGGTGTCGACGACGGTCTTCTTCGCGCGGATGCTCCCGGCGCCCAGGTCGGGCTGGTGGGAGAGGACCTCGTACGGGGTGATCTCGTCCTTGAACTCGCCGGCCTCGATGGCCTTGAGCGCCTTCTGGTGGGAGGCGAGGGCGAACGCGTCCTGGTCCTCGCGCGAGACCTTCCATTCCTCCGAGACCTTCTCGGCGGTAATGCCCATGCCGTAGGCGATCGCGACGTTCTCGTCCTTCGCGAACACCTGCGGGCTCATGGCCACCTTGTGGCCCATCATCGGCACCATGCTCATGCTCTCGGTGCCGCCGGCCAGCATCAGGTCGGCGTTGCCCAGGCGGATCTGGTCGGCCGCCAGCGCGACCGCCTGCAGGCCGGAGGAGCAGAAGCGGTTGATGGTCTGCGCTGGCACCGTGTCGGGCAGGCCGGCCAGCAGCGCGCCGATGCGCGCCACGTTCATGCCCTGCTCGGCCTCGGGCATGGCGCAGCCGATGATCACGTCGCCGATGCGGGCCGGGTCGATGCCCGGCGCCTGGGCAACGGCCGCGCGCAGCACGTGGGCGAGCATCTCGTCGGGACGGGTGTTGCGGAACACGCCGCGCGGCGCCTTGCCGACCGGGGTGCGGGTGGCGGCGACGATGTAGGCGTCCTGGATCTGGGTCATGTTCTTAGTTCCTCAGCGGCTTGCCGGTCTTGAGCATGTGGGCGATGCGCTCCTGGGTCTTCGGCATCTGTGCCAGGGCGACGAAGTGCTCGCGCTCCAGGCGCAGCAGCCACTCCTCGTCGACCACGGCGCCGCGGTCGACCTCGCCGCCGCACAGGACGGTGGCGATGCGGGTGGCGATCTCGTAGTCGTGCCCGGAGATGAAGCGGCCCTCGAGCATGTTCACCAGCATCATCTTGAAGGTGGCGATGCCGACATCGCCGGCCACGCGGATGGCGCGGGCGGGCAGGGGCGGGCGGTAGCCGGACTCGGCCAGCGCAAGGGCCTGCGCCTTCGCCACGTGCAGCAGCTCGAAGGCGTTGAACACGACCACGTCGTCCGGTCGTGCCAGGCCCAGCGACTTGGCTTCCAGCGCCGAGGTGGCGACCTTGGCCATGGCGACGGTCTCGAACACGTTCTTGAGCTCGGCGAACACGTCGCCATTCGCGCCCGCGCGCTCGGAGGCACGCACGGCCAGCTCCTTCAGTCCGCCGCCTGCCGGCAGCAGGCCGACGCCGGCCTCGACCAGGCCGATGTAGCTCTCCAGGCCCAGCACGGTGCGTGCGGCGTGCATCTGGAACTCACAGCCGCCGCCCAGTGCCAGTCCGCGCACGGCCGCGACCACCGGCACCTGCGAATACTTGATCGCCATGCTGGTGCGCTGGAAGTTGGCGACCATGGCATCGAAGCCCTCGACGTCGCCAGCCTGCAGCAGGCCCAGCGCTCCGGCCAGGTCGGCCCCGGCGGAGAAGGGCTCCTTCGGCTGCCAGATGACCAGGCCGCGGAAATCGCGCTCGGCAATGCGGATCGCCTCCTGCAGGCCGTCGAGCACATGGTCGTTGACGGTGTGCATCTTGGTCTTGAAGCCGACCACGGCGATGTCGTCGCCTTCGTCGGCCCACATGCGCACGCCGTCGTTCTCGTACACGGTGCGGCCCTGCGAGGCCTTCTCGCCGAGCAGCGCGTCCGGGAAGCGCTGGCGCGCGTAGACCGGGTTGGACGAGCGCGGCACCATCGCATCACGGGTCGGGCTGTAGCTGCCGGTGCCGGCGTGCACGCCCTCGCGGCCGTCGAACACCCAGTCGGGCAGTTCGGCATTGCTCATCGCCTCGCCGGCGACGATGTCCTCGGCGATCCAGTCGGCGACCTGCTTCCAGCCGGCGGCCTGCCAGCTCTCGAACGGGCCGATCGACCAGCCGTAGCCCCAACGCATGGCCAGGTCGACGTCGCGCGCGGTCCCGGCGATGTCCTTGAGGTGGTAGGCGCTGTAGTGGAAGGTGTCGCGGAAGCAGGCCCACAGGAACCTGGCCTGCGGATGATCGCTGGCGCGCAGGGCGGCGAACTTCTTCGCCGGATCGCGCTCCTTCAGCAGCGCGGCGACCTCCGGGTCCAGCGCCTGGTTGGAGGCGCGGTAGTCCTGCGCCTCCAGGTCCAGCACCAGGATGTCCTTGCCCTTCTTGGTGTAGAAGCCGGCGCCGGTCTTGGAGCCCAGCGCGCCCTTCTCGACCAGGCCGGCCAGCCACTTGGGCGCCTTGAAGTACTGATGCCAGGGGTCCTCGGGCAGGGTGTCGGCCATGGTCTTGATGACGTGGGCCATGGTGTCCAGCCCGACTACGTCGGCGGTGCGGTAGATCGCCGACTTGGGCCGGCCGATCGCCGGACCGGTCAGCGCGTCCACGGTGTCGAAACCGAGCTTGAAGCGGGTGGTGTGGTGCATCGCCGCCAGCATCGAGAACACGCCGATGCGGTTGCCGATGAAGTTCGGGGTGTCCCTGGCGTAGACCACGCCCTTGCCCAGAGTGGTGGTCAGGAAGGCCTCCAGGCCCTCCAGCACGCCCGGGTCGGTGCTGCGTGCCGGGATCAGCTCGGCCAGGTGCATGTAGCGCGGGGGATTGAAGAAATGCACGCCGCAGAACCGCGGGCGCATCTGCTCCGGCAGCACCTCGGCGAGCTTGTTGATGCCCAGCCCGGAGGTGTTGCTCGCCAGCACGGCGTGCGCCGGCACGTGCGGGGCGATCTTGCGGTACAGGTCCTGCTTCCAGTCCATGCGCTCGGCGATGGCCTCGACCACCAGGTCGCAGTCTTCCAGCAGCTCCAGCCCGGTCTCGTAGTTGGCGGGCACGATGCGGGCGGCCAGCGATTTTTCCGCCAGCGGAGCCGGCTTGAGCTTGCCCAGGCGCGCGATGGCCTGTTCGACGATGCCGTTGGGGCGGCCTTCCTTGGCGGGCAGGTCGAACAGCACCGTGTCGACCCCGGCATTGACGAGGTGCGCGGCGATCTGCGCGCCCATGACGCCGGCGCCCAGGACGGCGGCGCGACGTACAAGCAGTTTCTCGGACATTCCTGTTACCCCTTGATAAATAGGAGGAAATTCAGCTCTTGAAGCCCGCCGACGCGAACCGGATGAGTTCACGCGCGGCGCGCTGGCGGTGTTCCTGTTCCCCGACTCCGTGGGGACGCTTGATCAGGCCGAAGTCGGCCATGGCGTAGGTCAGCGCACCGGCGAAGAAGTCCAGGCGCCAGTACAGCTGCTCCTTGTCCAGCTGCGGCAGGCAGGTGGACATGGCGCGGGCGAACTCGCGCAGCACGTGGCCGTACTTCTCGGAAAGGAAGCGGCGCAGGTTGTCGTTCTGCTCGGCGTAGGCGCGGGCGACCACCCGCACGAAGGCACCACCGCCACGTCGGTCCGCGGCGACCGCCAGCGCGGGCTCGACGAAGGCGGCCAGGATCGGCTCCAGTTCGCCGGGATGCTCGGCCAGCGCGCGGCGCAGCATCTCCAGCCGGTGCGAGCTCATCTCGTCCATCCGCCGCCGGAACACCTCGTTGACGAGGTTCTCCTTGCTGCCGAAGTGGTAGTTGACCGCGGCGATGTTGACCTCGGCGCGGCTGGTGACCTGGCGCAGCGAGGTGCCACTGAAGCCGTGCTGGGCGAACAGTTCCTCGGCGGCGCCGAGGATCCGGTCCTTGGTGGAGAACGGGGCCGTGTGCATGGGCGCGGAAGTCCGGGGGAACGAATCAAACGATTGTTTGATGCTAGACCCGCCCTGAAGATGCGTCAAACCATGCCGGGACGGGTAGCCATGGCCACGCCGGATTCCGTTAGAATTCCATCGGTTGCAAAGCCAGACCCGCGTCCTCGGCGCGGGTTTTTTCTGTATCCTCGGGCCCCTGGACATCCCCCGGTGGCCCGCACACCCGGAGAACCCGCATGGCGCTCGAGCGCACCCTGTCCATCATCAAGCCCGATGCCGTCGCCAAGAACGTCATCGGCGAGATCTATACCCGCTTCGAGAAGGCTGGCCTGAAGGTCGTGGCCGCGAAGATGAAGCACCTGTCGAAGGCCGAGGCCGAGGGCTTCTATGCCGTGCACCGCGAGCGCCCGTTCTTCGGCGCGCTGGTCGAGTTCATGGTGTCCGGCCCGGTGATGGTGCAGGTGCTTGAGGGCGAGGGCGCCGTGGCGAAGAACCGCGAGCTGATGGGCGCCACCAACCCGAAGGAAGCGGACACCGGCACCATCCGCGCCGACTTCGCCGACAGCATCGACGCCAACGCCGTGCACGGTTCCGACAGCCTGGAGAACGCCGCGATCGAGATCGCGTACTTCTTCCCGGCCACCGAGGTGTACGCCCGCTGAGGCGCCTGGCATGACCGACTCCCGCGACACCGCCATCGAGATCGCACTGCTGGACGCCGAGCGCGGCCAGCAGTCCGCGGCCGTGGGCGCGGGACCGGTCGTCGCCACGGGTGCGGCCGACGGCCGCACCAACATCTTCGACCTGGACCGCACCGGGCTCGAGGACTTCTTCGAGCACAAGCTGGGCGAGAAGCGCTACCGCGCCCACCAGGTGATGAAGTGGATCCACCACCGCTACGTCACCGACTTCGATCAGATGACCGACCTGGGCAAGGCCCTGCGCGCCAAGCTGCATGAGCACGCGGTGGTGCGCGCGCCCGAGGTCCTGATGGAGAAGCCGTCCGCCGACGGCACCATCAAGTGGCTGATCGGCATGGACCCGAAGAACGCCATCGAGGCGGTCTACATCCCGGACAAGGGTCGCGGCACGCTGTGCGTGTCCAGCCAGGTCGGCTGCGCGCTCAACTGCAGCTTCTGCTCCACCGCCACCCAGGGCTTCAACCGTAACCTGACCACCTCCGAGGTGATCGGGCAGGTGTGGGTGGCCGCCCGCCAGCTGGGCAACCTGCCGCACCAGCGCCGCAAGCTGACCAACGTGGTGATGATGGGCATGGGCGAGCCGCTCATGAACTTCGACGCCGTGGTCCGGGCGATGAACATCATGCGCGACGACCTGGGCTACGGCCTGGCCAACAAGCGCGTGACCCTGTCGACCTCCGGGCTGGTGCCGCAGATCGACCGCTTGGGCGAGGTGTGCGACGTCTCGCTGGCGGTCTCGCTGCATGCGCCCAACGACGCGCTGCGCACCGAGCTGGTGCCGCTCAACAAGAAGTACCCGATCGAGCAGCTGATGGACGCCTGCGTCCGGTATGCGCTGCGCAAGAAGGGCACCTCGGTCACCTTCGAATACACCCTGATGAAGGGGGTCAACGACCAGCCGCAGCACGCCCGCGAGCTGGCCCGCCTGATGCGCCGCTTCGACAACGCGGTGCAGATGAAGGACGCGGCCAAGGTCAACCTGATTCCCTTCAATCCCTTCCCGGGCACCCGTTACGAGCGCTCGCCGGAGGACGACATCCGCGCCTTCCAGAAGCTGTTGCAGCAAGCCCGGGTGCTGACCACGGTGCGCCGCACCCGTGGCGACGACATCGACGCGGCCTGCGGGCAGCTCAAGGGCCAGGTCATGGACCGGACCCGCCGCCAGGCCGAGTTCCGCAAGCGCCTGGCCGCAGGAGGCGGCGCCTGAGATGCGGATCGGGGAGGGCATGTCGCGGGGATTGCTGGCATTGCTCGTCCTGTGCGTGCTCGCCGGCTGCAGCAGGCTGAGTTTCGTCCGCCAGGACGTCTCGCGCGGCGAGTACACCCGTACCGCGCCGGAGGTCGAGCTGAGTGGCGCCGACCGCGAGGGAGCGCTGGCGCTCCAGCTGGCCTTGCGTGACGGGCAGGAAGCGCTGCGGGGCGGGGACCTGGAGGCCGCGAACCGGGCCGCGCGCGAGGCGCTGCGCAGCAACGAGCGCTCCCCTGGTGCACATACGCTCGCTGCCCTGGTGGCCGACCGGCGCGGGGATTCGTCCACCGCCGGGGCCCACTACCGCCGCGCAGTGGAACTGGCACCCACCCGTGGTGGCATGCACAACAACTACGGTACCTGGCTGTGCGCCAATGGGCGCGAGGCGGAGTCGCTGCAGTGGTTCGAGTCGGCCGCCTCGATCCCGGGGTACGGCAATGCGGGCGGCGCGCTCGCCAACGCCGGCGAGTGCGCGCAGCGCGCCGGCATGGCGGAGGAGGCGGGCCGGTACCTGGACGCGGCGCTCCGGCGTGACCCGGAAAGCCCGGTCGCGCTGGCCGCGCTGGCCGAGCGCGAGCAGCGGGCAGGCAACCACATGCGCGCGCGCGCCTTCGTGCAGCGCAGGCTTGACGCAGCCCCCGCCGATGCGCCTACGCTGTTGCTTGCATCACAGATCGAGACTTCGCTGGGCGACACACGTGCAGCGGAGCGTTACCTTCGGCGGATGGGGGAGGAGTTCCCGGGGGCTGCACCGGGCTCCAACAAGGGGAATGAAAGGCAACCATGAACCAACCCACGAGGGAGGATGTCGGGGCCGTGGGTGAGAGCTTTGGCACCCGGTTACGCAAGGCGCGTGAAGACGCGGGCCTGGCGCTGGAAGACGTCGCCGGCAAGTTGCACATGCCGGTCGCCTCGTTGCGCGCGCTCGAGGAAGACGACTGGGAGCGCGCCGGTGCGCCGATTTTCGTGCGCGGCCAGCTGCGTCGCTACGCAGCGTTCCTGCAGGTGGAACTGGACATGGAGCAGGTGGAGCGGCAGCTCGACGGCCTGTCGCCGCCACCGCTAGTAAGCCATTCCCACGTGCCGCGCTACCAGCGCATGTTCGAGCAGGCCACGCGGCGTGCGATGTACATCGCGATCACGGCGGTGATCGCCGTCCCGGTGTGGCTGACCACGCGGCCGCACCTGTCCAACGACGTCGAGGTGCGCAGCCTGGACGTGGAGCCGGTCGCGCAGGTGCTGGACGAACCCCGCAACCGCCCGACACCCGCGCTTCCCGAGCGAACCCCCGTGCTTGCCTCGATCGGTGGCCTGCGCCCGGCCGGGGAGTCCCGTCCCGTCATTCCGCCGCCGGTCGTCGAGGGCGGGCTGGCCCTGGACTTCACCGGCGAAAGCTGGGTGGAAGTGAGTGCGCCCGACGGCTCGGTCATCGAGCAGGCCCTGCTCGGGGCGGGCGACAGCCGCCGTTATGCCATTGGCGAGGTGGGCGAGGTGGTGCTGGGCAACGCCGCTGTGGTGGAGGTGCGCAAGGACGGCCAGGAGGTCGATACCGCTGCCTTCGCCCGCGCGAACGTGGCCCGCTTTGCGCTATCCTCTGACGGCTCGCTCCAGGCGCGCGCCGACTGATCCGGCTGCGTCCGCCGGGAGTCCCGAAGGCCCGCCCGCGGGCCCCCGAAACCCAGGCTCCCGGTGACCGCCACATGCTGGCGACCGTGAGCGACAGCATGGCGTGCGCGCATGGCAATTGACGACCTTCTCGACGAACACGAACAGGGCGAACGCGTTCGCGCCTGGCTGCGCCAGAACGGCGCCGCCCTGGTTGGCGGCATCGCCATCGGCCTGGCCGCGATCGGCGGCTGGAAATGGTGGGGTGCCCAGCAGGAGCAGGGCGCGCTCGCCGCGGCCGACCAGTTCCACGCCACGGTGGCCGCGATCGAGGCCGGCGCCGAGGACGCACCGGCCCGGATCGAAGGCCTGGGCGAAGGTCCGTACCGCGAGCTTGCGCGGCTCGAACTCGCCGCCGCGCAGGTCGGGGCCGGCGATCCGGAGGCGGCGATCGCCACCCTGCGATCGATCCAGTCCGGGGATCCGCTGCTGGGCGAAGTGGTTGCCCAGCGCGTGGCACGCCTGCTGATCGAGACCGGCAAGCCAGACGAGGCGCTGCAGGCGGTGTCGGGTGCCTCCGGGCCGGCCGCCGACGAGATCCGCGGTGACGCGCATTTCGCCCTGGAACAGTCCGACCAGGCGCGCGATGCCTACGCCGCCGCACTGCAGGACCTGGACGCGCTATCGCCACGCCGCGGGATCCTGGAACTCAAGCTCACCCAGGTCGGCGGCGTGCCGGCCACCATGGAACCGGAGGCCAGCTCCTGATGAATGCCGCTCCCGCACACGCCCCCCGGGGTTCCTTCCGTTCGGGGCGTGGCCTCGGGCGCGTGGCGCTGGTCGCCTGCTGCGTGATCGCGGTGGCCGGCTGCAGCACCGTGCGCGGCTGGTTTTCCGATGACGAGGAAGACGCGACGGCGCCCGCCGCCCTGGTCGAGTTCGCCCAGACCGTGGATGTCGAACGCCTTTGGACCGCCAACGCGGGCAAGGGCGAGGGACGGCTCCGCGTGGGCCAGTCGCCCGTCGTTGCCGACGGGCGCG
>JAEWFH010000146.1 GCA_023388955.1 Pseudomonadota bacterium
CGCCGCGGGTTCGCAGTACATCACCGTGCCGGTGACCCTGGACACCACCCGCCGCGATGGCAGCAGCGTCCAGTTCACGGGCAGCTACCACCTGCGCCGGCCCGGCGACGGCAGCGGCGACTGGCGCATCGACTCCGCCGACCTGCGCGAGGTCCAGCGCTGACTCACAGCTCGAAGCGGTAGGCCAGCTTCACCAGCAGCTGCTCGTCGTCGCGAAGCCGGAACGCATCGCCCAGCTGCTCGTACGGGTCGACCGCGAACTCGTCGAGCATGTAGCCGCCACGGCCGTAGACCACGTACAGGTCGGACAGGGGAGCCAGCATGTAGCGGTAGCGCACCTGGAAGCCCAGGTTGCGCAGGCTGAAGTCGCCCGCCGGCTCGCTGCTGGCAACGCTGCGGCCATCGCCGAGCACCTCCACGGTGCCGGTTGCGCGCGCCTCCATCCCGATCGCCTGCAGTTTCACGCGCAGCTCCTGGCGCAGGCCGAGCGCCCAGTCCAGGCCCGCGTCCAGCTCCAGGGAGTGCTGCTCGAACCGGCCCACCCGGTTGCCGCCCTGCCAGACCAGCCAGTCCGGCACATGCTCGGCCTCGAGCCCGGCGAACACCCGCAGCGTGTCACTGAGGTGCCAGGTCGGCTCGACCGATGCGCCGTAGCCGATGCGGTCGTTGCCTGCCAGCCCGCCGCCCTTCGCCCAGGCCGCGGCCTCCCACTCCCAGGCCCCCTTGCGCGGACGGTCGCGTTCCCACTGCAGCGTCCACTTGCCGGGCAGCCGCAAGGCGTTGCCGCCACGGGTGATGAGGTCGTCGAAGCGCGGGGCGTCGATGTCGAGCTCGACGTATTCGCTGCCACCGTTGCGCAGCTGGCTGGAGCGGATCAGGCGCAACTGCCGCTGCAGCCGCAGGCCGTCGGTGTTGTCGATGCCAATGATCCGGCCGCGGTAGTCATGCGAGGCGTAGGACGAGGTTTCCGGCAGGCCGGTGACCCGGTGGCTGAGCTGGTAGTGCAGGTAGTCCAGCGCGTTGCGGCCGAGGTAGCCGAAGTCGTTGATCTCCAGCTCGTCGCCAAAGTGCATCGCGAGCCACTGCTGCCGCCAGCCGCCGTCCATCTGGTAGTCGACGACGGTGGTCGCGCCGAAGTCGCTGCTGTCCGCCCCGGGCTGGTCGATGTCGCTGCCGACCACGTTGGAGGCGATCGTCAGCGCGTCGCTGGGGTGCCAGCGATGGTCGACCCCGACCACGCGTGCCTCCCGGTCGAGCCAGGACCGCTCGACCCGGGTGGCGATCGCCCCGAGCCGGTGCGCGCCCAGGTCGTGCTGCACCCGCGCGGCGGCGAAGGAGCCACCGGCCTCGCCCTCTTCCTCGGCCAGCATCACGCCATAGCCAAGTCCGCCTGCGCGGCCGTTGACCTTCAGCGCCGCGTCGATCCCCGAAGGGCCGCTGCCGTCGTCGGCCGCCCCGCCGACGCGGCGGGTATAAACCAGCTGGCTGTTGTCGATCAGCAGGCCGAAATCGAAGATGCCCTGGTTCTCGGTGAAGAACGGCCGCTTGTCGCTGTAGAAGGTTTCCTCGGCGCTGAAGTTGACCACCAGGTCGTCGCTTTCGACATGGCCGAAGTCCGGGTTGATCGTCGCCGCCAGCTGGAACTGCCCGTTGGGCTTCCAGAAGATGTCACCGCCGGCGTCGAATTCACTGCCACCGGAGATGTTGTCGTGCACGCCCACCACGTAGGGCGTGACCGCGAGCAGCGACTGGCTGTGCGCCTCGACCTCGACCCGGGCGAAATCCGACAGGAAGCGTGGCCGCTGCCAGCTGGCGCTGGGCCAGGCCATGCGCTCGCCGGTGGCGGCCACGACCCGGTCCAGGTACAGCCCGATCCGGCGCGTGCCGCCGTCCGCCGCGCGCATCGGCGCGGTATGCCAGGGCACCAGGAATTCGGCGGTCCATCCGGCCTCGTCCTCGCTCGCGGCATGCAGCCACGCGCCGTCCCAGTCGTCGTTGAAGCTGCTCTCGGCGGTCACCACCTCGTCGGCGATGCCCCCGGCCAGGGTGACCACGAAGTTGTAGGCGCTGCGCCCGTCCCCGTCGAAGTCGACCATCACGTTGACCCGGTCGACCTGCCCGGCCTCGTCGCGGCGGGTGTGGTGGCGGGTGCGGGGCACCCCGGCCGGCTGTTCGCTGCGGAAGGCGAAGGCCAGCCCTTCCGGCGTCGACAGCACCCAGGCACGGGTCGGATACGGCGCCGGGGCCTCGGTCAGCGGCTCGACCAGGCGGAAGTCATCGACCTGCCGCGCTGCGTCCCATTCGCCGGGCGACAGCCGGCCGTCGATCTCGACCGCATGGGCGGGAAACAGGCAACTGGCCAGGAGCAGCGTCGCGGAAAACAGGCGCATGGGGGACGGGCCGGCTGGGGGATCGCAAGCGTGCCGCGCCGGGCCGCCGCCCGCCCGTGGCAGGAGTCATGCGACCGCGTTCAGCGCTTGGGCTGCAGCAAGGTGCCGGTGCACTTGGGCGAGCCGCAGTGGCAGGCCCAGATCCGCTTCAACCGCAGCGTGTGCCGCTCCTCCAGGGTGATGCCGTAGTTGTAGGTCAGCTCCTCGCCCTCGGCGATGTCGGCGATCGCCTCGATGAACACGCGGTCGCGGCTGCGGTCCTCACCCTCGTCCTCGTGCAGCACCGCCTCGCAGTTGGGCTGGCAGCTGTGGTTGATCCAGCGCGCGACGTTCCCCTTCTCGGAGCCGTCGATCACGTACTCGTCGTTGAGGGTGAACAGGAAGGTGTGGCCGGACTCGACGTCACCCTGGTCACCGGCATCCACCTCCTCGTGGCTGCGCAGGCGGCCGGTGTACTCGATGACCTGTTCGCCCTTGCGGATGGGCGCGGTGGCGAAGACGCCGGTTCCGTGGATGGAAGAACGCCGTGCTTTGACCTTGGCGGGCATCGCCGCTCCTTGGGTTGGGACGCAAGCGGGACATTGTGCCCCAGCGCCCCGATGAACCGCGCCGGCCACCCGGCTTGCCGGCCCCCTGCCCAAATCCGTACAATTCCGGTCCTGATTACTTCCCGGCAGCCGCTTCCTCCCCCATGCTCCGCGTCACCAAGCTCACCGACTACGCCACCGTGGTGCTGACCGTGCTCGCATCCGATCCGGAGCGGGTGATGAGCGCCCCGGAGCTGGCCGAGCGCGCCGGGCTGGAAACGCCCACGGTGAGCAAGGTGCTCAAGCCGCTGGCCCAGGCCGGGCTGGTCGAGGGTTTCCGCGGTGCCAATGGCGGCTACCGGCTGACCCGCCCCCCCGAGCAGATCCGGCTGATCGAGATCGTCGAGGTCATGGAAGGCCCGCTGGGCGTGACCGAATGCAGCGCCCACGGCGGCAACTGCGGCATCCAGGACCAGTGCGACATCCGCGCCGGCTGGCGCCACATCAACGAGGTGGTCGCCGATGCCCTGCGCAGCGTGACCCTGGCCCGGATGCTGGCCCCGCCGCCGCCCACCCCCTTGCCACAGGCGCGACGGATCAACCTGCGCCTGGCCAACACTTGAACCGACAGGCAGCCACATGGCCACCCAATTGACCGAACACGACATTTCCACCGCGACGCCCCCGGAGGCAAACCGCGAGATCCACGAGCAGCTTGGCCGCAAGTACGAAGCCGGCTTCGTCACCGACATCGAGTCCGAGAGCCTGCCCCCGGGCCTGGACGAGGACACCATCCGCGCCCTGTCGGCCAAGAAGGAAGAGCCGGAGTGGATGACCGAATGGCGCCTGGCGGCCTACCGGCACTGGCTGACCATGCCGATGCCGGACTGGGCGATGCTCGACATCAACCCGATCGACTTCCAGGCCATCAGCTACTACTCCGCGCCCAAGGGGCCGAAGTACAAGTCGCTGGACGAGGTCCCGCAGGAGCTGCTCGACACCTACGACAAGCTCGGCGTGCCGCTGCACGAGCGTGCCAAGCTGGCCGGCGTGGCGGTGGACGCGGTGTTCGACTCGGTCTCCGTCGGCACCACGGTGCACAAGGAGCTGACCGACAAGGGCATCATCTTCTGCTCGATGTCGGAGGCCATCAGGAACCACCCGGAGCTGGTGCAGAAGTACCTGGGCACGGTGGTGCCGGTGGGCGACAACTTCTTCGCCGCGCTGAACTCGGCGGTGTTCTCCGACGGCAGCTTCGTGTTCATCCCGGCCGGGGTGAAGTGCCCGATGGAGCTGAGCACCTATTTCCGCATCAACGCCGGGCACACCGGCCAGTTCGAGCGCACCCTGATCATCTGCGAGGACCGCGCCCAGGTGTCCTACCTGGAAGGCTGCACCGCGCCGATGCGCGACGAGAACCAGTTGCACGCCGCGGTGGTCGAGCTGGTGGCGCTGGAAGACGCCGACATCAAGTACTCCACGGTGCAGAACTGGTACCCGGGCGACGAGAACGGCGTCGGCGGCATCTACAACTTCGTGACCAAGCGCGGTGAATGCCGCGGCGCGCGCAGCCGGATCCACTGGACCCAGGTCGAGACCGGCTCGGCGATCACCTGGAAGTATCCGTCCTGCGTGCTGACCGGCGACGACTCCACCGGCGAGTTCCATTCCGTGGCGCTGACCCACCACCGCCAGCAGGCCGACACCGGCACCAAGATGATCCACATCGGCAAGCGCACCAAGAGCACGATCATCTCCAAGGGCATCAGCGCCGGCCGCGGCCAGAACACCTACCGCGGGCTGGTCAAGGTCCTGGGCGGCGCGGACGGCGCGCGCAACTACACCCAGTGCGACTCGCTGCTGATCGGCAAGGACTGCGGGGCCCACGCGGTGCCCTACATCGAGGTCCGCAACCCCACCGCCACCGTCGAGCACGAGGCCAGCGCCTCCAAGATCAGCGACGACCAGCTGTTCTACTGCCGCTCGCGCGGCATCGGCGAGGAGGACGCGGTGTCGATGATCGTCGACGGCTTCTGCAAGCAGGTCTTCCGCGAGCTGCCGATGGAGTTCGCCGTGGA
>JAEWFH010000195.1 GCA_023388955.1 Pseudomonadota bacterium
ACCTGGCCTTCCTCGGCGGCGGGCCCGAGGGCCACGCCGACGAGGTGCTGGCCCGCGCCGATGAAACCTGGTCGCTGGGCCCGCTGACCCTGCCGCACATGCTGGTGCGGCTGGTCCTGGCCGAGCAGCTGTACCGCGCCTCCGCGCTGCTGGCCAACCATCCCTACCACCGCGCCTGAGCGCGGCGGGAGTCAGTACCTCCCCAGGCTGAACTCGATCGGGACCAGGCCGATGGCCTGCACCGGCTGGCCGTCCTGGATCGCCGGCTGGAACCGCCAGTGGCGCAGCACGTGCCGGCGCGCCGCCTCGTCGAGGCTGCGGTAGCCGCTGCCGCTCTCGACGATGACCTCGAGGGGGCGGCCGTCGACGCCGACCAGCACCTGCAGGACGACCGTGCCCTGGTGGCCGGAGCGCAGGGCATCGCGCGGATAGGGCGGGATGCTGGCTTCGGCATAGGCCAGGTGGGCGCCGGCCATCGGCCCCGCCGTGCCGGTGGCGGCGTCGCCGGGTGCGATGTCGGGCAGCGGATCGAAGGCGAAGCCTGCCGTCCCGGTGATCGCGGGTGCGACCGGCGCAGGCTCTGCAACGGTCTTGCGCACCGCAGGTGTCGGTGCTGCGGTCGGCAGCGTCGCGGTGGGCTGCACCGGCACCAGCTCCGGCGGCGGAGGCGGCGGGACCGGCCGGGGTTCGAACCACTCCGCTTCGAGCCCCGCCGGGCCTTTCGGCGCGGTGGCGGGGCGACCCAGCGGTGCGAGCATCAGCAGCAAAGCCGCCGAATTGAGCAGCAGGGCGCCGGCGATGCCCGCGATGCGCACCGGATCGGGCCGCGGCCCGTCACCGGGCGCAGGGCGCGGGTGCCTGTTGGGGGACGGACTGCGGACTGCGTGCTGCAGGACCATGGACCACCTCCTCGTTGTGCCGGCGCGAGGCCGGGTTTGCAGGGCGCCAGGGTGCGGCCGGCGGCCGCGGGGTTTCAGCGCCCCAGTTCGAACACTACATCCAGGTTCACCGAAAGGGTGTTCTCGCCCGGGGCCACCGGGGTGGAGCCGGCGTCCATGGCGACCGCGCGCATGGCGTACATGGGCTGCGGGGGCTGGAAACCACCGCCTTCGCTGATGCTCACGATGCGGCGCACGCGCAGGCCGAGCGCCTCGGCGTACATGCCGGCGCGGGCCCGGGCCTGCTCGAGGGCCTCGCGGCGGGCTTCGTCGTAGACGGCCTCGGGCTGGTCGATGCCGAAGCTGGGGCCGCTGACGTTGTTGGCGCCGCTGGCGACCAGGGCGTCGAGCACTTCGCCCAGCTTCGCGATGTCGCGCACCTTCAGGCTGACGGTGTTGCGGGCGCTGTAGCCGCTGATCCGCGGTTCCTCGTTCTCGACGTGGCGATACGTGGGATGGATGTTGATGCCCGTGGTCTGGACGTCGCGTTCGGCGACGCCGGCGGCGCGGATCGCGTCCATCACCCGCTTCATCTGCGCGGCGTTTTCACGCATCGCGGTGTTGGCGTCGGCGGCCTGGGTGACCACGCCGGCCGACGCGTTGGCGATGTCGGGCGGCCGGCTGGCCTCGCCGCTGGCGGATACCGACAGCAGGGTGCCGTCGCTGCTGGCCTGGACGGCGGGTGTCTGTGCGGCTGCGGTCATGGCGGGGCTTCCGAAAACGAGGGCAAGGGCGAGGGCGAGGGCGAGGGGCGCGAGGCGCCGGCTGGGCTGGGTCATGTGGAACCTCCGGGACGGGTCGGGGAAGAGGGTTGGGTCGCGGGAGTGAACGCGTGGTGAGCCGGAACGGGGTTGCGCGGGTGCGCACGGGCGTTGGCGGGCCGCCGGCACGGTATCCTTCCGGCATGCTGCACCTTGCCTCCAGATCGCCACGCCGGCGCGAGCTGCTCGCGCGCCTGGGACTCGACTTCGGCGTCCTCGACGTCGACATCCCCGAGCAGCGCGAGCCCGGTGAAACGCCCGAGGGCTACGTCGCCCGCGTCGCCCGTGAAAAGGCCGGCGCCGGCCTGCTGCGCGTGGTCGCGGTGCCCGGTGCGGTGGTCCTGGGCTCGGATACCGAGGTGGTGCTCGAAGACGAGGTCTTCGGCAAGCCGGTCGACGCGGTGGACGCCGCGGCCATGCTGCGGCGCCTGTCCGGGCGCACGCACCGGGTGCTGACCGTGGTGTCCCTGGTTTCGGCCGGGCGCGAGGCATCGGTGCAGGTCGCGAGCGAGGTGGCGTTCGCGGAGCTCTCGGACGATGACATCGCCGAGTACGTCGGCAGCGGCGAACCGATGGGCCGTGCCGGTGCCTATGCCATCCAAGGCGGCGCCGAGCGCTTCGTCACCCGGCTTTCGGGCAGCTACTCGGGGGTGATGGGCCTGCCGTTGCACGAGACCTCGGTGCTGCTGCGCGGCTTCGGCATCCAGGCGTGCACGCCGCGCGCGGGTGGCGGGGCATGAGCGAGGAGATCCTGGTCAACGTCACTCCGCGCGAGACCCGCGTGGCCGTGGTCGAGAACGGCATGCTCCAGGAGCTGCACATCGAGCGCGGCTGGAGCCGCGGCGTGGTCGGCAACATCTACAAGGGCAAGGTGCAGCGGGTCATGCCCGGCATGCAGGCGGCCTTCGTCGACATCGGCCTGGAGCGTGCGGCGTTCCTGCACGCTGCCGACATCGTGCGTCCCGCCGCGGTGGCCGACGAGGGCGGGGAAGCGCCGGTGCCGCCGTTGCCGCCCCGCCCGATCACCGAACTGCTGCGCGACGGGCAGGAGATCATCGTGCAGGTGGTCAAGGACCCGATCGGCACCAAGGGCGCGCGCCTGACCACCCAGCTCAGCGTGCCCTCGCGCTACCTGGTGCTGCTGCCGCGCTCGCGGGTGATCGGGGTGTCGGCGCGGATCGAGGACGAGACCGAGCGCGGTCGGCTGAAGACCCTCGTGGGCGAGCTTTCCGGGGCGGGCCCGCAGCACGGCTACATCGTGCGCACCAACGCCGAGGGCCAGGGCGAGGAAGCGCTGGCCGAGGACATCGCCTACCTCGGCCGGGCCTGGACGCTGATCGAGGAGAGATCCGCCAGCTCCCGCGTCGGCGAGTGCGTGTACGAGGACCTGACCCTGCCGCTGCGCGCGGTTCGCGACCTGATGCGCCGTGACGTGGAGAAGGTCAAGGTCGACTCGCGCGAGACCTTCGAACGCCTGCAGCGCTTCGCCGCCCAGTACCTGCCGCCTGGTGCCGGCCCGGAAAGCCGCGGCTTGGCCGAGCGCATCGAGCACTACACCGGCGCGCGCCCCATCTTCGACCTGTACGGGGTCGAGGACGAGATTGGCCGCGCGCTGGAGAAACAGGTGCCGCTCAAGTCCGGCGGCTACCTGGTCATCGACCAGACCGAGGCGATGACCACCATCGACATCAACACCGGCTCCTTCCTCGGCCAGCGCAACCTGGAGGAGACGGTGTTCCGCACCAACCTGGAAGCGGCCCAGTCGGTGGCCCGGCAGCTGCGCCTGCGCAACCTCGGCGGGATCGTGATCATCGACTTCATCGACATGGTGGAGGCCGAGCACCGCCGCCAGGTGCTGCGCCAGCTGGAGAAGGCGCTCGCCCGCGACCATGCCAAGACCACGGTCTACGAGTTCTCGCCGCTGGGGCTGGTGGAGATGACCCGCAAGCGCACCACCGAGAGCCTGGCGCGGCAGCTGTCCGAGCCCTGCCACGAGTGCGGCGGCCGCGGCCTGCTCAAGACCCCGGAGACGGTGACCTACGAGATCTTCCGCGAGATCGTGCGCCAGGTACGGCAGTTCGAGGCCGAGCGGCTGCTGGTGATCGCATCGCCCAAGGTCGTGGCGCGGATCACCGACGAGGAGTCCGCCGCGGTAGCCGAGCTGGAGGAGTTCCTCGGCCGCAGCATCCGGCTGCAGGCCGATGACCAGTACGCCCAGGAGCAGTTCGATGTCGTGCTGTTCTGAATTCCGGTCCCTGGCAGGGGACGGAGCCGGCTGATGCCGACCGTCTTCCGCCGCCGCCTGCGGCGGGTGCGCCGCGGTGCCGCCTACACCCTCGCGGTGGGCCTGGTCCTGCTGGCGCTGGTGCTGGGTACCGCCAGCCAGGTCCTGCCGCTGGCCGAGCAGCACCCGGACCGGGTGGCGGCGTGGCTGAGCGCGCGCGCGGGCCGGCCGATCAGCTTCGATGCGGTCGCGACCGCCTGGACCCGCCGCGGACCGTTGTTGCAGCTGCAGGGACTGCAGGTGGGCGAGGGCGGGGATGCCTTCACCATCGGCGATGCCGAGATGCTGGTGTCGATCTACGCCGGCCTGCTGCCCGGAGTGCCCTTGTCGGAGCTGCGCCTGCGCGGGCTGGACCTGGTGCTGGAACGCAATCCCGACGGGCGCTGGCAGGTCCGTGGGCTTCCCGGCCCGGGCCGCGACGGCGGCGATCCGTTCGCCGCCCTGGAGGGGCTGGGCGAGTTGCAGGTGGTCGATGGACGCCTGCGCGTGGTGTCCGCGGCCAGTGGTGTCGACGCCTCGCTGCCCCGCGTCGACCTGCGGTTGCGGGTGGATGGCGACCAGGTCCGCGCCGGGCTGCGCGCCTGGCCGCAGGCCGAAGGTGGTGGGAGAGGCCGGCCCATCGACGCGGTGCTGCAGTTGCAGCGCGGCACCGGGGATGGCCGGGCATGGGTGTCCGCCTCGCAGGTCGATGCCGGGCCGTGGGCACCGTTGCTGGCGGTTGCCGGCGTGCAGGTGGCCGCCGGGACCGGCAGCGCGCAGGTGTTCGCGACCCTGGCCGGCAAGCGGGTGACGGAGGTCCTGGTCGACGCCGACCTGGCGCAGGTGCGGCTGCAGTCGGGCGATGGGCTGGTCCCGGCGGTCGGGCTCGATGCCCTGGAGGGCCTGGTGCGCTGGCGGCGCGGGGACGGAGGCTGGCACCTGGAAGCCCCACGCCTGGCGCTGGAGCATGACGGGCGTCGCTACGACTACGGCGGCATCCTGGTCGCCGGCGGCACGCGGCCGGCCGCGCTGGCGGAGCGGGTCGAACTCGGCCCGCTGTTGCAGCTTGCGGCACTGAGCAGCCGGTTCGACCCGGGCCTGCGACAGTGGCTTGCCAGCGCCGCGCCGCGGGCCTCGTTGCGTGACGTGGAGCTTGCATCCGGCGCGGACGGGCAACTGCGGGCCAGCGCCACGGTGGAGGGGCTGGGATTCGATCCGGTTGGCCGGCGGCCGGGGCTGCGCGGGCTGGCCGGGCGTTTGACGGGGGATGCGGCGGGACTGGCCCTTGAACTGGACCCCGGTCGCTCGCTTGAGTTCGACTGGCCGGCCGGCTTCGGGGTGGTGCACGCGGTGACCCTGGACGGAACCGTCAGTGGCTGGCGCGAGGGCGACGGATGGGCCGTCGGCACCGGCGGGCTGCGGGTGCAGGGGCAGGAGACCGGTGTCGACGCGCGGGGCCTGCTGCGTTGGGAGCCGGATGGCGGGCGGCCGTGGATCGACATTGCCGCCGACATCGACCCGACCCCGCTCCCGGTCGCGCGCGGCTTCCTGGTGCGTCATCTCATGCCCGCGACGCTGCAGCAGTGGCTGGACACCGCGCTGGCGGGCGGAACGGTCGTCGACGGGCGCGCAGTGGTTACCGGTGACCTCGATGAATGGCCATTCGCGGATTCCAACGGCCGCTTCGAGGCGCGCGGCCGCATCGACAGCGGGGTGGTCCGGTTCCAGCCCGACTGGCCGGCGGCGGAAGAAGTGGAGGCGGAGTTGGCCTTCGTCGGCGACGGCTTCGACATCCGCGGCACCGGTGCGCTGTCGGGGGTCCGGATCGGGCGCCTCCGCGCCAGCATGGAGCAGTACTCGGGCGGCACGCTGGAGGTCGATGCCTCCGGCAGTGGCGATGTCGCCGCGTTGCTGCGGCTGCTTGGCCAGAGTCCGTTGCGGGCGGAGCAGCCGGAGGTGTTCGACCACCTCGCCGGTCGCGGGCCGGCAGCGGTGGAGTTCGGTTTGCGGCTGCCTTCCGGGGCCGCGCCACTGCGCATCGACGGCTCGGTGGAACTGGACGGTGCGCGGCTGTCCGCGCCCAACTTCGGCCTGGCGCTGGAGCAGGTCCATGGCCGCGCCCGCTACGACCAGGAAGGCTTCACCGCCGAGGGGCTCCCGGCAGTGCACGAGGGCAGGCCTGGCCGGCTCACGCTCCGGGCCGGCGAAGGGCACGTGCTCGATGCCGGCAACCTGTTCGAAGGCGCGCTGCAGGCACAGGTGGCGGCGCAGACCCTGCTCGACCAGGCCGACACCCTGGACTGGCTGCGTCCCCATGTCAGCGGGAGCTCCAGCTGGACGGCAGGCGTGCTGGTGGCGCGGCCGGCCGCCGGTGGTCGCGCGCAACCGCGCCTGCGCCTGCAGTCGGACCTGGTGGGGACCGCCCTGGAGCTGCCCCGCCCGTTGCGGAAGGCCGCTGGGACCGCGCTGCGGACGACCATCGAGACGCCGCTGCCGCTCGGGGATGGCGAGGTCGCGGTGACCCTCGGCACGAGGATGGCGTTGCGCGCCCGCGACCGCGGCGGTGACACCGGCATCCGGATCGCACTGGGCTCGGCCCGGGTCGACGCGCCGCCGGCGAAGGGACTGGTGGTCGGCGGCCGTACCGCGGCCCTGGACGCGCTGGAGTGGATCGGCCTGGCGGGGGGCAGTGGCGACGGTGGCGGTCCCGGCCTGGGGCGGATCGACGTACAGGCGGACGCGCTGCACCTGTTCGGCGGCCGCTTCCCCGATACCCGGCTGCTGGTGATCCCCGGTTCCGGCGGGGCCCTGCGGGTGCGGGCGGAAGGCGAAGCGCTGCAGGGCGAGTTGCGGGTCCCGGCCAGCGAAGGCGCGGCGATCGCGGGACGCTTCCAGCGCGCCTGGTGGACGCGCCCGCCATCCGCGGCGCCAGGCGGCCCGGCACGCCCCGGCAGCGGGAGCAGGGAGACCGCCGCGGCGCCGGCTGCCACCGGGAGTGGCGCGACGGCGGATACCGCGGGGGCGGAACCGCTCGACCCGGCGGGCATTCCCCCGCTGGTGATCGTGGTCGACGACCTCCGGATCGCCGGGGCGCGGCTCGGACAGGCCCGCCTGGAGACGCGCCCGACCCCTGCCGGCCTGCAGGTGGAGGAACTGACCGCCCGCGGACCCTCGCACGACATCGACATCGACGGCAGCTGGATTGGCCTTGGCCCCGCGGCGCGCACGCGGCTGCGGATGGGGCTGTCCTCCAGCGACCTGGGCCGGATGCTGGCGGGCACGCCGCTGGCGGGGCGCCTGGCGGGCGGGACCGGCGGATTGTCGCTGCGCGCCGACTGGCAGGGCACGCCGGCAGAGTTCGAGGCGGCGCACGCGCGGGGCGAACTGGTGCTGGACGTGCGGGACGGCCAACTGCTGGAGGTCGAACCCGGTGCCGGCCGCGTCCTGGGCCTGTTGAGCATCGCCGAACTGCCGCGTCGGCTGACCCTGGACTTCCGCGACTTCTTCAACCGTGGGCTGGCCTTCAACGAGGCCAGTGGCACCATCTGGTTCGGTGGTGGCGTGGCGCGCACGGACGACCTGGACATCACCGGTCCCGCCGCCGACATCCATATCCGCGGCACCGCCGACCTGCGCGCCGAGCGCTACGACCAGACCATCGAGGTGCTGCCCAGCACCGGCAGCCTGCTGACCGTCGCCGGGGCGATCGCGGGCGGACCGGTCGGGGCCGCCATCGGCGCGGCCGCCGACGCGGTGCTGCAAAAACCCATGGGCCAGATCGGCGCGCGCACCTACCACGTGACCGGCCCTTGGTCCGATCCCGAGGTGAAGGTCATCCGGGCCGAGAACGGCACCGCTGCACCGGATGGTTGAAGGGGCGCGGGATGGCCGCATATCGTCGGGTATTGCCTTGCCGGACCACCCGATGACCCTTCCGCTGCAGCTCGCCCAGTCCCGCCTCCTGCAACCCGCAGGCCTCGACACCGCCGGCCTGGAGCGTGCCTTCGGCAGCCTGCTCGGCCCCGGCATCGATTTTGGCGACCTGTACTTCCAGCACGCCCGGCGCGAGAGCTGGACGGTCGAGGACGGCATCGTCCGCGACGGCGCGCACTCCATCGAGCAGGGCGTGGGGGTGCGCGCGATCAGCGGCGAAAAGACCGGCTTCGCCTATTCCGATGAGATCAATGCCCAGGCGCTGATCGAGGCCTCCACCGCGGCGCGCGCGATCGCGCGTGGCGGCGGCACGGTGGCGGCCCACTCACTGGTGCGTGGGCCCGGGCAGAGCCTCTACCTGCCGCAGGACCCGATCGACGCGATGGCCAACGAGGACAAGGTCGAGGCGCTGCGCCGCATCGACCGCATGCTGCGCGCCGCCGACCCGCGGGTGCAGCAGGTGGTGGTCAGCCTGTCGGGCGGCGTGGACACCATCCTGGTCGCCCGCAGCGACGGGGTGCTGGGTGCCGACGTGCGCCCGCTGGTGCGCTTCAACGTGCAGGTGATCGTCGAGCGGGATGGCCGCCGCGAGTCCGGCTACACCGGTGGCGGCGGGCGCTACGGTTACGACGAACTGCTCGGCGGCGGCAAGCCCGAAGCCTGGGCGCGCGAGGCGCTGCGCCAGGCACTGGTGAACCTGGAGGCGGTCGACGCGCCGGCGGGGGTGATGCCGGTCGTGCTGGGCAGCGGCTGGCCGGGCGTGCTGCTGCACGAGGCGGTTGGACACGGCCTGGAAGGCGACTTCAACCGCAAGGGCACCTCGACCTACGCCGGCCGCATCGGCGAGCGCGTGGCCTCGCCCGGGGTGACCATCGTCGACGACGGCACCCTGCCGGGCCGGCGCGGCTCGCTCAACATCGACGACGAGGGCCAGCCGACCCAGTGCACCACGCTGATCGAGGACGGGGTGCTGGTGGGCTACATGCAGGACAGCCTCAACGCCCGCCTGATGGGCATGAAGCCGACCGGCAACGGCCGCCGCGAGTCGTTCGCGCACCTGGTCATGCCGCGCATGACCAACACCTACATGCTGGCCGGCCAGCACGACCCGGAAGAGATGATCCGTTCGGTGAAGAAGGGGCTGTACGCGGTCAACTTCGGTGGCGGCCAGGTCGACATCACCAGCGGCAAGTACGTGTTCTCGGCGACCGAGGCCTACCTGATCGAGGACGGCAGGGTCACCGCGCCGGTCAAGGGCGCGACCCTGATCGGCAACGGGCCGGAGACCATGCAGAAGGTCCGCATGATCGGCCACGACCTGGCCCTGGACGAGGGCGTTGGTGTGTGCGGCAAGGACGGACAGAGCGTGCCGGTCGGGGTGGGGCAGCCGTCGCTGCTGATCGACGGGCTGACCGTCGGCGGGACGCAGGCGTGACCCTGGCCTTTCCCTTCTCCCGCAAGCGGGAGAAGGGGTTATTCGTCGGGATCGCCGGCCGCGGCCGCCAGCAGGTCCCGCACCGCACGGAACAGCTCGCGCTGGGCCTTGGGCGGCTTGTCCTTCGCGCGCTCGGTCGCGGCATTGCGCACCAGTTGCCGCAACGCCTGGCGGTCGGCGCCGGGATGGTCGGCCAGCAGTTCGGCCAGGGCGGCATCGCCTTCGACGACCAGGCGCTCGCGCCAGGCCTCGGCGCGGTGGTGCGCGGCGACCTCGCGCCGGGCGCGCTCGCCGCTCTGGTCCAGCGCGTCGCGAAGCGCGTCCAGGACTTCCTCGTCCTCGCGCCGCATCTGCTTGGCCAGGAACGCCAGCTGGCGCTTGCGGGCGATGTGCGAGGTGATCGCCCGGGTCGCGGTGATGTGCGGCAACAGGTCTTCGGGGACCGGCAGCCGGGCCAGTTCGGCGTCGGTCAGCCCGGCCAGCTGTTCACCCAGCTCCAGCACGCCCAGCGCCTCGCGCCGGCGTTGGCTGCGGCTTGGGCCACGGTATTCGCCGGTTTCCTCGTCAATACCACGCATCGGGATCTTCCAACTTCCATGGCGGCGCGCCTTCGCGCGACCGCCTGAGCCATACGGCCTGCAAGGATAAGACATTGAACCAAGTCATCCACGAACCCTCCGCCCACGACGACAGCCAGGCCCGCCTGGACCAGCTCGCCGAGATCGCCACCGGCCTGGTCGAGCGGGCGCGCGCCGCCGGCGCGGACCAGGCCGAGGTTGCCTGTTCCGAGGAAACCGGCCTCAACGTCGGCGTACGCATGGGCGAGGTCGAGACCCTGGAGTCCAACCGCGACCGCGGCATCGCGTTGACCGTGTATTTCGGCGGGCGCCGCGGCAGCGCCTCCACCGCCGACCTGCGCGAGGAGAGCCTGGCGGCGACGCTGGAGCAGGCGGTGGCGATCGCCCGCCACACCGAGCACGACCCGGCGACGGGGCTGGCCGAGCCGGAGCTGATGGCGACCGATATGCGCGAGTTCGACGCCTGGCATCCATGGGCGCTGCAGCCGGAGCAGGCGGTCGAGCTGGCACTGGCGTGCGAGCAGGCCGGCCGTGACGCCGACCCGCGGCTGGAGAATTCCGATGGCGCCTCGATCGGCACCGGCGGCAGCCTGGCGGTATACGCCAATTCGCACGGCTTCGTCGGCCGCGAGCGCGATACCCGCCACAGCCTGGGCTGTGCCCTGATCGCCGGCCGTGGCGCGGACATGCAGCGCGATGGCTGGTACACCATCGGCGTCGCCGCCGAAGACCTTGAGGCCGCCGCCGAAGTGGGCCGCCAGGCCGCTGCCCGCGCGCTGTCGCGCCTGCAGCCGCGCAAGGTGCCCACCGGCCAGTACCCGGTGCTGTTCTCGGCCGAGGTCGCGCGCTCGCTGGTCGGGCACCTGATCGGGGCGGTTTCCGGTGGCGCGCTGTACCGTCGCGCCAGCTTCCTGCTGGACAGCGCGGGGACGAAGCTGTTCCCGGACTGGTTCTCGATCCAGGAGCTGCCGTTCCTGCCGCGCGGCTTCCGCTCCACCTCCTTCGACGCCGAGGGCGTGGCCACCCGCGAGTCGGCGCTGGTCGAGGCCGGGGTGTTGCAGCGCTACGTCCTGGGCAGTTATTCCGCGCGCCGGCTGGGCCTGCAGACCACCGCCAACTCCGGCGGGGTCCACAACCTGCAGGTGGCCGCGAACGCGGGCGACCAGGCCTCGATGATCGCCGGCATCGAGCGCGGCGTGCTGGTGACCGAGCTGATGGGGCAGGGCGTGAATCCGATCACCGGTGACTACTCGCGCGGCGCGGCGGGCTTCTGGATCGAGAACGGCCAGCCCAGCCACGCCGTCGACGGGTTCACCATCGCCGGCAACCTGAAGCAGATGTTCGCCGGCATTGAGGCGGTGGGCAGTGACGTGGATCCGCGCTCGCACCTGCGTACCGGCTCGATCCTGGTCGGGCGGATGACGGTGGCCGGGGAAGGTTGATCGTCCCGTGACTTGAGTGGGGTTGACGACCGCTGCGTCGACCGTTGACAGTCAAACCCTTCCCGGGGAGGAGATTCCATGAACCAGCAACCTGACGACCAGGACCACGGCGCCGCTACGCCGCCGCCGTTCAATCCGCCGCCTGCCGCCGTTGCACCCGAAGCGGAAGCCGGCGGGATACCCGCCGACCAGCGCCAGTGGGCGATGTTCGCGCACCTGTCCGCGCTGGTCGGCGGCCTGCTGACTTCCGCCGCCGGCGGCTGGGGCTGCTTCATCGGCCCGCTGGTGGTCTGGCTGGTCAAGAAGGACACCATGCCCTTCGTCAACGACCAGGGGAAGGAAGCGCTCAACTTCAACATCACCGTCGCGATCGTGTTCCTGGCGCTGGTGCTGCTGACCGTGATGACCCTGGGCATCGGCGTGCTGCTGACGGTGCCGGTCGCACTGGTGGTCGGGATCGCCTGGCTGGTGCTGACCATCATCGCCGCGGTCAAGGCCAACGAGGGTGTCGCGTACCGTTACCCGTTCACGCTGCGGCTGATCAAGTAGGCCCGTGGGGCGGGGCCGCGCTCAGCGGTCCCGCCGGATCGCCATGTCGCCCAGCCGGCGCAGGGCCAGGGCCCGGTCACCGAACGGCTCCAGGGCCGCTTCCATCTCCGCGGCCAGCTCCGCGAGCCGGGCGCGCGAGGCTTCCATGCCGATCAGGGCGGGGAAGGTCGCCTTGTCCTGCTCGGCGTCCTTGCCCGCGGTCTTGCCGATGACCCGGCTGTCGCCTTCGACGTCGAGGATGTCGTCGCGGACCTGGAAGGCCAGCCCGAGCGCGCGGGCGTAGCGGTCCAGTGCCGCAAGGCCGTCGTCGTCGGCACCGCCGCAGGCCGCGCCCATCCGGACCGCAGCGCGGATCAGGGCGCCGGTCTTGAGTCCGTGCAGCCGTTCCAGGGCGGCCACGTCCAGGGCGCCGCCGTTTCCGGTGGCGGCCAGGTCCAGCGCCTGGCCCCCGCACATGCCGCCCGCCCCTGCGGCGCTGGCCAGGATGCGCAGCAGTTCGACCCGGGTCGCCGGTTCCAGCGGCGCGCGTGCAAGCACTTCGAAGGCGAGCGACTGCAGGGCGTCCCCGGCCAGGATCGCGGTGGCTTCGCCGTAGGCGACGTGGACCGTGGGCTGGCCACGGCGCAGTTCGTCGTCGTCCATCGCCGGCAGGTCGTCATGGACCAGGGAGTAGGCGTGGACCAGCTCGATCGCCACCCCGGCGGCATCAAGTGCCGCGGGGTCGGCCTGGTACAGCCCGCCGCTGGCATGCACCAGCAGCGGGCGCATGCGCTTGCCGCCCAGCAGCACGGCGTGGCGCATGGCGCGGTGCAACGGTCGCGGGCTGGTGTCGGGATCGGGCAGGGCGCGTTCGAGCGCGGCGTCGATGCGGTCGCGCCAGGCCGCCAGCAGGGGCTCAGGCATCGGGGCCGGACAGGGGAGCGAAGTCCTCGCCGGAATCCGGGTCCTGCGGGTCACTGAGCAGTCGTACACGCAGTTCGGCCTGCTCCAGCGCGGTCTGGCAGCGCCGGTACAGGCCGACGCCGCGCTCGTAGGCGGCCAGGGATTCCTCCAGGCTCATCTCGCCGTGTTCCATTTTCCCGACCAGTTGCTCGAGCGCGTCGAGCGAGGCCTCGAAATCGGCGACCGGGGACGTTTCCTGCGGAGCTTTGTCGGACATGCCCGCAAGTGTGCGGCCGGGGTGTTGCAGGGTCAATCGGACGGCGTTGCGGTTCCTGTCCGGTCCGCGCACCGCCAGTGCAGCGTGCTTCCCTGCGACGTAAGCCAGTCCGCGAAGGCGCCCGACAACACCTGGTCGCCGGCTGCCAGCACCACGCCGCCGGGGGTGCTCAGCAGCGGCATCCGGGTGCGCTCCCAGGGCGGGATGCCGAGCTCCTGCAACACGTGTTTGAGTGCGTGGGTGTGGCTGCGGCCGGGCAGCCGGATGCGCTCGCCACCGCGGCGGACGTGTACCCGCATCGGCCTGGGTGCATGCGGCCGGGGGCTGAGTTCGAGCCATCCCCCTCCGGGCAAGGGGCAGGGGCCAGTGCCGTTCCAGGTGGTTTCCCAGCCAGGCGGGAGGGCTTCGGCGACGTGCCCGGCGTGGAGCATGTCGCGCCAGGCGTGGATCCAGCAGCCATGCCAGTGGTAGCGGGCCACGGCATCGGCGGGGGCGTGGAGCAGCTCCCGCTGGATCCGCTCGACCCCGCCGGCAGGCAGCGGCGGGAGACCCAGCAACTCCACCCACGCCCGCAGCACGCGGGCCTGCATGCCTGGTTCCAGGGCACCCAGTGCCAGCCGTGACAGGCGATCGGGAGGATCGCCCACGACCTGGGTGAGCATCGCCTCGTCGTGCGAGGCGAGCAGCGTTGACGCCTCCGCGCAGAGCGCCGCGGAGCGTGCCAGCGACGCGGACGCATGCGGCCACCGCGAGACCAGCAGCGGCAGCACCCGGTTGCGCAGGAAGTTGCGGTCGAACCCGGCTTCGGCGTTGCCGGGATCCTCGACCCAGGCCAGCCCGTGTTCGCGCGCATGCGCTTCCAGCGCCGCGCGGGACGTGTCGAGCAAAGGGCGCCACAGGCGTCCATTCCCGAAGCCGCGCCAGCGCCGCATGGCCGCCAGGCCGTCCACCCCGGAACCCCGCAGCGCACGGAGCAGGAAGGTCTCGGCCTGGTCCTCGCGGTGGTGTGCCAGTACCAGGACCTCGTCCGGTCCCAGTGCCGCTTCCAGGGCCTGCATCCGGGCGGTGCGGGCCGCCGCTTCCGGTCCCTGCCCGGCCAGGTGCACGTCCACCCTGCGGACCTCGAAGGGAACCGACCACGCGGCGCAGGTGCTGTGGCAATGCGCCGCCCACTCGCCGGCGGCCGCCTGCAGGCCGTGGTCCACGTGCACGGCGCGGACCCGGCCCGGGGCGTGCCGGGACAGTGCGTGCAGCAGCACGGTCGAGTCCAGGCCTCCGCTGTAGCCCACCAGCAGCGGGGCAGCGGGCAGGTCGTGGAAGGCGTCTTGCAGGTCGGGGGGCGGCATGCGGGCGATGGTGCCACGACGCCGGTGCCGCGGAGCCGCTCGGGCGCGGGCCGCCACGGGACCTGCACCGTGTCCTGCTAGCCTCGCAGGCCGTCCCGCCTTTCCGGAGCACCGGTTTGAGCCACCTGTTCACGCCCCTGCGGCAGCGCTCGCTCGAATTCCGCAACCGTATCGTCCTCTCGCCCATGTGCCAGTACTCGGCCAGTGACGGGATGCCCAACGACTGGCACCTGGTGCACCTGGGCAGCCGGGCGGTGGGCGGGGCGGCGGTGGTGATGGCGGAGGCGAGCGCGGTCTCGCCCGAGGGCCGGATCTCGCCGGCCGACACCGGGCTGTGGAACGACGCGCAGGCCGGAGCCTGGAAGCCCATCACCCGCTTCATCGAGGCGCGCGGCGCGGTGCCGGCGATCCAGCTGGCCCATGCCGGACGCAAGGCGAGTACGCATGCGCCCTGGCTCGGGCGTGGCCGGGTATCGCCGGAGGGCGGTGGCTGGACACCGGTCGCGCCGTCACCACTGGCGTTCGACGAGGCCTCGGCGCAGCCGCGTGGACTGGATGCCGACGGGATCGGGAAGGTGGTCGAGGATTTCGCCGCCGCCGCGCGCCGTGCCTTCGACGCGGGTTTCAAGCTGGTGGAGATCCATGCCGCGCACGGCTACCTGTTGCACGAGTTCCTCTCGCCGCTGAGCAACCGGCGCGAGGACGACTACGGCGGCTCCGCCGCGAACCGGATGCGGCTGGTGCGCGAGGTGATGGAGGCGGTGCGCCGGAACTGGCCGGACGAGCTGCCGGTGTGGTTGCGGATCTCCGCGACCGACTGGGCCGGGGGAGGCTGGGACGTGGACGACAGCGTCGAGCTGGCCCGCCTGGCCGCGGGGTGCGGGATCGACCTGGTCGACGTGTCCAGTGGCGGACTGGTCCCGAAGGTGGAGATTCCGGTGGGCCCCGGCTACCAGGTGCCGTTCGCCGAGCGGATCCGCCGGGAGGCGGGTATCGCGACGGGCGCGGTGGGCCTGGTGCTGGATGCGCGGCAGGCCGAGCGGCTGGTGGCGGGCGGGCAGGCCGACATGGTGTTGCTGGGCCGGGCGATGCTGCGCGACCCGTACTTCCCCCAGCGCGCCGCGCGCGAGCTGGGCGTGGAGGAACTGCCGGTCCCGGTCCAGTACGAGCGCGCCTGGTAGGCGCGCCGGGGCGCCTCAGGCGTTCTCGTAGGCGCCGTAGCCGCGCAGGCGCTCGTAGCGGCGCTGGACCAGCGCGTCGGCCGGCAGCGCCTCCAGCCGGTCGAGCTCGTTCATCAGCGCGCTCTTGAGGCGGATCGCCATCTGCCGCGGCTTGCGGTGGGCACCGCCGATGGGCTCGCGCACCACCTTGTCGACCAGGCCCAGGCCGTGCAGGCGTTTGGCGGTCAGGCCCAGCTGCTCGGCGGCGTCCTTGGCCTTGGCGGCGTCCTTCCACAGGATCGAGGCGCAGCCTTCCGGCGAGATCACCGAATAGGTGCTGTATTCCAGCATCACCGTCGAATCCCCCACCCCGATCGCCAGCGCGCCGCCGGAGCCGCCCTCGCCGATGACGGTGCAGATGATCGGCACCTTCAGCTCGGCCATCTCCAGCAGGTTGCGGGCGATCGCCTCGGACTGGCCGCGCTCCTCCGCGCCGATGCCGGGGTAGGCGCCGGGGGTGTCGATGAACGTCAGGATCGGCAGGCCGAAGCGCTCGGCCAGCTTCATCAGGCGCAGCGCCTTGCGGTAGCCCTCCGGGCGCGGCATGCCGAAGTTGCGGCGCACCTTGGCCTTGGTGTCGCGGCCCTTCTCATGGCCGATCACCAGCACCGGCCGGCCGTCAATGCGCGCCAGGCCGCCGACGATGGCCGGGTCGTCGCGGTAGGCGCGGTCGCCGGCCAGCTCCTGGAACTCGTCGCAGATCACGTCCAGGTAGTCGACGGTGTGCGGGCGCGCCGGGTGCCGCGCCAGTTGCGAGACCTGCCAGGGCGACAGGTCGCGGAAGATCTGCGCGGTGCGCTTGCGCAACTTGTCGCGCAGCGCCTGGATTTCCGGGTCGGCGTCCAGGGAAGAACCCTGGCTGGCCTGCCGCAGCTCCTGGATCTTGGCTTCCAGGTCGGCGATGGGCTGTTCGAAGTCGAGGTAGTTCGGATTCATGCGGACCAGCTTCCGGGGCAGGCACTCTGCCGGGCAAGTCGGACAGTCTAGCCGACCACCCCATGCCGTACCGAGCCGTCCGGCGGCGGGGCACGGGACGGGCCTGCGTCAGGGCGTCGCCCGTACCAGGTCCCCGCTGAAGGTCGCGATGCGGATATTGCCCAGCGCCAGGTGCGAGCCGTTGTCCAGGCGCGAGGGCGATTCGATGTAGAAGTGCCGGGACGCGTTGTCCCGGAACAGCCGGGCATCGCTGATCTTGTGGCCGTCCAGATAGACGCGCATCTGGTCCCCGTCGACGGCGATGGCCACCGGCATGACCCGGTTGGCGTAGCCGCGCAGGTCGAAACCGGACTCGGTGTAATGGTCGGTCGCCCGGCTGGTGACGACGACCCCGCCGTCGTTGTAGTAGTGCAGGCGCACGGCGTTGATCTGCTGGCTCCTGGCGACGCTGCCGTCGTGGGCGAAGCCGAACTCGACCGGGTAGAGGTCACCGATGCTGTCGGCGATCGCCAGCAGCTCGAACTCGATCGTGAACCGCTCGGGCAGCTGGAGCGGGGTGGCGAGCTTGAACAGGGAACTCGTCCTCATGTCCAGCCATTGCCCCGGGACCTGCTGCACCGTCATCACCTGCGCGGAGCCGTTGGTCCGCCAGGTGCCCGGCATCGCTCCGGTGCGGACCCCGGCGAACGTGTCGTGCAGCAGGACGTGGTCGCCGGGCACGAAGTCGGACGCCATGTCCACCTGCAGCATGCGCGACGGCGATGGCTGCCCGGCGTCCGCCCTGGAGGGCTCGCCATCCACCATCCGGTCCACCTGTTCGACGGCCTTGCGCTCCACCCGGTCCTTCACCGAGTCGAGCAGGCGGGAAAACTGGGCGTGTGCCGGGGCGCAGGCGATCACGAGGACCGAGGCGAGGGCGAGCGTATGGGCGCGGCAGTGCTTCATGGGGATTCCTTTCCTGGGCGGTGGGCAGGAGTGCCCATACGGGCCTTCCCTGGCGTCGTGGTGGATTCTTGCATGGGCGCGCCGCCGGTGCGAGAAGCTTCAGCCGCCCAGTTTGCCCCGGAACATGAAGTACACCGCGCCGAGCATGCACAGCCCGGCCCAGAGGTAGTCGAGCTTCAGCGGCTCCTTCATGTAGAACACCGCGAACGGCACGAATACCGTCAGGGTGATCACCTCCTGCAGGATCTTCAGCTGTCCCAGTGACATCACCTGGTAGCCGATCCGGTTGGCCGGCACCTGCAGCATGTACTCGAAGAAGGCGACGCCCCAGCTGAGGAGCGCCGCGACGATCCACGGCTTGCTGCCCAGTTCCTTGAGGTGGGCGTACCAGGCGAAAGTCATGAAGACGTTGCTCAGGGTGAGCAGGCCGATGGTGGTCCAGGTGGCGTGCATCGCCGGTGTCTCGCTGCGTTCCCGCGGGAAGGAGCGCGGAGTTTACCCGCCGGCAGCCCCGCCACCGGTCCATGGCCGGCCCAGCGCCAGCTTTACCGCCAGCACGCCGGGAACGGCCCGGAGCGCGCCGGCCAGTCCAGTGTCCACCCGCACCGAGTTGCCGCCGTTGAGGTCGAGCATCCCGGCCGCGCCGGGGCGCAGGATGTCCAGCCGCAGCGGCGTCTTGCCCGGGCGGTGGCGGGAGAGCAGGTCGTCCACCCGTTGCAGGGTCCCGGCCTGGCGCAGGTCCAGCCGCAGCGACAGCCGGCGGGCGTGTTCGGCGCAGACTTGCGCGTAGTCCCAGCAGCGCTGGGCCTTGAGCGCGAAGCCGCCGCTGAAGGTGTCCTCGCGCAGGCCGCCCTGGATGACCAGGATGCGGTCGCGGGTCAGCAGCGGACCGTATTCCATCGCCGCCTCGGAGAAGAAGGCGCACTCGATCCGGCCGCGGCCGTCCTCCAACTGCACGAAGAACTGGCTGTCGCCCTTCTTGCGCATGCCCACGACCTGCCCCGCGATCACGGTCTCCACCTCCGGGCGCCAGCCGCCGCGGCCGGAATCGGGGCGCGACTCCCAGATCGCCTCCAGCCCGCCCAGGTCGTGGCCGACCAGGCCCAGCAGCTCTTCGCGGAAAGGATCGAACGGGTGGCCACTGAGGTAGTGGCCGAGGGTCTCATGCTCGCCATTGAGCAGCTGGATGAGCGGGAACTCGTCGGTTTCGCGCAGCTCCAGGGTCAGCGCAGGCGCGGCATCGTCGCCCCCGCCGAACAGCGAGACCTGTCCGGCCTCGCGCTCGCGGGCGATCTGCTCGGTCGCGCGCAGCACCTCGGGCAGCTGCAGCATCAGGCTGGCGCGGTTGCGTGCCAGCCCGTCGAGCGCGCCGGACATGACCAGCTGTTCCAGGGTCCGGCGGTTCAGCCGGGCGCTGTCCACGCGCTTGCAGAAGTCCAGCAGGTCGGCGAAGGGACCGGCCTTGCGCGCCGCCACGATCGCCTCGCAGGCACCGTGGCCCACGCCCTTGATCGCGCCCAGTCCGTAGCGGATCACGCCCGGCCCGGTCGCCTCGAACATGTACGCGGAGGCGTCCACGTCCGGCGGCCGCACCTCCAGCCCCATGACCCGGCACTCGTCCAGGAACATGGTGACCTTGTCGGTGTTGTCCATGTCCGAGGACAGCACCGCGGCCATGAACTCGGCCGGATAGTGCGCCTTCAGCCAGGCGGTCTGGTAGGACACCAGGGCGTAGGCGGCGGCGTGCGACTTGTTGAAGCCGTAGCCGGCGAACTTCTCCAGCAGGTCGAAGATCGGGCCGGAGACCTTTGGCTCGATGCCGTGCGTCTCCTGCGCGCCGGCCTCGAACTTTGCGCGCTCGCGCGCCATCTCCTCGACCTTCTTCTTGCCCATCGCCCGGCGCAGCAGGTCGGCGCCGCCCAGTGAGTAGCCGCCCAGGATCTGCGCGGTCTGCATGACCTGCTCCTGGTACACCACCACGCCGTAGGTCGGCGCCAGCACCGGCTCCAGCAACGGATGCGGATAGACCACCTCGGCGCGGCCGTGCTTGCGCTCGATGAAGTCCGGGATCAGGTCCATCGGGCCCGGGCGGTACAGCGACACCAGCGCGATCAGGTCCTCGAAGCGGTCGGGCTTCGCGCGCTTGAGCAGCTCGCGCATGCCGCGCGATTCGAACTGGAACACGGCCACGGTGTCGCCGCGCGCGAACAGCTCGTAGGTCTTCGCGTCGGTCAGCGGCAGCGCGGCGATGTCCAGCGGCGGCGCGTCGCCGCCGGCGTGGCGCCGGTTGATCGCCTTCACCGCCCAGTCGATGATCGTCAGCGTGCGCAGGCCGAGGAAGTCGAACTTCACCAGGCCGATGGCCTCGACGTCGTCCTTGTCGAACT
>JAEWFH010000181.1 GCA_023388955.1 Pseudomonadota bacterium
GCGCGCAGCTCGCGCAGCGGCGACTGGCGCGGCTCGGCCGGGTCCTCGACCAGCCAGCGCGCGACCAGCAGCACCGTCAGCGCCGCCACCGCGGCCACCAGCGCGAAGGTGTAGCGCCAGCTCAGCGACTGCCCGAGCCAGGTCGCCAGCGGATTGCCGACCAGGATCGCGACCGACAGGCCGAGCATCACCCGGCTGATCGCGGCGCCGCGCCGGGCGGGGCCGCCGATCGACGCGGCGACCAGCATCGCCACCCCGAAGTAGGCGCCATGCGGCAGCCCGGCGATGAAGCGCGCCGCCAGCATCGAGCCGTAGCCCGGCGCGAACGCGGTGGCGAGGTTGGCCAGCGCGTAGAAGCCCATCAGCGCCAGCAGCAGGGTGCGCCGTGGCAGTCGCGCGCCGCCGATCGCCAGCAGCGGCGCGCCGACCACCACGCCCAGCGCGTAGGCGCTGATCAGGTGGCCGACCTGCGGCTCGCTGACGCCCAGGTCCTGCACCAGGCTCGGCATCAGTCCCATCATCGCGAACTCGCTGGTGCCGATGGCGAAGCCGCCGACCGCCAGCGCGAACAGGATCGCGGCGTAGCGGGCACGGTTACGCTGGTGGGCGGACGGGGTGGAGGTGTCGGTCAAACCGGGTCTCGTGCAGGCGTCGACGGCATATTGTGCGACGCAGCACCCGGCGCAGGGACAACGCCGGTGAAACGCGCTGTCGCGGCCACCGCGCGGAGCTCATGACCGGTTGCCCCGCGCGACCGGCACACTGCGGCGATGCCGCCGTTCAAAAACACCCTGGTCCTGCCGATCGACCCCGCGCGCTGGGCGCCGCCGCGTGCGCCGGTGACGGTCGACGGCATCGTGCTCGCGCCCAAGCCGGAACTGCACGTCACTCTGATCGGCAGCGCGCTGGGACGCGAGCTGCGCGCGGCGTTCGGCGCCGGCTGGCTCGATGCCGCCGTCGGCGCCGCGTTCCAAGCAAGCGATTGGCGGTTCACCCGCACTGGCCGCTGCTGGCTGCTGCGCAGGCGTTACGGCGCCGCGGACATGCCGCGCGCCGGCGGCGGCGACAGCGGGAGCCGCGTCGCCCACTCGATCATCGAGCGGATCGACCTGCCGGCGATGGCACCGTTCCACCACGCACTCGGCCGCCTGCTCGGGCGGCAACTGCCGGTGCCGCCGCCGCACGTGACGCTGTATGTCGCCGATCGACCCCGGGGCATCGGCGTGGCGAGCAGGGCGATGTTGCGGGCGGTCGAGGTCGGCGAGGTGTCCGGCCTGTTCCAGCCTTAGCGGCAGCGGACTGGTATCCACCGCATCACGCGCGACTTGGGCGTGCTACCAGCGCATCCGCTCCACCTCGAACGCACCCTCGCTCTCCAGCCGCGGAGAACTGCCCAGCCGCCGCAGGAAGTGGAACTCCGTCTTGCCACGCGCGCGGCCGACCACGAACACGCGGCCGCTGCCATACCCGCCCCAGCTGGCGCTGCGCGTCGCGCCGCTGCAGCAGGCGGATCAGGGTGTCGCGGTCGAGGTGGTCGTAGTTCGACATCGGCTCAGTGTCCCTGTTGTGCCGGCATGCGTGCCAGCAGGTCGGCCATGCGCTGCAGGCCATCGAAAACGGGTTCGGCGACCGCGGCGGGGAAGTCCGGCGGCAAGGCCGACGCCACCTGGGCGATTGCGCCCGGCGTGCGTTCGACCAGCATCTGGATGTGCGGTTCGAAATCCATGCCCAGACCCAGCCGGCGGGCCACCGCGTTCCAGTGCCGGCGCTGGATTTCGGCGAGCCTGTAATGGGCGTTGCCGGCGCGCAGTGCCATTGCCAGCTTCAACTTGCGCCATGGCAGTTGGCCGGCGCCGTTGCCGGTGACCGGCCATGCGGAAATGACGTCGTACAGCGGGGTCATCCGGTAGGTGCCGCCGCGGCCGATGAACAGGCTGAAATTCTTGGCGTGGCCGTCGGTGGCCGCGAGCATCCAGAACAGCAACTGGGCGCGGAGGAAGGCGAGGCGGTCGTCGTCGCGCAGGGTCGAGTTGTCGAGGACGCCGAGGATGTCGGCCATGCCGGGGCCACCATCGGCTTCGTACTTGCGCCATGGCTCGACCGCGAGCGCCTGGCAGAAGTCCTCCTGCGGAATGCGCACCCACCAGCGGCCGTCATCCGACAGCGTGCGATCGAAGCGCTTCACCACCAGCGCCTTGTGGTCGTCGAAACGGCCGATGTCGCACTCGGCGACGGGCAGGCCATAGGCATGCAGCAGTTGCGCGCACAGCCATTCGTTCTCCACCGAGGTGCTCAGGTCCGCGCCGATGGCGCCGATGCGGCCCAACGGCAGCTTGAAGATGTGCGTGCTGGGCGTGGTCCCGACGGGTCGATGCCATTGGCCCTGGTGCCAGAGCAGCGCGGTCTTTTCCTGGGCACCTGCAATGGAGATGCGGAATTCGTCGTCGTCGCGCGCGGGGCCGGTCGCCCGCACGACACCGGCCAGGGTGGCCGCCACGTCGGATGTGGACAGCGGCACGCCATTGATGCGGCGCACGTCGGGTGGAGGCTGGTCCTCGCGCATCAGCTGCACGGCACCGACACAGTCGCGCCCGATTTCCCGCAACAGCGCGAATGCCCGGGTGGAGGCCGCACCGTGGCGCGCGGCCAGTCGTTGCCGGATGGCCGGGCTGTCAGGCAGGAGATTGTCGAAGTACGCGCTGACCGCCGGGCCGCGGTGGGGCCGGTTGCCCGGCGTGAACGGCAGCGACAGGGAGAGCGGACGCGTACGCGCCGAGGCCAGCCACTGCGCGTCGTACTGCAAGGTGGGCGCCTGGCTGCCGGCCTCCCGCCAGAGCCCGACGCGCTCGCCATTCATCCATATCGCCAGTCCGGCGTTTCTGGAGGTGCGGGCCACGTCACCAGGCGCCGGGCGGTTCGCGTACGACGGCCGGCTTGTGGCGCAATACGATCTCCACGTCGAGGGCGGCCAGCACCTGCATGAGTCGGCCGACGCTGGCGCTGTCGGGCTCGCGCTCCAGCGCCGACAGGGCTTGCTGGGTAATCCCCAGCCGTCCCGCGAGTTCGGTCTGAGTGCAGTCGCGTGCCTTGCGGAAGCCCTGCAGGACCGGACGAAGCTGATCGGGGGTGCGGAGTACGTATTCCATGCGTCCACCAGATTACAACTTGGAGGCTGTTATTGAACAATACAACTGTTGAGTTGTAAAGAAGAAAAACAATTAATAAGTTGTTTTCTCATATAACAACCTATCGCTTGTGTCTCCGCGCACCAATGGCTCGTGCGCCGCCATGCCGGAGCCGACTGAACCGTTCATTCGCGGTCTCACCGGTTGCGACGGAGGACTGGCCTACTGCGTGCCTTTGGCGGGAGCGGGCGCATGGGGCGGGCACTGGTGCGGCAGGACGGAGCGGGCGACGAGGTCGACCGGCTCGACGCGGGTGGAACGTTGCCGGTGCGGGAGGTGCGCCGCCATGGCGACGGCGCCGCCCTGACACAGGCGCTGTCGAAGCGCTACGCCGACCGCATCACCGGCCACTTCACCATCCCCGGCCGCGCGGGCAACTACGCGCCGATCCCCGACGACGTCCCGGCCGCGCTGGCTTCGGCGCTGCGCGCACGTGGCGTCGACCGCCTCTACCGCCACCAGGCCGATGCCTGGCACGCCGCGCAGCGTGGCGAAAATATCGCCATCGCCACCCCGACCGCCTCGGGCAAGTCGCTGTGCTACACGCTGCCGGTGGTCAGCGCGGCGATGCAGGGGCGTGCGAAGGCCCTCTACCTGTTCCCCACCAAGGCGCTGGCGCAGGACCAGGTCGCCGAGCTGCTGGAGCTCAACCGCGCCGGCGACCTCGGGGTCAAGGCGTTCACCTTCGACGGCGACACCCCCGGCGACGCGCGCCAGGCGATCCGCCTGCACGGCGACATCGTGGTGTCGAACCCCGACATGCTCCACCAGGCGATCCTGCCGCACCACACCAAGTGGGCGCAGTTCTTCGAGAACCTGCGCTACGTGGTGATCGACGAGATCCACACCTACCGCGGCGTGTTCGGCAGCCACGTCACCAACGTGCTGCGCCGGCTCAAGCGGATCTGCGCGTTCTACGGCGTGAGCCCGCAGTTCATCCTGTGCTCGGCGACCATCGGCAACCCGGCCGAGCACGCGCGCGCGCTGATCGAGGCCGACATCCACGCGATCACGCAGTCCGGCGCGCCGACCGGCGACAGGCACGTGCTGCTGTGGAACCCGCCGGTGATCAACCCCGACCTCGGCCTGCGCGCGTCGGCGCGGTCGCAGGCCAACCGCATCGCCCGCATCGCGATCAAGTCCGGGCTGAAGACGCTGGTGTTCGCCCAGACCCGGCTGATGGTCGAGGTGCTGACCAAGTACCTCAAGGACGTGTTCGACAGCGATCCGCGCCGTCCGCCGCGCATCCGCGCCTACCGCGGCGGCTACCTGCCGACCGAACGCCGCGCGGCCGAGCGCGACATGCGTGCCGGCAACATCGACGGGATCATCTCGACCTCGGCGCTGGAGCTCGGCGTCGACATCGGTTCGCTCGACGTGGTCGTGCTCAACGGCTATCCGGGGTCGGTAGCGGCGACGTGGCAGCGCTTCGGCCGCGCCGGTCGACGCCAGCAACCGTCGCTCGGTGTGCTGGTGGCGAACTCGCAGCCGCTGGACCAGTACGTCGTGCGCCATCCGGACTTCTTCGCCGACGCCTCGCCCGAGCACGCGCGCACCGCGCCGGACCAGCCGCTGATCCTGTTCGACCACATCCGCTGCGCCGCGTTCGAGCTGCCGTTCGTGGTCGACGAGCAGTTCGGCCCGATCGAACCGGAGGTCTACCTCGAAGCGCTGGCCGAGACCGAAGTCGTGCACCGCGAAGGCGACCGCTGGGAATGGATCGCCGACAGCTACCCGGCCAACGCGGTGTCGCTGCGCTCGGTCGCCGACGGCAACTTCGTGGTGGTCGACCGCAGCGGCGGCAAGCAGCAGATCATCGCCGAGGTCGACTACTCGGCGGCCGCGCTGACCCTGTACGAGGGCGCGATCCACATGGTCCAGAGCACGCCGTACCAGGTCGAGCGGCTGGACTGGGACGGCCGCAAGGCCTACGTCACCCGCACCCATGTCGACTACTACACCGACTCGATCGACTACTCCAAGCTCAAGGTGCTCGAACGCTTCGACGGCGGGCCGGCCGGCCAGGGCGACTGCAGCCACGGCGAGGTGCACGTGGTCCGGCGCGTGGCCGGCTACAAGAAGATCCGCTACTACACCCACGAGAACATCGGCTACGGCCCGGTCAACCTGCCCGACCAGGAGCTGCACACCACCGCGGCCTGGTGGCAGCTGCCGCAGGCGACGCTGCTGGCCTGGTTCGCCTCGAAGCAGGACGCACTCGATGGTTTCCTCGGCGCCGCGTATGCGCTGCACGTGGTCGCGACGGTAGCGGTCATGGCCGATGCGCGCGACCTGCAGAAGGCGGTCGGCAACGGCGACGGCGCGTGGTTCGCCACCGCCGATGCCGGCGGGCGCGGCCAGCTGCGCGGCGTGGAAGGAGCCGAAGGCGCGGTCACGGCCGACGCGGTCGAAATGCAGCAGTTCGTGCCGACCGTGTACCTGTACGACAACTTCCCCGGTGGCGTCGGCCTGAGCGAGCCGCTGTGGGAGCGCCAGGCCGAACTGGTGCAGCGCGCGCGGGAGCTCGTGGAGGCCTGCGACTGCAGCGCCGGCTGCCCGGCCTGCGTCGGCCCGGTGCTCGCCGCCGAGGAAGACCGGGAGTCCCAGGCCACCCCCAAGGCGCTGGCGCGGCGCGTGCTTGAACTGCTGGGCGAGCCGGCGTGAGTGTCTCGCTGGATCGGCTGCGTGCGCTGAAACAGCAGGCGGGTGGCCAGCTGGCTCCGACACCGGTACCGGTATCGAAGCCGGTGCAAGCGGCGCCGCCTGCGTCGAGTGCCCCGTCCGCGGACCGCTTGCGCCGCCTGCTCGGCGTGCGCGAGCGAGCTCCCGCCTACCCCGCGATGACCCGCCCGGCCGACCGCAGCCTGCCCGGCGAGGAAATCGCGCCCGGCCTGCGCCTGATCGAGTCGCACCTGCCGCAGCCGATCCCCCGCGGTCCGCTGCCCCTGGCCTTCGCCCGGCGCGGCGACGCGGTCGACCCGCGCCAACTGCTGTTCTTCGACACCGAGACCACCGGCCTGGCCGGCGGCACCGGCACCCGTGCGTTCCAGGTCGGCGCGGCGGACTGGCACCGGCACCCGGAGCTCGGCGACGGACTGCGGGTACGCCAGCTGCTGATCACCACCCTGGCCGCCGAGCCGGCGATGCTGCGCGCGTTCGCCGGCTGGCTCGGCCCGGACACCGTGCTGTCGAGCTACAACGGCCGCTGCTACGACGCCCCGCTGCTGAAGACCCGCTACCGCCTGGCGCGGATGGGCGACCCGATCACGCCGCTGGACCACGTCGACCTGCTGTTCCCGACCCGCCGCCGCTACCGCGGCCGCTGGGAAAACTGCCGCCTTGCGACCATCGAGCGCCGCCTGCTGGGCATCGTGCGCGAGGACGACCTGCCCGGTTCGGAGGCACCGGCGGCCTGGCTGTCGTTCCTGCGTGGCGGCGGTTCCACCCTGCTGCGCCGGGTCTGCGCGCACAACCACCAGGACGTGGTGACGCTGGCACGCCTGCTGCTTCGGTTGGTGGAAGCACATGAACAGGCACCCGGGCTGTCGGGCCCCGTGCGAAACGGGCCGGTCCGTGGACGCTGAGGGGTTTTACACCCCGCACACACAGGGGCCAGCAGGCTGCATCCGGACTTCACAGGAGCCACCCGACATGACCCGTCCGATCCTGCCGCTCACGATCCTGGCACTGTCCCTCGCCGCGTGCTCCACCGTTCCCCCGCCCGGCGCCGTGGAACAGGTCACGGGCAGCTGCAACGCCGAGGCGGCACGCTGGGCCATCGGCAAGGCGGCCACGCCGGAAGTGGTCGAAGACGCCCGGCTCGGCAGCCAGAGCCGGGATGTGCGGGTGATCGAACCCGGGCAGGCGGTCACCATGGACTACCGTCATGACCGCCTGAACATCGACGTCAACGAGCGCGGGGCGATCACCGGCGTGCGCTGCGGGTAAATGTCCCGGCAGCCGGGTGTCCATGCGCGCCCGGTACCGCCGGGCGGGCTTCACGCCCGGTCGTCCACTCCGCTGACCCCGGCCTTGCGTGCGCAATGCGCACAGCAATAGAAGGTCCCGTCCGACTCCACTCCGTGGCCGATGATCCTGCAGTCACAATGGCTGCAGGTCGGGGCCAGTGCGTGGATCGCGCACTCGAAGGAATCGAAGGTCCCGCTGCCGCGCGGACCCTGCACGGTGAAGGCCTTGTCGTAGTCGTTGCCGCAGACGTCGCAGGTTGCCATCGCCAAGCTCCGGATGATTCGTGGAGCCCCACCGTAGACGCCCGCGGGTAAGCGACGGTCAACGCCAGCGTGCCGGGCGTGGACACGGCCTGAACGAACCGGCAGGAAGCGCACATTGAACGCGCGCGCGCATCGTGCAAGGTTCCCGGGTACCCCCGGCATCCGCCGGACCGCCCCGGAGCCACCATGTCGCTGCCACGCCGGCTTGCCTTCCTCGCCCTGGCTGCCGCCTTTCCGTGCGGCGTCACGGCCGCCACCATCACCGGCGATCCGGCGCCCATGACGCCACCGGCGTCCGACGCGCGCCTGGACGCCATTGCCCGCGCGCCCTCGGCCGGGCGGATCGAAGCCGACATCCGCACCCTGGTGGGCTTCGGCACCCGCCACACCCTGTCCGACCAGGACTCCGATACCCGCGGCATCGGCGCGGCCACGCGCTGGATCCAGGCCGAGTTCGAGCGCATTTCCGCCGCCTGTGGTGGTTGCCTGGAAGTCATGACGGTCAGCGATACGGTGTCCGGCGAGGCCCGCATCCCGGAGCCGACCGTGGTCACCAGCGTCATCGCCATCCAGCGCGGCGGCAGCGACCCGGGCCGCTACGTGATCATGAGCGGCGACATCGACTCGCGGGTGTCCGATGTCATGGACGCGGTCTCCGATGCGCCCGGTGCCAACGACAATGCCTCCGGCATCGCCGGCACCCTGGAGGCCGCCCGCGTGCTGAGCCGGCACGAGTTCGACGGCAGCATCGTGTACGCCGCCCTGGCCGGCGAGGAGCAGGGCCTGTTCGGCGGGAAGATCCTCGCCGAGCACGCCCGCGACAACGACTGGCGCATCGAGGCGGTGCTCAACAACGACATGATCGGCAACACCCGCGGGATCACCGGGATCGTCGACAACACCACCGCCCGCGTGTTCGCCGAGGGCACCCGTGTGACCGAAACCGCGGACGAGGCCCGCGCGCGCCGCTTCACCGGTGGCGAGGTCGACTCGCCCTCGCGCAACCTGGCGCGCTACATCGACCGCATCGCCGACCGCCACGTGCCCAACCTGGACGTGATGATGGTCTATCGCCTGGACCGCTTCGGCCGTGGCGGCCACCACCGTCCGTTCAACGACCTGGGCTACCCGGCGGTGCGGATCATGGAGACCCACGAGGACTACACCCGCCAGCACCAGGACCTGCGGGTGGAGGACGGCATCGCCTACGGCGACACCCTCGACGGGGTGGATTTCGACTATGCCGCGAAGCTGACCGGGCTCAATGCCGCGGTGCTGGCCGGGCTGGCGTGGGCGCCCCCGCCGCCGGCCGGGGTCGGGATCGAGGGTGCGGTGAGCGCGCACACCACGCTGCGCTGGCAGCGCCCGCAAGCCGCGCAGGCCCCGGACCTGGCCGGCTACCGGGTGTACTGGCGGCTGACCACCGAACCGCAGTGGACCCACAGCCGCTGGGTGGGCGACGTGGGCGAGTACACGCTGGAGAACGTGGTGATCGACAACTATTTCTTCGGCGTGGCCGCGGTGGACCGTGACGGCAACGAGAGTCCGGTGGTGTTCCCCGGCGCCGCCGGCAGTTTCGGCGGGTACGGGCGGTAGCCACAGACGGCGGGCCACGCCGCTGCGCTTCGCCTGCCGCGCTACCCGGAGCGGGCCGCGCCGCGCCCGCGGTGCTCGCGGCGCAGGAAGCGCAGCGCCGCCTGCTCCCATTGCCGCGGGCCGTGGGCCCCGTTTGCGTAGCGGGCCAGCCGCCCCTCGCGCCAGGCATCGAACACCACCGGATCGATATAGGCCTTGCGGCAGACCGCAGGCGTGTTGCCCAGTTCCCCGGCCACCTCGCGCACCACCTCGTTGAGCACGCCGGCCACCACGCGCTGCGCCGGTTCGTCGCCGCCCCTGCCTTCGGGCAATGGGGTCCCGGCAAGCGCGCGGAACGCCGCCAGGGTCCCGCCCCAGGTGCGGAAATCCTTGGCGCTGAATGCCTCGCCCATCGCCTCGTGGAGGTAGGCGTTGACCTCGCCCGAATCCACCGGCTGCAACCCGCCGTCGCCATCGCGGTACTGGAACAGCGCCTGCCCGGGCAACTGTTGCAGGCGCCGCACCAGGGCCACCAGCCGCCGGTCGTCAAGCTCGACCTCGTGCTCGGCGCCGCCCTTGCCGCGGAACTTCAGTCGCGCCCGGCCGCCGCGCAGGAAGGCGATGTGCCGGTTGCGCAGCGTGGTCAGGCCGTAGGAGCGGTTCTCGCGCACGTAGGCGTCGTTGCCCACCCGGACCAGGGTGTCGGCCAACAGCGCGACCACGATCGCGATCACCTTGCTGCGTGGGAAACCCCGCTGGCGAAGGTCGCCCCGCAGGTGCCGCCGCAGCCGCGGCAGGGCTTCGCCGAAGGCGACGATGCGGTCGAACTTGCCGGCTCCGCGCACCTGCTGCCAGTCGGCGTGGTAGCGGTACTGCTTGCGTCCGCGCGCATCACGGCCGGTCGCCTGGAGGTGGCCGTTGCGCTGGCGGCAGATCCATACGTCGGTCCAGGCGGGCGGGATCGCCAGCGCCCGGATCCGCGCCAGCAGGTCCGGATCGGCCACGCGGGTGCCGTCGGGTTCCAGGTAGGTGAAGCCACGGCCGGCGCGACGGCGGCTGATCCCCGGCTGGTCATCGCAGACGTAACGCAGCCCGGCCTGCTCGGCGACCGCCGCAGGCGCGGGTACGTGGGCTCGTGGCGACATGACGCGAGCATCCCGGCCCGGGCGTCGATGCGACGCGAAGCGGCCGGTCAGCCTCCCGACGGACGCAGCAGGCGCAGGCCGAACCAGTCGTCGGCGTCGTTCCACGCCCGATCGATCTGCAGTCCCGCCTGGGCGCACATCGCCGCGAAATCCCCGTCGGTGTACTTGTGGCTGTACTCGACCCGGATCGCCTCGCCTTCGTCGAACCCGAAGCGTTGCCCGCCAATCGTGGCGTGCTGGTCGCGCAGGCTGACCAGGTCGGTCTCGATGCGCCGCCGCTCCACGCTGTAGCGCGCGCGATGGACGAAACCTTCGACGTCGAAGCCGGCGTCCAGCTCCCGGTTGAGCCGGTGCAGCAGGTTGAGGGTGAATGCGGCGGTGATCCCGGCGGCATCGTTGTAGGCGGCCTCGATCACGGCCGGGTCCTTGTCCAGGTCGATGCCCACCAGCACCGCGCCGTCCGCGCCCATCGTCTCGCGCATCGAGCGCAGCAGCCCCACCGCTTCGTCGTGCTCGAAGTTGCCCAGGGTCGAACCCGGGAAGAACAACAGCCGCGAGCGGCCAGGCCGGGCGGGCGCGGGCAGCGGCACCGGCCCGGTGAAGTCGGCGCAGACCGGCAGCATCTCCACCTGCGGGAAACGGTCGGTCAGCCGCTCCACGCTGGCCAGCAACGCCTCGCGGGAAATCTCCACCGGGGTGTAGGCGACCACGTCCTCCAGCCCCTCCAGCAGCAGTTCGGTCTTGCGCCCGCTGCCACTGCCGTATTCGACCAGGTGCGCTTGCGGACCCGCCGCCGCGGCGATCTCGTCGATCCGCTCCTGCAGCAGCGCGGTCTCCACCCGGGTCGGGTAGTACTCCGGTTCCCGGGTGATCTGCTCGAACAGGCGCGAGCCGGCGGCGTCGTAGAAGTACTTGGACGGCAGGGTGCGCGGGCAGGTCGACAGGCCGGCGATCGCATCGGCCCGCAGGTCGCGGGGACGCGGCTGCAGGTCGGTCAGCCGCCAGCGGGACGGTGCCCCGTTCATGCCGCGTCCCCCGCCAGCCGCAGGCCACTGAACTGCCAGCGCGCACCCGGAGGAAAGAAGTTGCGGTAGCTGGCCCGGACGTGTCCCCCGGCGGTGGCGCAGCTGCCGCCGCGCAACACCTGCTGGCCGCTCATGAACTTGCCGTTGTACTCACCCACCGCGCCGGGGAGCGGACGGAAGCCGGGATACGCGGTGTAGGCGCTGGAGGTCCATTCCCACACGTCGCCGAACATCCGCTCCAGCGTGCCCCCCGGGGACCGGCCCGGGCCGCCGGGATGCAGCCGCCCGGCGTCGGCCAGGTTGCCCTCGACCGGCAGGGGGGTGGCGGCGCGCTCCCACTCGAACTCGCTGGGCAGCCGCGCGCCGGCCCAGCGCGCGAAGGCGTCGGCCTCGTACCCGGAAAGGTGGGCGACCGGGGCATCCGGGTCCAGCGCACGGGGACCGGCCAGGGTGAACTCGGCCTCCAGTCCCGGGTCCCAGTACAGCGGTGCGCTCCAGCCCTCGGCGCAGACCCGGTCCCAGCCGTCGCTCAGCCAGAGGCCCGCGGAGCGGTAGCCGCCATCGCGGATGAACTCGCGGTACTCGGCGTTGCTCACCGGCCGGCTGGCGAGCCGGAACGGCGCCAGCAGCACCCGGTGCACCGGCGACTCGTTGTCGTAGGCGAACCCCACCCCGGCCCCTGGCCACGCGGGCGCGCCGACCTCGACCACCGCCTCGTCGAACTCGACCCAGTGCTGTGCGGCCGGCGGCGTGGGCCCGCACGCCAGTGCAGGGTCACAGGCGGGCTGCAGCGGGTTGCACCACAGCGCGTGCTTGATGTCGGTGAGCAGCAGCTCCTGATGCTGCTGCTCATGGTGCAGGCCCAGCACCAGGCGCTGGCAGGGCGCCGCGCCGAGACGTCCACCGGCAAGCGCGTCCGACAGGCGCGCATCCACTGCCTCGCGGTACGCCACCACCTGTTCCAGCGACGGGCGCGACAGCACGCCGCGTGCCTGCCGGCGGTGGAAGCGCCCGAGGCTGTGGTAGTAGCTGTTGAACAGCAGGTCCCAGTCCGGATGCAGGGGTTCGTACCCCTCCATGGCGCCCAGCACCATGCGCTCGAAGAACCAGGTGGTGTGCGCCAGGTGCCACTTGGCCGGGCTGGCCTCGGGCATGGACTGCACCATGGCGTCCTCGGCCGAGAGCGGAGCAGCCAGGGCGAGGGTGCGCTGGCGGATTTCGAGGTAGTCCGCCGCGAGCGCGGCGGGATCGGAAGCGGCCCGGGGGGCTACGGCTGCATCGGTCATCCCCGCAGCCTAGCGTGCCCCCGGTATCCCCGGCATGACGACCACTCAGCGGCCGCTGCGGATGAACTCCAGGAACTCGCCGCGGGTACGCGCGTCATCGCGGAACGCGCCCAGCATCTTGGAGGTGGTCATCGATACCCCGCGCTTGTGCACGCCGCGGGTGGTCATGCACTCGTGCGCGGCCTCGATCACCACGCCCACCCCGCGCGGCGCGAGGGCCCGCTGGATGCAGTCGGCGATCTGCGCGGTCATCTTCTCCTGCACCTGGAACCGTCGTGCGTAGGCATCGACCACGCGGGCCAGCTTGCTGATGCCGACCACCCGGCCGTCCGGCAGGTAGCCCACGTGCGCGCGGCCGATGATCGGTGCCATGTGGTGCTCGCAGTGGCTCTCGAACTGGATGTCGCGCAGCACCACCATCTCGTCGTAGCCGCCGACTTCCTCGAAGGTCCGGCCCATGTATTCGTCCGGATCCAGCGCGTAACCGCTGAACCAGTCGCCATAGGCCTCCACGACCCGGCGCGGGGTATCGAGCAGCCCTTCGCGGGCCGGGTCCTCGCCGGCCCAGGCCAGCAGGGTGCGCACGGCCTGTTCGGCCTGCTCGCGGGACGGACGGGTGGAATCGGACATGGCGGCACGGCGGTACGGGGGGCGGACATGCTACCGCCTGCGGCCAACGTGCGCCCGGCGCACGAAAAAGCGGGGCCGCGCCGGCGACCCCGCAAGCAGAACCGCTTTCGTTGTTGTTGTATCGGCTATCGCGCGATCAGCGACCGTCGCCGTCGGCATCACCCGGCAGCGCACGCTCGATGTGGTGCCAACCATCGCGCACCGCGTGGCGGGCATCGTTCCAGGCCAGGCGGGAGTTGTTTTCGGCGCGATTGCGCTCCCAGTCGCGCTCCAGGTCGGTCTCCACGTCCTCGAAGCGGCGCCCGCGGTACTGGCCGTAGGTGTCGTAGCCGTACTGGTAGGCCGGGCCGTAGTCGTTCCAGTCGCGGTCGGCGTTGTAGTACGAGGTGCTCCGGTACTCACGCTCGAAGTGGTCGCGGTACTCGGTCGGGTTCACCGCCTCGGCGATGGAATCACCGGCCTTGGCACCGACCACGCCACCGGCGACCGCACCGATCGCGCTGCCAACCGGGCCGCCGGCCGCGCCGATGGCGGCACCGGCCACCGCGCCCGCGACCGCGCCACTGCCCGAGCCGATGCTGTGGTCCTTCTTGACGTCGTTCATCTGGATGCTCCTGTAGGGGGAGAAAACCCGGGAATGCCGGGTTGTCCCCATGCTCGGAGCGGGGAGGTACAACGACGGTGAAAGCCGGGCTGCCGGCATTCATCCGTTCAGCCGCGCCGCCAGGCCGGAGACGCGCACCACGTGCCGCTGCAGTGCCGCTTCCAGCACCGCCGCGCTTCCGGCCACGTCCAACCGGCGGCGTGCACGCGTGACCGCCGTGTACAGCAATTCGCGCGACAGCACCCGGTTGTCGACCGCCGGCAGCTGCAGCCAGACCCGGTCGAACTCCGAGCCCTGCGCCTTGTGCACGGTCATGGCGAAGGCGCTCTCGTGGGGGGGCAGGGCGCCGGGCTGGAACGCACGCGGCGCATCGGCCCGGCTGCCCGGGAACCAGGCGACCAGGCGCCCGCTCCCATCGTCCAGGCAAATCCCCACGTCCCCGTTGAACAACCCGTGGCGGTAGCTGTTGCGGGTGACCAGCAGCAACTGGCCGTGGAAATGCGCCGGCGGGCGCGGGCCGGCCAGGTACTCGGCGATTCGCGCGTTCAGCGCCTGGGTGCCTTGCGGCCCCTGCCGAAGCGCGACCAGCAGCCGGACCTCGTCGACCCTGCCCAGGGCCTGTGCCGGGTCGCCGGCCCGTGCCAGGCCACGCCAGTGTTCCAGCAGGCCGCTGCCGGCGTGGCCGAGCGGATCGGCGTTGCCTTCGTGGAACCCGATGCCGTCCAGGCTGCCGCTGCGCAGCAGCGTGAGGACCTGCTCCGCCCCGCCCTCCCGGATCGCCGCGGCGAGAGGCGCCAGCTCCAGCGACTCCGCCTGCCGGTAGCCGCGCTGCAGGTGGACGCGATGGCCGTGCAGGGGGCCGGCGGAAGCGGCAGGCCTGCCGCCATCCCCGGCGCCCAGGTCGCCGCTGGCGCCACAGATCGCCGCCAGGACGTCGCCGGCCTCCACCGAGGGCAGCTGGTCGGGGTCGCCCAGCAGCACCAGGCGTGCGTGGCCGGGCACCGCCTCGGCCAGCTTGCACATCAACGGCAGGTCGACCATGGAGGCCTCGTCGACCACCACCACGTCGTGGCGCAGCGGGTTGGTGGCGTCGTGCCGGAACAGGGTCGAGTCGCGGCGCGTGCCCAGCAGGCGGTGCACGGTGCTCGCCCCGTCGGGCAGGGCCTGCAGCCAGGCCGGTTCGATGCCGGGCAGGCCGCGCAGGCGCTCCACCGCGGCGCGCAGGCTCCCGGCCATGCGCTCGGCGGCGCGGCCGGTGGGGGCGGCCAGGGCGATCCGCGGGGGCTCGCGCCCGGCCAGCGCGGCGGCGGCGACCAGCAGCACCAGCAGGCGGGCGATGGTGGTGGTCTTGCCGGTGCCGGGACCGCCGGTGACCAGCAACAGCGCGCGATCCAATGCGCTGCGCGCCGCCAGCGCCTGCAGCGGGTCGGAACCACCCGGCGGGAACAGCGCCTCCAGCACAGGGGCAATGGCCCCGGCGTCCGGCGCCTGCGGCCGGGCCGCCGCGAGCGCCCGCAGGCGCGCGGCCAGCCGGCGCTCGTACTCACGGTAACGGCGCAGGTAGAGCAGGCCGTCTTCCAGTACCAGCGGCACGTCGGCGGGCGAGGCCTCGTCCGGCGCCGCCGGCGTGGACACCCAGCGCGAGGCCGCGAGCGCGCGCCGCCAGTCCGCGGCCGGCGGCCAGCGGACCTCGCCCGGCACCAGCTGCGACGGGGCGGCGGGATCGAACGCGGCATGTCCGGCATGCACCGCCAGCGAGGCCAGCGCGGCCGCGGCGGCCACCTCCCCGCCGGTGCCGGGGTCGAGCCGGAGCAGGGTCCGGCCCAGCGCGTCATCCAGGGTGCGTGGACCCTGTTCGCACTGGCGCAAGGCGTCGAGGAGGCTCATCAAGCGCCCTCCGCGACGGCGGCGCCGCCAAACAGGGCATCCAGCGCATCCACCAGTCCGGGCTCGAACCGCCAGGCCTGCACCCCCGGGGAGTCGGCCCGGTTCGCATCCAGCCCCCGGCAGAACAGGTAGCGCACGCCGCCGAAGTCGCGGGCGTAGTCGTAGGCATCGCCCAGGCGGAAGCGCAGCCAGCGGTGCAGGGCGACGGTATAGATCAGCGCCTGCAGGTCGTACTCGTGGTGTGCCATCGCCGCGGCGAGCCCTCCGGCGTCGTAGGCCGGCAACTGGTTGGACTTGTAGTCGAGCACGTACCAGCGCCCGTCGTGGTGGTAGGTAAGGTCGATCAGGCCGGTCATCAGGCCTTCCAGCCGGCGGCGGGTGCCGAAGCCGTTGCGGTCCGGCAGCAGGCCATGCGAATGCAGCAGCCCGACCAATTCCGCCACCGGGGTCGCGGCGAGCGCGAACTGGAACTCGATCTCCGGCCGCCGCTGCTCCGGCGGCAGCGCGGCCAGGCAGCTGCCCTCCGGCAAGGTGACGGTGAGCGTGTGCCCGGCCAGCATGGCCAGCAGCGCGACGCCATCGGCCAGGTCCGCCGAGCCGTAGCCGCCACGTCCCAGGGCGGCGCGGATCTTCTCCTCCTCGCCTGCGGGCACCGCGGCGCCCGGGTGCCAGCCATGCCACTGGCCGAAATCGGCGTGCTCGAGCACATCGTGCAGCACCACGCCGAAGCGCGATCCGGAAAAGCGCGGGTCGAAGGCCACCGCCTCCGGGACATCGGCCGCGCTGGCCTCCGGTTCGTCGCGGCCGCCGTGCGCGGGTTGGGTCGCGGCGCTGGAAGGATCCGGCCCGGCGTCGGCATTGGACAGCTGGGTGAAGCTGTAGACCCACCAGTCGGCATCGAGCGCCCGCGCCGGCGTACGCGCCGGCGGCACGTCGCGCCCTGCGGAGGGAGGCAGCCAGGGCAGGGTTTCCGGTGGCAGCGCATCGTCGAGCACGACCGCGTCCGGCGCCGCCTCCAGCAGAGCTTCCGCGTCGGCGACCATCGGCCACAGGGGCGAGGCCGCATGGGCATGGAACTTCCCGCCGGCCAGCCACAGCGCATCCCGGGCGCGGGTCAGTCCGACGTAGAGCAGGCGTGCATCCTCGGCACGCTCCGCCGCGGTCCAGCGCTCGACGGCCGCGTCCCAGTCGCCGGAACCGGGCTGCTTCCAGTGCAGTACGCGGGCATGGTCTTCGCCGCCTTCCTCCGCGCCACCGGACGGGCGATGCACGACCACGCAGTTGCCCGGCGACTTCGCCTTGCCGCCGATGCCGGCATAGGGCAGGTACACCAGCGGGTACTCCAGGCCCTTGCTCTTGTGCAGGGTCACCACCTGCACCCGGCGCGCATCCGACTCCAGGCGCAGCAGCTGCGCCTCGTCGTCGTGGCTGGCCTCGGCGACCTGCCGGGCGAGCCAGTCGGCCAGGCCCTGCAGGCCCAGCGCCTGGCGGTGCGCCTGCTGCAGTAACTCGGCCAGCTGCAGGTAGTTGGTCAGGCGCCGCTCGCCGTCGAGCAGGCCCAGCAGGCGGCTGGCGTTTTCAGCGCACAGCGCGCCCAGCAGCGCCAGCGGGCCGCCGCGCTGGAGGCGCTCGCGCCACCCTGCCGCGGTCCGCTGCCATTGATCCAGCGCGTCCTCGTCGGCCAGTGCCTCGATCTCCTGCGCGGACTGGCCCACCAGCACGCTCGACAGCGCGGTGCGCAGGCGCGCGGCGTCGGCCCCGTGCAGCAGCGCCATCAGCAGCGCGTGCACCTCGCGTGCCTCGGCGGTGGCGTAGAGGCTGAGCTTGCCGGCGGCGACCGCCGGGATGCCGACCGCGGCCAGCGCCTGGCGGATCATCGTCGCCTCGGCATGGGTGCGCACCAGCACCGCGATGTCCCCGGGCTGCACCGGCGTGCCATCGAGCTGCGCCCGGCCTTCGGCGGCCTCGCTGAGCACGGCGTGGATCGCCGCGACGCAGGCCCGCGTGGCCAGCTCGCGCGACTGCGGGGCGCTCCAGGGCTTTTGCTTGCCGCTGGCGTCCGGTTCGGGTTCCGGGGCGCGCCACAGGGTCAGCGCCGGCGCGGGTCCGCCGTAGCGCCGATATTCGTCGTCCTGCCGGCTCCCGCCCGGCTGCACCGGATGGAAGCGGATGCGGCCGTCCCCGAACGCCCCGGCTTGCGCAGCGGCGTCGGCCTGCCCGTAGAGCGCGTCGATCGCCGCCAGCACCGACGGCCGCGAGCGGAAGTTCGACGACAGCGGCGGAGCGTCGGTGGCGCTGTCGCGCGCGAGCAGGTAGGTCTCCACGTCGCCGCCGCGGAAACCGTAGATCGCCTGCTTGGGATCGCCGATCAGGAACAGCGCCGGGGCGCCCGCTCCCGCCCGCTCGCCGGCGCGGCCGAACACCCGGTCGAAGATCCGCCACTGCCGCGGATCGGTGTCCTGGAACTCGTCGACCAGGGCAACCTGGTACTGGGCCCGCAACCGCGCCGCCAGCGCGTCGGCCGACGGGCCATCGACCGCATCAGCGACCCGGTCGACCAGGTCGTCGTAGGTCTGGATCCGCAGGGTCTGCTTGCGCGCGGCGAGGCGACGGCGGGCATCCGCGCGGATGCGGTGGAGCAGCGCCACCTTCCGTGCCTCCCGGATCTCCCCGACCGCCCCCAGCGCCTGCGCGTAGTCGGCCACCGCGTCGCACAGGGGCGAATCCGGGGTACGGCCGGCGCCGGCCTTGCTGGTCCGCGCCAGCAGGGTTTCGCGCTGCAGCTGCGGCAGCTTGGCATGCGTGAACGGGGTCTCCGCGTCCGACTCGCACCAACCGTGCAGCGCATCGAACAGCTCCTCGATCCACTCGCGCTTGTAGCTGCCCCCGTGCAGGACCTTGCTCCCGACCGCCTCGACCAGGTCCGCGCGGAATCCATCACCGTGACGGCGCGCGGCGGCGGCGAACGCCTCACCGGCCGCACGCAGCATCGGCACCGGGTCGGGCAGCGGCCCGGGCGCCGGCGGCAGCAGCACCGGTTCGCGCACCAGCCGCGGCAGGTCCGCGGCGAGCGCCTCCGGTCCCCGGCTCCACAATCCGGCCAGGGCCTCCATGCGTTCCGCATCGCATGCATGCACCCGCCACAGGTCGGCGGCGATGTCCCCGTACAGGGCCTTGTCACTGGCCAGCAGTTCCGGGACATCGAAGCCCTGCCCGCATTCCAGCGCGTGCTCGCGCAGCACCCGGGCGCAGAAGCCGTGGATGGTGAAGATCGCAGCCAGGTCGATGCGGTCGGCGGCCTCGCGCAGGCGCCGGGCCACGGACCGGGCCGGCTCGCCGCTGGCCTGCAGGTGCGCTTCGATCACCGCGCGGGTGATCGACACCTCCGGCTCGTCCGGCAGCGCCTCGCCGGCCGCGATCCGCCGGGCCAGCAGCAGCCGCTTGCGGATGCGTGCCCGCAGCTCCTGGGTGGCCGCCTCGGTGAAGGTGACGGCCAGGATCGCACCGATGTCCAGGCGCTGCTCCACCACCAGCCGCAACACCAGCGTGGCCAGGGTGAAGGTCTTGCCGGTACCCGCGGAGGCCTCGATGGCCTGGGCGCCCTCCAGCGGCAGGGTGAGGTAGGGATCGCTCATGCCTCTTCCCCGTCGTCGAGCGTGGCGGCCAGGCCGCGCAGCGCGTCCGGATCGACCCCGGTGTACACCGTGCCCTCCTGCAACGCGGCGAATACCACCATGGCCAGGTCGGCGAAGCGCAGCAGCGCCTCGTCGCTGGTGAACGGATCGCGGCCGCGCAGGGCCAGCCGGAGGCCGTCGCCGTCGCCTTCGGCGAACCCGAAGCCGCCGCGCCACTTCTTCACCGCGGCGGCGACGGCGCGTTCCTGGCTGCCGCTGGAACCGCTCGCCACCCGGTAGAACTCCCAGCTGCTGTAAGGCGCGAACGCCAGCGGCTCGCGCAGGCCCTGTTCGCGCAGGTCCAGCAGCCGCCGCAGCGCCTCGCGCGCGTCCCCGGCGGGCAGCCCGGCGCGCACGTGCGGGCCGATCCCGGCGCGCCCGGCGTCGTGGAATCGGACCAGCGGCGCGTCGAGCCCGGCGGCCTGCGCGAACAGCCAGTCCAGCCCGTCGCGGATCGCCGCGGTCCCGTTGGGCTCGCCGAAGCGCAGCCGGGCCAGGCCATGCGGATAGACCTCGTCGAGGGTGCCCTGCAAGCGCACGCCGCCCAGGTCCACCTCCAGCGGCAGCACCTGCGGCTGCGCGTCGCCGCGCCAGTGCCGGAACGCCTCCACGTAGTCGCCCACCTGCCCGCGCAGTTCGTCGAACATCCGGCGCCCGGCCGCCCCCGAGGCCAGCAGGGCGCGGGCACGAAGGCCGGTGCAGATGCCGTCCTCGTCCTCACCCCGCAGCAGCGCATCGAACACCGCCCGCTGCAGCACGCTGCGCTCCAGCCCCCGGCCCGGCGTGGCCAGTGGTTCCACGTCCGCGCCACGGCCCTCGATCGGGTCCAGGCGCAGGCCCAGGCGCTGCTCGAGCAGGGTCTCGGCCGGGTGCAGCAGGAAGCGCTTCAGGGCCGTGAGCGACAGCACTCCCTCTTCCCCGTCGCCGCTGCGCGCGGCCGGCTCCATCGGGGCCCCGATCCAGGGCCCCAGCGCCTCGCGCCGCGACGCCAGCCCGGCCACCGCCGCCTCGCGCCACTGGCCGCGGTAGGAGAACCGGCGCGGCTCCAGGCCCCCGTCGACACCACCGGCTTCCGCACCCCCGGTATCGGCGGCGGCGCCGAACGCCTCCGGCGAGAACGGCTGCAACGGATGCTGCACCACCAGCGTCCCGGCGACCCCGGCTTCCGCGGTGTGCTGCGCCTCGGCCGCGGCAATCAGTTCCGACACCAGCACCGAGGGTTCGCGCGCACTGCCATCGCGCGGGTCGGCGCCCTGCCAGCTGACATAGAAGACATCCTGCGCCGCGGCCAGCAGCTGCAGGAACAGGAAGCGGTCGTCCTCGCGGGTGGAGCGGTCGCCGGGACGACGACGCTCGCTGCCCAGTTCCGCGGTCAGGCGATTGAGGCCGGCCGCCGGCTCGCGGCGCGGGAAGTCGCCGTCGTTCATCCCCAGCACGCAGATCACCCGGAACGGCAGCAGCCGCATCGGCACCATCCGGCCGATGCTGACCCCGCCGGTGAGCAGCGGCGCGCGGGTGTCGGCCTCGCGCAGCACGCTGCCGAAATGCGCGCGCACCGCCTCGGCCGGGACCGGGTCCTCGTAGCCGGCACGGGCCGCCGTGGTCGCGAAGGCGTCGACCAGCGTGCGCAGGCGGTCCAGCGCGCGCCGGGTCGAGGGGCTGGCCGGCGGACGCGGAAGCAGCGCCTCCAGCAGGCCCAGCAACCGGTCGCGCCAGGCCGCCGGGGGCATCGCTCCACCGAGTACGTCGGCATGCCGGGCGAGCACACGCAACAGGCCGACCAGGGTGTCCAGCGCATCCAGCGCGCTGCCTTCAAGGTCGGGCAGCGGCGCCACCCCGGCGATCGCCTCGTCGCTGCCACTGGCATGCCCGAGCAGCAGCCGGTCGAGCGCGAAGGTCCAGGTGTAGGCGTCGTCCCCGGGCGCCTGCAGCCGCTCCCGGTGCGCCGCGTCCAGCCCCCAGCGCGCGCCGGCTTCGGACAGCCAGCCGTGCAGGCGCTCCAGCGCCGCCGCGTCCAGGCCACTGGCCTCGGCCAGGGGCGGGCTGGCGAGCAGGTCCAGCACCTCGACCAGGCCGAAGCGCGACACCGGCAACGCCAGCAGCTGCAGGAACACCTCCACCAGCGGCTCGTCGGCCAGCGGGCTGGCATCGGCCAGTGCGTAGGGAATCGCGTCGCCCTGGCCGCGGCCGCCGAACACGGCGTCCAGGTAGGGCAGGTAGTGGTCGATGTCCGGGGCCAGCACCGCGACCTCGCGCGGCTGCAGCGGCGGGTCGAAGCGCGGGTCGTCGAACAGGCCGCGCAACTGGTCGTGCAGCACCTGCAACTCGCGCAGCCGGGTGTGGCAGGCGTGCAGCTGCAGGCTGGGATCGTGGCGGTCGAGCGCCTCGCGCAGCGGGAAGCCCGGCGTGGGGTGGCGGTGGTACAAGTCCGACTGCAGCCGGCGCAGCAGGCTGCCGTGC
>JAEWFH010000048.1 GCA_023388955.1 Pseudomonadota bacterium
GCCACGCCCAGGGTGCCGGCCACGGTCCAGGAACTGCCGATGGACAGTGCGACGATCGCGCAGATCAGGCACGCCGCCGGGTAGAAATACGATGGATGCAGCAACTCCAGGCCGTAGACGATCAGCGTCGGCACCGTCCCGCTGAGGATCCAGGTCCCGATCAGCCCGCCGACCGACAGCAGGATGAAGATCGGCATGATCGCCAGCGCGATGCCCTCCACCAGCGCGTGCTGCAGGTCCGTCCAGTCCAGCCCGTTGCGCACGCCGATGATCGCCGCGGCGCCGCCGCAGAGCATCAACGAAACCTGGTTGGGGCCGTAGGAGGCGTCCTCGCCAAACAGGTAGACCGCCAGGGCCAGCAGCGCGACGAGCAGCGCGAGCGGGATGAACGCCTGGAGCAGGCTGGGCGCGCGCGCCTGCGACGGGGTCACGGGGAACCGCCCACTTGGGTACGTGGCCGCGGTCGGCGGATCGGCTGGTTGTACATCGGGCCCCCGGTGGTCGATGGCCGCGCGATCGCGCGCCATGCCTGGATCGCTGCACAGTGAGTGACAGCGGCGTTACGAATGGCGGGCCACGTTACCGCAGCGCGAGAACAGGCGGCAACCGTGGCTTATGGCAGGGGCGCATGGCGGGATGGCGGGCCATCGCGTGGGCGCGCTAGGCTGTGCATCCCCGTCACGACCGGTTGTTTCCCCATGACCCGCATTCATCCGCGCCTCGCCCCGGTGGCGGCTGTGTTCCTGCTCGCCCTGGCTGCACCGGCGGGGGCGTCCAGTTTCTACACCACCTCCGACGCGCTGTCCGGCTCCGTCGGGGGCACCAGCGACGGGATCTCGGCGACCAGTGGCTCGTTCAGCAGCGACAAGGTCGTGCTGGCCGCGCGCGATGACGCCGCCGCCTTCGTCGCCACCGGCGGGGCCGTGCGCGGCGCGCGCCTGGAAGCGGCGCTGCGCCACGTGCGCGAGCGGTTGCCGGCGGCACGCGGGGCCAGTGACCTGGAGCTTGCCCGCGCCATCCTGGCGCCCTGACCCGGGACCGCGGGCGTGACCCGCCGGCACTGGCGGGCCGGGGCGGCGCTGCTCGTCGGCCTCCTGCTGGGTACCGGCAGCGCGGACGCGGCGCTGCGTATCGACGACCCCGGGCTGGACGAGGCCGGCCACGCCCTGACCGAACCGGTGCTGGACGAGGCGGTCGGCCGGCTGCCTCCGGTGATGCGGGATGCACCTCCGGTCGCGGTCCGCTGGAGCACGGACCTGCCGGCACAGGTGGCAGGACGGGCAACGCGGCGGGTGCTGTTGCTCAACCGGCAACTCCTGGAGGGATTGGGCGGGCCCGATCCGGCTGCCGCGCGCGAGCGCCTGCTGGCCACGCTCGTGCACGAGCTGGCGCATTTCCACGACCGTCGCACCGGGCTGTCGCGCGATCCCAGGTTGCTGGACCTGGCCGGCTGGCAGGAGCGTGCGCGCAAGCCCGGGCGCGAGCGTGCCAACCCGTTCACCGACCGCAGCCCCGACCCCTACGAACTCGACAGCCCGGCCGAGTTCCTGGCGGTGAACCTGGAACATTTCCTGCTCGACCCGCAGTACGCGTGCCGGCGGCCGGCGCTGCACCGCTTCCTTGCCGCGCACTTCGGATGGTCGCCGCAGGAGGTCGAGTGTGCGCCCGGGCTCGCCTATCTCGACGCCGATGCGGACGAAGGCGCGCCATTGCTGGCGACGCTTGATCCGGCACGGGTGCAGGCGGTCGAGTACCTGCTGGCCGAGGGCAACCACGAGCTGATGAGCCGTTGGGGCCATTCCATGCTGCGGCTGGTGGTGTGCGCCCCGGGCCGCGAGCCGGGCCCCGACTGCCGCTTCGACCTGCGGCACCACCTGGTGCTGTCCTTCCGCGCCTTCGTCGACGACGTGCAGCTGTCCAGCTGGGCCGGATTGACCGGCGGCTACCCGTCGCGCCTGTTCGTGCTGCCGCTGGACCAGGTGGTCGAGGAGTACACCGCCGTCCAACTGCGCGGCCTGCGCTCGATTCCCCTGGACCTGCAGCCGGCGGAGATCGCGATGCTGCTGGAGCGGGTGGGGCGCCTGCACTGGAGCTACGACGGGCGCTACCGCTTCATCGGCAACAACTGTGCGGTCGAGACCTTCAAGCTGCTCCATGACGGGGTGCCAAGGCTGGCCGGCGAGCGCCTGGCGGCCATCACGCCCACCGGCCTGCTGTCGAAACTGGAACACGGCGGCATCGCCGATCCAGGTGTGCTGGCAGACGAGACCGAGGCGCTGCGCCTGGGCTACCGCTTCGAATCCCTGGAGCCACGCTTCCAGCAGATGCTCGACATCGCCCGCGCCGAATCCGGAGCGGCGCTCCCGGCCCACACCCCCGCCACCTGGTTCGACCTCCCCCCAGGATCCCGTCGCCCCTGGTTCACCCAGGCCACGCCCCGGGCCACCGCGGCCTTCCTGCTGCTGGAGCACGCCGCCCGCCGCCAGCACCTGGCCCGGGCACGCGACTGGCTCAAGCGCCGCTACCTGGACGGTGCCGGGGGCGACGAGGCACTGCGCGGATCGGTGGAGGCAACGCTCGCGCGGCTCCTGGACGGCGCGGGCTTCACCACCCGCCCGGCGACCATGCTCGACGGCCATCCCGGCTATGGGTTGCCGCAGGCGGAAGAGCGCCGGGCAGTGGAGGGCGCCGCTGCCGCGCGGCGCGCGGAAATGGAGCAGCTGAAGGAGGCGCTTGAAGCCCAGGCCGCGTCGCTGCTCGATCCCGCCTTGCGGGACGCGCTGGAGGCGATCGATGCCAACCTCGCGATCCTGGGCGAGCGCCTGCGCGCCCAACAGGGGGAGGAGGGGGGCTTCGTGTTGCCGTAGGGCCCGTGGGGGCCCCATAGAATGCCGGGATCGCATCTGCCCCCAGGACCCGCACCGATGGACCCCAGGCCAACCGGCCACCTGCGCACCCAGCTCGAGGCCTACCGCGATCGTTGGCCGGACGAAGCCGGCACCGTCGCCGCCTTCCTGCAGCTGCTGGACGAGCACGAGAACGGCGCTGCCGATGCCTACCGGCGCTCACGCCTGGCGGGGCACTTCACCGGCTCGGCCTGGCTGGTCGACCGCGGCGGCGTGCGCGTGTTGCTGACCCACCACCGCAAGCTCGGCCGCTGGCTGCAGCTGGGCGGGCATGCGGATGGCGACGACGACCTGGCACGGGTGGCATTGACCGAGGCGCGGGAGGAGTCGGGCCTGGAAGGGCTGGTGCTCGAACCCGCGCTGTTCGACCTGGACCGGCACTGGATCCCGGCCCGCGGCGAGGTCCCCGGGCACTGGCACTACGACGCGCGCTACGTGGTGCGCGCCGGCCATGACGAGCGCCTGGTGGTCAGCGAAGAATCGCTGGACCTGGCGTGGCGCGGCATCGACGCCATCGCAAGCGATGCCGGCGCCGACGAGTCATTGCGGCGGATGGCCCGGAAGTGGGCCCTCATCCGCCCCCGGATCAAGTCCGGGGCAGGCTCTTCGGGCACCTTCTCCCGCAAGCGGGAGAAGGGATAGCGGGTAGGGCGTAATAGGCGGCACGCCGTATTGCGCCGGATGGTGAACGACATACGTCCATGGATGCCCGCGTACGCGGGCATGACGATGCGGGAGGTGCCCGCGTACGCGGGCATGACGGTGCGGGAGGTGCCCGCGTTCGCGGGCATGCCGTCAGTCCGCGCGGCCCGAGAACTCGCCGCTGGTGGTGTTGACCAGCACTTTCTCGCCACTGGCGATGTACTCGGGGACCATGATCTCCAGCCCGGTCGAAAGCTTCGCCGGCTTCGGTCGCTTGGTCGCGGTGCCGCCCTTGAGCTCGGGCGGGGTCTCGATGACCTCCATGGCCACCGTCTGCGGCAGCTGCAGGCCGACGGGCATCTCGTCGATGATCTGGATGTAGCACCCGGCCAGGTCGTCGACGATGTAGCCGGCGTCCTCGCCCACCACGTCGGCATCGAGCATGTACGGGGTGTAGTCCTCGTCATCCAGGAACACGAACGCCTCGCCGTCCCGGTAGGAGTAGGTGGCCTGGCGGCGGGAGAGCTCGACTTCGTTGAGGGTGTCGTCGGCGTCGAAGCTGGCGTCGGTCTTGCTGCCGCCCGGCACCGAATACATCACGAAGCGGAAGCGCACGTTGCCGCCGCGGCCCTGGGGCGAGCTGCGCTCGATGTCGCGCACCTGCCAGGTGCCGCCGTTGTACTCGACGACGTTGCCCTTCTTGACGTCACTTGCCTTCATTTCACGGGTTCCTTGCTTACTTCGGCGCCAGGCGGGTGGCGCCATCCAGGCGGATGGTCTCGCCGTTGAGGTAGCTGTTGCCGACGATGTAGGCCACCAGGTCGGCGTATTCCTCCGGCTTGCCCAGCCGCGCCGGGAACGGGATGGTCGCCTCCAGCGACTCGCGCACCGCGTCGGGCATGCCGTCGACCATCGGGGTCCAGAACACGCCGGGGGCGATGGTCATCACGCGGATGCCGAAGCGCGACAGCTCGCGTGCCATCGGCAGGGTCATCCCGACCACGCCGGCCTTGGAGGCGGAGTAGGCGGCCTGGCCGATCTGGCCCTCGTAGGCGGCCACCGAGGCGGTGTTGATGATCACCCCGCGCTCGCCGTCGTCGCCGGCCCCGTTGTGCTGCATCACCGCGGCAGCGGCCTTGGCGACGTTGAAGCTGCCGACCAGGTTGACCATCACCGTGGACTGGAACTTCGACAGCGGCATCGGGCCTTCCTTGCCCAGCACGCGGCCGGCGCCGAGGATGCCGGCGCAGTTGACGGTGATGTCCAGGCCTCCGAGGAACCCGCGGGCAGCCTCGACGTTGGCCTGCACCTGGGCCTCGTCGGTGACGTCGGTGGCGATGAACTTCGCCTTGTCGTCTCCCAGTGCGGCGACGGCCTCGGCGCCCTTGTCCTGGTTGACGTCGAACAGGACGACACGGCCGCCGTTGGCGGTGAGGTGGCGGGCGACGGCGAGGCCGAGCCCGGAAACGCCGCCGGTGACGAGGGCGCGCGAACCGTTGAGCTGCATGGCGGATCCTGGAGCGGGAAAACCGCTGATTCTAGGTCACCGCGGGGGTGCTGCCGAACCTCGCCTCGAACTCGTCCGCGCCCAGGCCCGGCGCGTACAGGAAACCCTGGCCCAGGGTGACCCCGCGCTGGACCAGGAAATCCCGCTGGGCGGTGGTTTCCACGCCCTCGGCGAGCAGTCCCAGGCGCAGGCTGCGGGCAATGCCGATCACCGCCTCGCACACTGCGATGTCGGACTTGTTGCCCGGCACGCCCTGGACGAACAGCTGGCTCAGCTTGAGGCCGTGGATCGGCAGTCGGCGCAGGTAGTTGAGGGCACTGTAGCCCTCGCCGAAATCGTCGATGCTCAGGCGCACGCCCAGGGCCTGCAGCGCGGTGAAGGTCTCGGCGGTCTCGGGCACGTCCTCCACCAGCACCCGCTCGGTCAGCTCCAGCTCCAGCATGTCGCCGGACAGGCCACATTCCGCCAGGGCCTCGGCCACGCGCCCGGCCAGGTCCCCGGCCAGGAACTGCCGGTAGGAGACGTTGACCGCGACCCGCTCCAGTGCCATCCCGCGCTGGCGCCAGCGGCACAGCTGCCGGCAGGATTCGCGCAGCACCCAGTTGCCGATGCCGACCACGTCGCCGGTGTTCTCGGCCAGGTCGATGAACTCGCTGGGCAGCATCGCGCCCAGGGTGGGGTTGTTCCAGCGCAGCAGGGCTTCGGCGGCGACCGTGCGTCCCGTGGCCAGCTCGACCTGTGGCTGGAAGACGAGGTCGAACTCGCCATTGGAGACCGCGTTGCGCAACTGGGTCTCGATCTGCAGCCGGCGCTGCTGCTGGGCGGCCAGCTCGGGGGTGAACACCTGCCAGCCGTTGCGCCCGCGGCGCTTGCTGGCATACATCGCCGCGTCCGCGTTCTGGATCATCAGCTGGGCGTCGGTGCCGGCCTCCGGTGCGAAGGCCAGGCCGATGCTGGCGGTGACCGCGAACTCCTCGCCCTGGACCCGGAAGCTGGCGTCGAAGGAAGCCAGGATGCGCTCCGCCAGGGCGACCGCGCGGTCGGGATCGTCCCCCATCGGGCACACCAGCAGGAATTCGTCCCCGCCCAGGCGGGCGAGCAGGCCTTCGGTACCGACCACCCGGCGGATCCGGTCGGCGGCCGCCACCAGCAGCCGGTCGCCGGCGGCGTGGCCGAGGACGTCGTTGACGGTCTTGAACCGGTCCAGGTCGACGTACAACACCGCCTGCCGCGCACGGGCGGGATCGGCCAGGCGCTCGGCCAGGGCGGCGCGGATCGCATCGCGGTTGAGCAGCCCGGTGAGCGGATCGGTACGCGCCTGCACGCGCAGGGTTTCCTCGTCCTGTTTCTGCCGGGTCACGTCCTGCACGGTGCCGGTGATGCGCGCACTGAGCGGACCGTGCGCGCCGATCTCGGCCATCACCCGCATCCAGAACGGGCGCCCGCTGCGCATGCCCTGCAGTTCCAGGCCAAAGCCCCAGCCCCGGTCCACCGCGGCCTCGAGCGCCTGCCGCAGCCGCCGGCGGTCGGGTTCGACCAGGCACTCCAGCAGTTCCTCGCTGGTCGACGGCGCCGGGTCGCGGCCCAGGATCCGCCGGGCCTCGCGGGTCAGGTAGAGCCGGTCGCGGCCGGTGTCCCATTCCCAGCCGCCGATGCTCGCCAGCGCCTGGGCGCGCAGGAACAGGGCGCTGTCGCGCTTGAGCCCGGTGATGTCGGTGTAGAAGGTCATCACGAAACGCGGGCGGCCCCCGCCGGCATCGCCATGTGGCACCGCGGTGACGCTGACCCAGGCCAGTGTGCGCGCGGTGCGGTCGAACATTCCCAGCACCTGCGGTCCGGCCGGGCGGTTGCCGGCCAGCGCGAGGGCGGAGGGCAGGTGCTCGGGGGGCACCTCGCGACCGCGCTCGTCGATGAACATCAGGTCCGGCCCGCCGCCGGGGAAGGGCGCGTCGGCGGTGGGCTTCTGGTCGAACATGCGCAGCGCTTCGCGGTTGACGTACACCGCCGCGCCGGCATGGTCGCGGACCACGATCCCCTGCTGGACGTTTTCCACCACCTCGCGGAAGCGCAGTTCCAGCAGCGCATCATCCTGGGCGCCGCGCAGGGCGGCGGCGGCACGGGCGAACAGCGCACGCTGCTCGGCCGAACGGCCGGAATCGAGCGCCGCGCCTTCCAGTTCCGCCACGATCACGCCGTCACGGGGGTTCCCGTCCGGTCGTGGTGGAAGGGGCGGCGCGCCGTTCATCCGGCCGCGAGCGCCCGCCCGGCCTTGCTGCCGGTCTCGCGGCCGAGCAGGCCGGCCAGCCAGCGTCCGGTCGCGGCCAGCGCGTCCAGGTCCACCCCGGTGTGGATGCCCAGGCCATGCAGCATGTACACCACGTCCTCGGTGGCGACGTTGCCGCTGGCGCCCTTGGCATAGGGGCAGCCGCCGGCTCCGGACACCGCGGCGTCGACCACGGCGACCCCTTCCTCCAGGCAGGCCAGGAGGTTGGCCAGCGCCTGGCCCCAGGTGTCGTGGAAGTGGACGGCGAGCGCGGTCATCGGAACCTCCGCGGCGACCGCGCGCAGCATCGCCCGTGCCTTGCCCGGCGTGCCCACGCCGATCGTGTCGCCAAGCGAAACCTCGTAGCAGCCCATCTGGTGCAGTTCACGTGCAACGCGGACCACATCGGCCAGCGGCACCTCGCCCTGGTAGGGGCAGCCCAGTACGGTGGAGACGTAGCCGCGCACCCGCACCCCGTCCACGCGGGCACGCTCCAGCACCGGCGCGAAGCGTGCCAGCGACTCGTCGATGGAGGCGTTGATGTTCCTGTGGTTGAAGGCCTCGGAGGCGGCGGTGAACACCGCGATCTCCTCGACCCCGACCTCGCGCGCGCGCTCGTAGCCGCGCTCGTTGGGCACCAGCACCGGGTAGTGCACGCCGGGACGGCGGTCGATGCCGGCGTAGACCTCGGCGGCATCGGCCAGTTGCGGTACCCATCTGGGGCTGACGAAGCTGGTCGCCTCGATGCTCTGCAGCCCGGTGGCCGAGAGGCGGTCAATCAGTTCGATCTTGTCGGCCGTGGCGATCGTGGCCTTCTCGTTCTGCAGCCCGTCGCGCGGGCCGACCTCGACGATGCGCACCCGTGACCTCATGCGACCTCCGCTTCCTCCAGCGCGACCAGGACGGCGTCGGCGTCGACGAAGTCGCCTTCCGCGGCGCGGACTTCGGCGACGGTCCCGGCACGCGGGGCCTTCAGGCTCAGCTCCATCTTCATCGCCTCGATCACCATCAGCTCCTGGCCTTCCTCGACCGCGTCGCCCGCGGCCACCCGTGCCACCACCACCCGCCCCGGCATGGGTGCCAGGACCCGGTCCGCGCCGGCGTCGGCGCCGCCGCCGGCGGCCAGGTGCAGCGGGCGTGGCAGCAACGCCAGGCGCGTGTCGCCATCGTGCACCAGCAGGCGTGGGCCGGCGTCAAGGACCCGCAGGCGCACGCCGCGGCCGTCGACCCGGGCGGCGAGTACGCCGCCGGCCAGCCGTGCGCCGTCGACCTGGTGGGCGCTGCCGTCGATGGTGATGGTGTAGCAGCCCGCGCCCCCGGCCGCGCCGACCTCGAAGCGGGTGCCCTCGTGTTCGAAGGCGAGGACGCGGGTGGCCGGCCCGCCCAGGCGCCAGCCGTCGTTGGACACCCACGGCGAGCGTGGATCGCCGGAGGCCTCGTTGCAGGCCCGTGCGGACGCCTCGGCGGCCAGCAGCTGCGCAGCGACCGCGGCGGCGAGCAGGACCGGTTCGGGCGCGCCCGGCGCCGGCAGGAACTCGTCCAGGTGCCGGTCCAGGTAGCCGGTGTCGATCGTGGCCCCGGTCACCGCCGGATGCCGCGCCAGGCGCTCCAGGAAGGCGATGTTGGACTTGGGCCCGGTGATCGCGCACCCGGCCAGCGCGTCACGCAGGCGGGCGAGGGCGCGCGGACGGTCGGCGTCGTGGACGATCAGCTTGGCGATCATCGGGTCGTAGAAGATCGTGACCTCATCGCCCTCGACCACGCCTGCGTCGATGCGCACGTGCGCTGACGGGGCCGGCAGGGACAGCCGCTGCAGGCGCCCGGAGCCGGGCAGGAAGCCGGCTTCCGGGTCCTCGGCGTACAGCCGTACCTCGATCGCGTGGCCCTGGTGGCGGACCTCGTCCTGCACCAGTGGCAGCGGTTGGCCGGCCGCGACCTGCAGTTGCCAGGCCACCAGGTCCAGCCCGGTCACGCACTCGGTCACCGGGTGCTCGACCTGCAGCCGGGTGTTGATCTCCATGAACCAGAAGCCGCCGTCCGGGGCGACGATGAACTCCACGGTGCCGGCGTTGACGTAGTCGATGGCGCGCGCGGCCAACACCGCGGCCTCGCCCATGCGCGCGCGCAGTTCCGGGGTGACGAAGGGGGAGGGCGATTCCTCCAGCACCTTCTGGTAGCGGCGCTGTGCCGAGCACTCGCGCTCGCCCAGGTGGATCACGTTGCCGTGGGCGTCGCCGAAGACCTGGATCTCGATATGCCTTGGCTGCTCGATGTAGCGCTCCAGCAGCACCCGGTCGCGGCCGAAGGCATTGCGCGCTTCGCGCTGGCAGGACTCCAGCGCCGCGGCGAACTCCGCGGACCGGCGCACGATGCGCATGCCCTTGCCGCCGCCGCCATGGGCGGCCTTGATCATCAGCGGGTAGCCGATGCGGTCGGCCTCCGCCTGCAGGTGGGCCGGGTCCTGGTCCTCGCCGGTGTAGCCGGGCACCACCGGGACCCCGGCGGCGGCCATCAGCTCCTTGGCCCCGGCCTTGGATCCCATCTTGCGCATCGAGGCCGCCTTGGGCCCGATGAACGCGATCCCCGCGGCCTCGACCGCCTCGGCGAAGTCCGCGTTTTCGGAGAGGAAACCGTAACCGGGGTGGATCGCCTGCGCGCCCGCCCTGCGCGCCACCTCCAGGATCGCCTCGCCGCGCAGGTAGCTGTCGGCCGGCTGTGGCCCGCCGATCGGGTAGGCCTCGTCGGCCTGGCGCACGTGCCGGGCATCGGCGTCGGCCTCGGAATACACCGCCACGGTGCGGATGCCGAGCTCGCGGCAGGTACGGATGACGCGGCAGGCGATTTCACCGCGGTTGGCGATCAGGATCTTGTCGAAAGGCATCTTCAGGCCACGCTGGACACGGAAACGGCAGCCGCAAGGATACGTGGGGCGGCCGCCGGGTGCCGCCGGCCGGTCACTCGATGGGGGCGCCGTTCTCGGCCAGCATGCGCAGGTGCGCCTCGTCCTCGCACAGCAGCAGGAACACCAGGTCCAGCAGGTGCTGCAGCGCGGCCTGGTACAACAGCAGCTCGACCTGCGGGCGCGGATCGTGGGCGCTGACCAGCAGGGCGATGTCGGCGTGGGCGCGCAGGGCGTTGGCGGTGTGGCGGGTGATGGTGACCACCATGCCGCCGCGCTTGCGGAACAGCCGCGCGGTCTGGCACAGCGCCGCCTCCTGGCCGTGCTCGCAGACCACCAGCAGCACGTCGCCGGGCCCGGCCGAGGAGGTGCCCACGGCCATCAGCGCCGGGTCGAACAGGTGGATGGCGGTGCGCCCGATCAGTGCCAGCTTGATCGCGATCGCACGCGAGTGCAGGCCGTCGTAGCCGATGCCGATCGAGAACACCTTGCCGGCCTTGCGGATCGCCTCGGCGACGGCGGCCACGTCCGCGTGCGCATTGAGCGCGCTGGTGGTGTGCACGGCCTCGCCCTTGGCCTGCCACAACGACCCGGCCAGCCGGCTGCCCGGGTCGCCGGCGCCCTGCGCCGGATCGCCGGGCTCGCTGCCGATCACCGACTCGCGCCGGGCCAGGGACTCGCCGATCGAATACTTGAGGTCCGGATAGCCCTTGAAGCCCAGCTTCTGGCTGAACTTCACCACGCTCGACTGGCTGATCCCCAGTGCGTTGGCCAGCTGCTGCGAGGAGTAGTCGCGCAGCAGGTGGGCGTTCTCGAGGACGTAGTCGGCGATGCGCCGCTCGATGGCGGACATGCGGTCACGCTCCCCGCGGATCCTCGCCAGCGGCGCCATCGCTCAGTCCAGCTCCAGCGGTTCCAGCCCGCGCACCGAGCGGATGCCCAGGCCGGGCGCGTCGCTGATCGCGATCTCGGCCTCGTTGAACTCCACGCCGCCCTCGACCGGATCGAAGGTGCACAGCGACGGGCCGTCCAGGTCCACCTTGGTGATGACGCCGGCCTTGGCCACGGCCAGGTGCACCGCGGCGGCGACGCTGATGGCGGACTCGATCATGCAGCCGATCATGCAGTCCACCCCGTGCACGGCGGCGATGTCGGCGATGCGTACCGCGTTGGAGATGCCGCCGGTCTTCATCAGCTTGATGTTGATGATGTCGGCCGCGCGGCGCTGGATCAGGTCGATCACCTCGGAGGGGCCGAACACGCTCTCGTCGGCCATGACCGGGGTGTGCACGCGCTCGGTGACGTACTTCAGGCCCTCCAGGTCGCGCGCCGGCACCGGCTGCTCCAGCAACTCCAGCTGCACGCCGGCGTCCTCCAGCGCGTGGATGGCGAACACCGCCTGCTTGGGTGTCCAGCCCTGGTTGGCGTCCAGTCGCAGCAGGGCGCGGCCGTCGACCGCGGCATGGATCGCCTTGACCCGCTCGATGTCCAGGCCGATGTCCTTGCCGACCTTGATCTTCAGCGACTGGAAGCCGCGGTCCACCGCCGCCAGCGAGTCGGCCACCATCTTGTCGATGTAGTCGACGCTGATGGTCAGGTCGGTGGTCACCACCGGGTCGCCGCCGCCGCCGAGCATCCGGTACAGCGGGGCGCCGTAGAGCTGGGCCCACAGGTCGTACAGGGCGATCTCCACCGCCGCCTTGGCGCTGGTGTTGCGCTCCATCGACGACTGCACCAGCTGCACGTTGCGGTTGAGGTCGGCGACGTCGCGGCCGACCAGGCGCGGGCCGATCACCTTCGACACCGCCTCGATGATCGAGCCGTGGGTATCGCCGGTGATCACTGCCGTCGGGGCGGCCTCGCCGTAGCCGATGCGGCCGTCGTCGGTGTGGATCATCACCACCACGTCCTCGACGGTGTCGACGGTGCGCAGGGCGGTCTTGAACGGAGTCGTGAGCGGGACCCGCAGCATGGCGAGCCGGATGTCGGTGATCTTCATGTGGTGCGTGCTTCCCCTCAGGGACGGATGCGCTGGATCGCGGTGATGCGGTCCACGGTCGGGGTGGTGGCGTTGGACATCATCGGCAGGATCGGGGTCACCACCACGCCATTGAGGTGCAGGCGCTGCAATTCGCCGGCGCCCTCGGGCAGCCAGGACATGCCGCTGGTGTCGTGGATCGCGACCGGCTCGCCGTCGACATGGCCGAGCACCATCATCACGTGGCCCGGGATGTAGACCAGGTCGCCGGTACGCGCCTCGCGCAGCGCCTGCACGCGGGCTTCGTGGTCCACGCCTGGCCCGAGTTCCAGGCGGTTGAGCACCGGGGTCACCGACTGCGCGCTGGTGTTGCGCGGGAGCAGTACGCCGAAGCTGCGGTAGACCTCGGAGACGAAGCCGCTGCAGTCGCGCGTGTTGTAGGAATGCCCCCAGCCGTAGCGCTCGCCGAGGAACTTGAACGACTGCCGCACCAGGTTGGCCTCGGTCAGCGGCAGGTAGTCGTCGCTGACGTCCGCCGAGCGCGGCAGCAGGGCGGGGGCGAAGGCCAGGCGGCCGTCGTCGCCGCGCACCGGCAGCTTGATCACGTAGCCGGCCGACGCCATCTGGCCGTTGACCTGGCGGTTGGCGGGCCAGTCGGCCAGGCGCGGCACGCGCACGCCCATCTCCAGCTGCACGCCCGATACCTGCGGTGCCTCCGGGGTATGCACGGTGGTCGCGGTGGCGCCGGTCACGACCAGGTACGGCTGCCCGTCGCCCCAGTCGAGCACCTGGTCGCGCCCACCCTCGGCGACCTGCTCCTTCCGGATCCAGGCCGCGTAGCGCTGGCTGAGCACGAACAGCCACTCGCCGTCCGCGCTCTCGTGCAGCACCGCCACCGGGTCACCCGGGAACAGCGCGCTTTCCTGGAACCGGTCGATGTCGCTGTCCCCGGCGGAGCGGAACACCCGCAGCGCCGTCGGGAAGGCACGCAGGTCGGCGCGGCGCAGCACCATCCCGTAGCGGGTGGCCTGGTCGGCGGGGACCTGGTCGAGGTTGGTGTTGGCGCCGATGCCCGCCAGCACGTCCGCGGCCACCGCCGCGCCGTGCTCGTCGTACACGGTTTGCGTGGGCAGGCTGGCGAGGCCTTCGATCCAGTCGCGCACCCGGGCGCCGTCGATCCGTGCCGGCAGTGCCGACAGGTCGTGGATGGACGGATCCCCGGCCACCATCCGCGCGTTCTGTGCGTCGATCGCGGCGCGGTCCAGCACCACCCGGTCGCCGTGGGCGAGGGTATCGAGCCAGAACTCCGGAGCCAGGTGCGATTCGGCCAGGCCGGGGACCGCGAGGGGCGGCGTGGACGGGGCCGGCGACCCCAGGGCGGCGGTGGCCGGCAGGGCCAGCAGAAGGCCCAGTACCAAAGACTTCAATCGCATTCTGTTTTCCCCGGGCGTGTTCAGTGCCGCAGGCATCATGGAATACATGATGCGAGAAATGCAATTGGAAAGAATAAATTATTGACCCGCGGATGAACGCCATGTTACACAGCCTGCAGCCGTATCCGGGGGGATCGCCGTGGGGAGTGTCGATGAAGGCTGCATGCGCCATTGAACGGGGAGGAAACGGGGCGGGCCCGCGCCTGCGTGGGCATGCGTCCCTGTTGGCCGGCGTACTGGTCACCGCCTTCGCTGGCGTCGTGGCGGTGCCGGCGCTCGCCCAGTCCGACAAGGGGATCCCGGGCGGGGTCGACATCAGCGCCGCGCTCGCCGCACCGCCCGGAATCGTCGCGCAAGTGGACGCGGGTGATTTTGCCGGCGCGGAAGCGGCGATCGCGGCCGCCCTGGCCGATCCCGCGCTGGATCCCGACCGGCGCAGCGCGTTGGAGTTCCAGCGCGAGCGCATGCGCCGCATCTTGATGGACTTCCGGCTCGACGAGGCCGCGGCCAAGGCGCGCCTGCGCCGCGACATCCCGGACCTGGGCGACGAGGAGTTCGCGCGCTGGGACCAGGCCGGGCTGATCGAGGCGCGGGTCATCGACGGCGAGCGGCGCTGGTTCAACCGCGGCCCGTCCAACCTGTTCCGCATCAGTGCGGAGGCGCGCGAGCGCAAGGCCACGCCGCTCGATTTCTACGACAGCCCGCTCGAGTTCGCACACCCGCACCACGCCGAGGTGCGCGAGGCGGCGCTGGCCAGCGGCGAGCAGGCCGTGGCCCCGCGCCGGGTGCGCATCACCCAGTCGCTGACGGTGAAGCCGGACGTCGTGCCCGATGGCGAAACCTTGCGTGCCTGGCTCCCGTTCCCGCGCGCGATCGAAGGACAGCAGGAAGGCATCGAACTGCTGGCCACCACGCCGGCCACCCACCAGCTCGCGCCCGGGTCCGCCCTGCAGCGCACCGTGTACATGGAAGCGCCGGCCCGCGCCGGCGAGGCGACCGAGTTCTCGGTCAGCTACGAGCTCACCATCCACGCCCAGTACAACGACATCGACCCGGCGCGGGTGGTACCGGCGCGAATCACGCCGGAGCTCGCGCCCTTCGTCGCCGAGCGCGCCCCGCACGTGGTCTTCAACGACGCCATGCGCCTGCAGTCGGCGGCGATCGTCGGCGACGAGACCAATCCCTATTACGTGGCGAAGAAGCTGTACGACTACGTCGACAGCCTGCCCTGGGCCGGTGCCCGCGAGTATTCCACCATCACCAACATCAGCCAGCACGCGCTCGAGCAGGGCCACGCCGACTGTGGCCAGCAGACCCTGCTGCTGATCACCCTGCTGCGCCTCAACGGCATCCCGGCGCGCTGGCAGTCGGGCTGGATCTTCTCCGAGGGCAGCTACAACAACATGCACGACTGGGGCTGGCTGTACCTGGCCCCGTACGGCTGGGTGCCGATGGACGTGACCTTCGGCCGCCTGCACGACGCCCGCGAGGAGCTGCAGGACTTCTACCTCGGCGGCCTGGACGCGCTGCGGGTGGCGTTCAACGACGACTACTCGCGCCAGTTCGTGCCGGCCAAGCAACATCCACGCTCGGAGACGGTCGACCTGCAGCGCGGCGAAGTGGAGTGGGACGGGGGCAACCTGTATTTCGACCAGTGGGGCTACGACTTCAATTGGGAAATCCTTTCGCCGCGGGAACCGGCGGCGGGGTCTTGATCGTCATCGACGAAGTTTTCGGGAGAGGGGCAATGCAGCAGCACAAGCGATTCCGCAAGAGTGTCCTGGCACTGGCCACCGGCCTGTGCCTGGCAACCATGGTTCCGGCCGTCCATGCCCAGAGCGCGACCGGCGCGGTGGCGGGCCGGGCGACGAGCGGCGACCAGATCACCGTCACCCGCGCCAGCACCGGCCTGACCCGGAGCGCGACCGTCGACCAGGACGGCAGCTACCGGCTCGGCCAGCTTCCCGTGGGCGACTACACGCTGCAGACCATCCGCAATGGGCAGCCGGTGGGCGAGCCCATCCAGATCAGCGTCTCGCTGGGCGGCACCACCACGGTGAACCTGGGCAGCGAGGGCGGCATCGCCAACCTCGGCGCAGTGCAGGTGGTGGGCA
>JAEWFH010000192.1 GCA_023388955.1 Pseudomonadota bacterium
GGTGGTGCTCAGGCCGAAGCCGGCGGCGCCGGATTCGCTGAAGCCGTCGCGGTCCAGCTCCAGGCTCTGCGCGCCCACGTACGGGGTCACGGTGCCGCCGCCGATGCGGAAGCGGTGGCCGGCCTGCAGGCCCAGGGTGGTGTGGGTGGTGGCGTAGTCGGCACGCACGCCGAAACGCTCGCCGCCCAGCAGCACGTCGCGGTGCAGGTCGCGGTCCATGCGGCCGTGTGCCAGGCTGCCCATCAGGTAGCTGCCGCCCAGGCTGTCCCAGGAGGCGTAGACCTGGGTGTCGAGCTGGCGGTTGCGCTCACGGTCACGGCGCAGGGCGTGGCGACCGGCGCCGTCGACCTGCCCCACCGATGCACCGACGGTCAGGTTCGGGGCCAGGCGCAGGTCGTGGCCGATCATCCAGCCGTTGGCGTCCAGCCTCCCGGCGTTCGACCACAGCCCGCGCTCGCCATCCAGGCGCTCGGCCCAGGAGCCGGCCAGGCCACCCTGCCCCAGCCGGTCCAGCCGGCCCTCGAGCGCGTGGCGGCCGCCTTCGACGGCCATCATGGTGAAGGCGGTCTCGGCCCCGTGCATCTCGCCCGACAGGCTCGACAGCGAGGTTTCCGCGGCGGCCGCGGTGGCACTGCGCTGCAGGGCCCCGGCGGCGCTCAGGAAGCCCGCCGTGCCCGGTCCGTCGCCCATGCCCGGCAGGGCCCCGCGGTCGATCATGCGGAAGGCCTGCTCAACGCGCTCGGCGGCGGACACGGCGGCGGTCGGCATGCCCAGCGACTGCGCGGTGGCGCTGACGTCCAGGCGGTCGATGTCCAGCCACACGGTGGTGTCGCCGTAGCCCAGGCTGGCCTCCAGGAACACGCCGTCGGCCGCGAGCAGGCCGTCGAAGCTGCCCTGCACGCCCTGGGTGGCGTGGAGGAAGGTCTCGCGGTCGGAGGTGACGTAGCCCTCGGTCACGCCGGTCACCAGCGCCTCGCCGTCCAGGGTGGCGGTTCCGATGATGTCCAGGCGCTCGCCGATGTCAAAGGCCAGGGTGCCGGTGCCGGCCTGGGTGTAGTTGCCGTCGATGACGTGGTCGGTGCCTTCCGCGTTGGTGCCGATCAGCGCCAGGGTGCCGGCGTTGGTCACCGCGCCGGCGACGCCGATGTCGTCCAGCAGCACCAGGCCGTTGCTGCCGATGCGCAACTCGCCGGGCAGGTCGTTGAGCGAGGACAGCACGCCGCCGTTGACGATCGTCGGCCCGCTGTAGCTGTTGGCACCGGTCAGGTCCAGGTGGCCGCTGCCGGTCTTGGTGATGCCGCCGGCGCCGGTCAGGTCGTTGCTCCAGGTCGACATGCCGCCGTTGAAGTCGGCGCGCGCCTGGCCCCAGTCGAGCCGGCCCGGGCCCTTCACGGCGGCGCCGACGTCCAGCAGGCCGTGGCCGAAGGTGCGGTCCACGCCCACCTCGCCGAGGTCGAGCGCGGTGCCCAGGATCGACTGGCGCACCATGTCGGCGTCGAAGTACGGGAAGGCCTCCCACACCAGCGCCGCGGCGCCGGACACCTGCGGGGCGGCGAAGGAGGTGCCGCGGTAGATCCAGTAGCTCGGGTCGCCGGCGGGATCGTCGACGTCGCTGACGATCACCCCGCCCGGCGCGACCAGGCAGTAGTCGGCGGCCTTGCCGCAGGCGTTGGAGTAGTCCGCCAGCTCGTTGATGTCGTGGCTCTTGACCGCGGCCACCGCCAGCCAGCCCTTCTCCAGGACCTCCGCGCCGGCGCCCATGCTGGGCAGCGCGGCAGTGTCGGAAGGCTCGTCCAGGCCGTCGTTGCCGGCCGCGAACACCACCAGCCCGCCCCAGTCCACGTACGGGCGCATGCCCTCGATGAAGGTGCGGGTGACCGAGTCGCCCCCGGTCCAGTACAGCCCGCCCCAGGAGTTGTTGGAGATCCGGGCCCCGCTGGCCATCAGGTCCTCGTGGGGGATGGCGAGCCAGGAGCCGTCGGTGACCTCGTTGCCGCGGCCCGAACCGTCGTCGTCCGGCGGGGCGTCGGAGATGATCCGCGCCGAAACGAAGTCCGCGCCCTGGGCGATGCCGCCGGGCAGGTTGCCGAACGGCGCGCCACCGGCGATCTGCGCCACCGCGGTGCCGTGGCCGAGCACGTCGTCGGTGTCGAGGTCGTTGCTGTACGGGTCCAGGTAGGTGTAGCTGGCACTCACCCGCCCTTCCATCATCGGGTGGTCGCGGCGGATGCCGCTGTCGAGGAAGCCGATGGTCACGCCCTGCCCGGTGAAGCCGGCGTCCTGCGCGGCATAGGCATTGGTCATCGCCAGGTGCACGTCGACCGCCGGTTGCGGGTCGTTGCTGGTCGGCGGCGGATCCGGCGGCGGCGGCGGATCATCTATCCGGACGTTCGAGCCCCCACCCCCGCAGGCGCTCAGGGCCACCAGCGCGGCGATGGCAATGGCCAGGCGCGCGTGACGCGGACGGACCGGTTGCTGCAAGTTCATTGCGTCCCCTCCATGAGGCATGACTGCCAGACCCCCCGAGACTGCCGCGCCCCCATCTGGGGCGCAATAGGCGGCGCACCGTATTGCGCAGCCCCGCACGCCGGGGTTCCCCAGCGGCTTCAGGTTTGCCCCCGTCTCGGCGTCGCGCCGATAATTCGCGGTCCAGAACCTGTACATCCGCCCCCGGAGTCCACATGAGCGACGTCGTCATCGTCGGTGCCAAGCGCACCGCCATCGGTTCCTTCCTTGGCCAGTTCACCGGCGTCCCCACCCCGGCCCTCGGCACCGCCGCGATCCAGGGTGCGCTGGAGCAGGCCGGGCTGGCCGCCGACCAGGTAGACGAGGTCATCATGGGCTGCGTGCTGCCGGCCGGCCTGGGCCAGGCCCCGGCCCGCCAGGCCGCGCTGGGCGCCGGCCTGCCGCCGTCGGCCGGCTGCACCACCATCAACAAGGTCTGCGGCTCGGGCATGAAGGCGGTGATGTTCGGCCACGACCTGATCAAGGCCGGTTCGGCGAAGGTCGTGGTCGCCGGCGGCATGGAGTCGATGACCAACGCCCCGCACCTGCTCAACGGTTCGCGCACCGGCGTGCGCTATGGCAGCGCCGAGTTCCTCGACCACATGGCATTCGATGGCCTGACCAACCCGTACGACGGCAAGGCCATGGGCGTGTTCGGCGACATGGCCTGCAACGAGTACGGTTTCGACCGCGCCGCGCTGGACGGGTTCTCCGCCGAAAGCGCCCGCCGTGCACAGAAGGCGCAGGCCGACGGGCTGTTCAAGGACGAGATCGTCCCGGTGACCGTCAAGACCCGCAAGGGCGAGGTGGTGGTCGACAGCGACGAGGAGCCGGGCAAGATCAACCTGGAGAAGATCCCCGGCCTGCGCCCGGCCTTCGGCAAGGAAGGCGTGCTGACCGCCGCGTCCTCCTCGAAGATCTCCGACGGTGCCGCGGCCGCGGTGCTGATGTCGGCCGAAGATGCCGCAGCGCGCGGACTCGAGCCGCTGGCGCGCATCGTCGCCCACGCCACCCATTCGCAGGAGCCGGAGTGGTTCACCACCGCCCCGGTCAGCGCGCTGCGCAGCGTGCTCGACAAGGCCGGCTGGAAGGTGGAGGACGTGGACCTGTTCGAGGTCAACGAGGCGTTCTCCTGCGTCGCGATGGCGCCGATGAAGGACCTGGGCATCCCCCACGACAAGCTGAACGTCCATGGTGGCGCGGTCGCGCTGGGCCACCCGATCGGCGCAAGCGGTGCACGCCTGCTCGTCACCCTGGTCAATGCCCTGCGCCAGCGTGGCGGCAAGCGTGGCGTCGCCTCGCTGTGCATCGGCGGCGGAGAGGCAACGGCGGTGGCCATCGAGCTGTACTGAGCCTGCGCCCTCGCCGAAACGGTTTAACCCGTCCGTAACAAACGCTGCAAACAACTGCTTGACAGCGTTTGTCGGCTTGTCATCATGTTGCCGGCGCGCGACTTGCGCGTAGCCGAATTTTTTTCCACTGACGAGGAAACACACATGACCTTCAACAAGGCGCTGCTTGCCCTGGCCATGGGCTTCGCCCTGGCTGCGTGCTCCAACCAGCAGCAGGCCGAGGATTCGGCCGCCGAGGCCGCCGAGGCCGCGAACGAAGCCCAGCAGGCTGCTGCCAACGCCGCCGCCACTGGCGACGCGATGGCTTCCGACGCTGCCCAGGCTGCTGCCGACACCGCCGCTGCCGCTGCTGACGCCGCTGCCACCTCGGCCGACGCCGCTGCCGGTGCCACCGACATGACCGCCGCCGACGACGCCGCCGACGCTGCCGAGAACGCAGCCGACTCCGCCGAGCAGGCCCAGGACGCGGCCGAAGAGGCTGCCGCCAGCGCGGACGCCGAGAACAACACCGACGGCGAGTAAGTCTCTGCCGCTTGTGTGGTTCGAAAGCCGCCGGGGCAACCCGGCGGCTTTTTTTGATCTTGCCCTTACTCGTTCCTCGTTCCTCTCCCCTCGTTCCTCGCTCCACCCGCTCCTTCACATTGCTTTACAGGGCTGGCGTGAAATTATTCCCGCCGCCGGCAGCCACCGGCCGACACACCGATCCATCTGCCGACGTAACAGGAGCTACTGATGAACCACAAGCTTTCGATCCTGATGGCCGCCAGCGTTTTCGCCCTGGCTGCGTGCAACTCCCCGACCGCCGACCAGGAGGCCAGCGAGGCCCGCATGGAAGCCGAGCGCGCGGGTGATCGTGCCGCCGCTGCCGCCGACGCGGCCGGTGACGCTGCCGCCGCCGGTGCCGAGGCCGCCGCCGCAGGTACCGCCGCCGCCGTGGGTTCGGCCGCTGCCGCCGTCGACGAGGCCACCGACCCGCTGCAGCAGGCCTACGAGGAAGGCAAGGCCAATGCCGCCGAGACCATCGCCGACGGCGCCGAGAACGTCTCCGCCGAGATGCGCGAGGAGCAGGCCGAGGCCGAAGCCGAGGCCGTGCAGGAAGGCCAGGACTGACCGTCCGCCCCTGATGCCGTACCCGGAAAGGGCCCGCTCACGCGGGCCCTTTCCTTTTGCCTTCCCGCAACGGCGTCATCCCCGCGCGTCATCGTCATCCCCGCGCACGCGGCTTTCGTCATCCCCGCGCACAGCTTTCGTCATCCCCGCGCACAGCTTTCGTCATCCCCGCGCACGCGGGGATCCAGGGACGTCCTTGGGTTCCCGCGTACGCGGGAACGACGGGGCGGCGCGGGAACGACGGGTGGGTACCGGCTATCCTGTGCGGCCCCTCCCCGACAGGCCCAAGGCATGCCCGCACTGCGCACCGTCCTCGACCCGCGTTCTCCCGAGTTCCAGGCCAACGCCGACTACCACCGGGAGCTGGTCACGGAGTTGCGCGCACGCCTGGAGCGCGCCGCACAAGGCGGTGGCGAGAAGGCCCGGGCGCGCCACGAGGGCCGCGGCAAGCTGCTGGCCCGCGACCGCATCACCACCCTGCTCGACCCGGGCTCGCCGTTCCTGGAGATCGCTCCGCTGGCCGCCGAGGACATGTACGACGGCGCCGCGCCGGCCGCCGGCATCGTCTGCGGCATCGGCCGGGTCATGGGCCAGGAGGTCGTCGTCGTTGCCAACGACGCCACGGTCAAGGGCGGCACCTACTTCCCGATGACGGTCAAGAAGCACCTGCGCGCGCAGGAAGTCGCCCGCGAGAACAAGCTGCCGTGCATCTACCTGGTCGACTCCGGCGGTGCCTTCCTGCCACTGCAGGACGAGGTCTTCCCGGACAAGGAGCACTTCGGCCGGATCTTCTACAACCAGGCGCGCATGAGCGCGGAAAACCTGCCGCAGGTCGCCGTGGTCATGGGCAGTTGCACCGCCGGCGGCGCCTACGTGCCGGCGATGTGCGACGAGTCCGTCATCGTCAGGGAACAGGGCACGATCTTCCTCGGCGGCCCGCCACTGGTGAAGGCCGCCACCGGCGAGGTGGTGGATGCCGAGACCCTGGGCGGCGCCGACGTGCACACCTCGATCTCCGGCGTGGCCGACCACTTCGCCGAAGACGACCGCCACGCGCTGCAGATCGCCCGCGATATCGCCGGCCACTTCAACCGCAGGAAGGAACTGCCGGTCGCCGCGATGCCGGTGCGCGAGCCGCTCTACCCCGCCGAGGAGCTGTACGGCATCGTGCCGAAGGACGCACGCCGGCCCTTCGACATCCGCGAGGTGATCGCCCGCATCGTCGACGGCAGCGAGTTCCAGGAGTTCAAGGCGCGCTACGGCAAGACCCTGGTGACTGGCTTCGCCCATATCCACGGCTACCCGGTCGGCATCGTCGCCAACAACGGCATCCTGTTCTCCGAGTCCGCGCTCAAGGGCGCGCACTTCATCGAGCTGTGCAACCAGCGCGGCATCCCGCTGGTGTTCCTGCAGAACATCACCGGCTTCATGGTCGGCAAGAAGTACGAGCAGGCCGGCATCGCCAAGGACGGCGCGAAGATGGTCACCGCCGTGGCCTGCTCGCACGTGCCCAAGTTCACCGTGGTGATCGGCGGCAGCTTCGGCGCCGGCAACTACGCCATGAACGGCCGCGCCTACGGGGGCCGCTTCCTGTGGATGTGGCCCAACGCCCGCATCAGCGTGATGGGCGGCGAACAGGCCGCCAGCGTGCTGGCCACCGTCCGCCGCGACGGCATCGAGGCCAAGGGCGGCGAGTGGAGCGCGGACGAGGAGGAGCAGTTCAAGGCCCCGATCCGCCAGCAGTACGAGGACCAGGGCAACCCGTACTACGCGACGGCGCGGATGTGGGACGACGGGATCATCGACCCGGCTGATACGCGGCGGGTGTTGGGGCTGGCGATCTCGGCGAGCCTCAATGCACCGATCGAAGACCGGACCCGCTTCGGCGTCTTCCGGATGTAATTGCCTCCGTCATCCCCATGCCCGTCATCCCCGCGCACGCGGGGATCCAAGGACGTTGCTTCTCTCAGGACCGTCCTTCAGGAGACGCCGCCGGGCTGGATCCCCGCGTGCGCGGGGATGACGGCTGGCGCGGGGATGACGGCTGGCTCGGGGATGACGACTTGCGCCGGTTTGCGACGAACCCGGCCGCCAGGACCACGACCACCAGCGCCTGCGCGCCAAGCGTCTCCAGCGTCGGCGAGATGCCCAGCAACTCCACCCGCGGGAAGGCCACCGGCGTCAGTGACAGCCAGCCGGCCTCCTGCAGCGCGGCCACGCCCTTGCCGGCCAGCACCACGGCCAGCACCGCCAGCAGCGCCGCGCTGAGGGCGAAGAAGGTGCCGAACGGCAGTTTGCGCGACCAGCGCAGCATGCCCCAGGCAATCACCGCCAGCACCACCACCGCGGCGGCCGCGCCGGCCAGCACGGCGCCGTGGGCGCCCTGGGTCCACAGGGCGGCGTAGAACAGGACGGTCTCGAAGGCCTCGCGATAGACCACCACGAAGGCCAGCAGGAACAGGAACCACATCGAGCCCTTCGACAACGCCTGCGAGAGCCTGTCGTTGATGTAGCGCTGCCAGGCGCCGGCCTGGCTCTTGCCGTGCATCCAGATGCCGACCCAGACCAGCACCACGGCGGCGAACAGGGCGGCGAAGCCTTCGGTCAGTTCGCGGCTGGCGCCGCTGATGCTGATCAGCCAGGTGGCGGCGGCCCAGGTGGCGGCGCCGGCTACCAGGGCGCCGACCCAGCCGGCGTGCACGTAGGGCAGCGCCTCGGTGCGGCCCGCCTTGCGCAGGAAGGCGAGCATGGCGATCACGATCAGCAGCGCTTCCAGGCCTTCGCGCAGCAGGATGGTGAAGGCGCCGGCGAAGGACGACACGGCGTTGGCCTGGCCCGGCACCAGCTCCTGCTCGGCCTCCCCCAGCAGGGCGATGATCGCCTCGCCCTGGTCGCGCACGCCGCTGGCCTGCGCGCTGCGGCTGATCGCGGTGCGCAGCTCGATCATCGCCGCCTCGATCTGCAGCATCAGGTCGCGGTCGCGGGCCGCCAGCACCGGTTCCACCGGCTCGAAGCCGTCCAGGTAGGCCGACAGCGCCAGGTCGCGGGCCGTGTCGGGATCGCCGGCGGCGTACGCGTCCACCGCTGCGGCCACCCGCGTGCGGGCCAGTGCCAGTGCGCCCTCCGGCTCGGCCCCGGCCTCCACCGCCTCCGGATGGCGGCGCAGGAAGGCGGTCAGTGCCGCCGCGTCGTCCTCGCCGACCTGCGCGGCCAGTGCCGCCGGGGTCACCTGGGTCAGCGCGGCCAGGTCGGGGAACTGCGCGCGCAACGCGGCGTCACCCTCCCACAGCGCGCGCCCCTGCCCGACCAGCGCCTCCGGGTAGGCGTACTGGCCGATGTGGAACGACAGCGCCCAGCGGTCCGCCTCCGGCAGGCTGGCGTAGCTGACCATCGAGGTGCCCTCCAGGCCCTGCTCGATCACCTGGTACAGCGCGAACACGCTGCGCTCGCCGGCACGCGCGGCATCGGTGAAGGCGATCGCCGGCGGGTCCAGGCCGACCGAGGCCGGGCCGTCTCCGCCACCGGTGGCACCGTGGCAGCTCGCGCACAGTTGCTGGTACAGCCGTGCGCCGGTTTCCGGGTCCGGGACCGCGGTGGGCGCCAGCGGCATCGGATAGGCGGCCAGCAATGCCGCGGCGGTCTTGCGGGCCAGGGCACCGACCTCGGCCGGCGGTTGCTTGCCTTCGATCGCCGCCCGCAACCGCTCCACCTGCCCGAGCAGGGCTGGCTGCGCCGGGGTCGGCTCCAGCCCGCCGATCAGTTCGCCGGCCGAGTTCGAGAACTCCAGCATCTCGGCGTACTCGAACTCGTTGACCACCTCGCCGCCGGACACCGCCTCGGGATAGTCGACGGCGATGTAGTCGAGCAGGCGCCAGGCGGTCTGCGAGTCGGAGACGGCGGCATGGCCGGTGAGGGACATCGCGGCCAGCAGGAGGGCGAGCAGGCAGCGCTGGATCAACTGGGGCATGGGGCGGGTCCGGACGAAAGGACGGAGTCTACACCTGATGATGAGAATCAGTCTCGTCCGCGGGGCGATATCATCCCGGTGCATCCAACGGAGCCCGTCCATGTCCCACCCCCTGCTCAACCTGCGCGAGGGCCCCGTCGCCCGCCTGCGCCTCAACCGCCCGGAGATCCACAACGCCTTCGACGCCACCCTGATCGCCGCGCTCACCGGCGCCCTGGAGGCGATCGCGGGCGATCCCGACGTCCGGGTGGTGGTGCTGGAAGGCGAAGGCGCCTCGTTCTCGGCCGGCGCCGACCTCAACTGGATGCGCGGCATGGCGGCGGCCAGCGAAGCGGAGAACCGCGAGGACTCGCTCGCC
>JAEWFH010000084.1 GCA_023388955.1 Pseudomonadota bacterium
CTGCGCCTGCTCAGCGCCAACATCCAGGCCGGGTCCAGCACCCGCGGCTATACCGACTACGTCTCGCGCAGCTGGTCTCACGTGCTGCCGGCCGGCAACAAGCGTGGAAGCCTGGACCGCATCGCCGAACTCGCCGGACGCTACGACATCGTCGGCCTCAACGAGGCCGACCCCGGCAGCCTGCGCTCGGGCTTCACCAACCAGACCCACTACGTCGCCCAGCGTGCCGGCTTCGACTACTGGAGCCACCAGCCCAACCGCCGTGTCGGTGGTGTCGCCTCCAGCGCCAACGCGCTGCTGAGCCGGCTGGAGCCGCGGGAAATCATCCACCACCCGCTACCGGGCCGGATCTCCGGGCGCGGAGTACTGATGGGCCGCTTCGGTGACGGCCGCCACGGCCTGCTGGTCGCGGTGGCGCACCTTTCCCTGGGCGCCAACTCCCGCGCCTCGCAGCTGGCCTTCATCGCCGAGCTGCTGCACGACCATCCCAACGCGGTGCTGATGGGCGACTTCAACGCTTCCCTGGACCGGCCCGAGGTGCAGGCGCTGTTCCGCACCACCCGGCTGCAGCCGCCGGCGTGCACCGTGCCCACCTTCCCCAGCTGGCGCCCGCAGCGCGCGATCGACCACATCCTGGTCGGGGACGGCCTGTCCTGCTCCGGCGCCTGCGCCATGCCGGCGGCGAACTCCGACCATCTGGCACTGGCACTGGACCTGGACGTGCCGGAGTCCGCGCTCGACTGAGCGCGGACTTCGCGGGTGGCGCTCAGTCGTCCTCGCGGAACCCGCCCGCCGCCATGTCGTACCACGGCGTGCACAGCTTGCGCTGGTGCTCGTGGGCATGGAACGACCCACGCCAGACCTCGACCCCACCGGCCTGCTCGGGCTGGTCGAACAGCGCCTCGTCCATCGGTGCCATGCCCACGCACCAGCGCACCCGCCGCGGCACCTCGCCGGGCACGGCCAGCTCGAACGCGCCCTCCAGCGTGCCGCCCGCGGGCAGCTTTGCCGCCAGGGGCACTGGCGGCAGGGTCGGGGACGGATCCGGCAGCGGCAGGGCGACGTGGCCGAAGGTGTAGTCGCCGTCGCCCTCGTCGCGGAACAGCGGCTGCCCGACCTCGCCGGTCTCCATCCGCCCGGTCATCACCGCATGCCGGTCGCCACGGTCGAACACCGCCAGGTCCGCGTCACCGGTGTTGTGCAACCGGTACTCCACCTGCACCACGTCGTCGTCGCCCTGGTGGAAGTCGACCTCCAGGCGGACGCCGGTGCCTTCGATGACGGTGGTTGCGAACTGCGTGGTGATGGTCGGCATTGCGGAGTTCTCCTGGCTGGAGCTTGCGGTCTGACCTCGGGCCGCCGTGCCGTCATGCGCACAGGCGGCGGTTGCCGTCAACAGTACGCCGGCGAGCGCGGCCGCGCATCCCGTGCGACGAAGGCACCCCATCAGAACCGCAGGTCGGCGCGCAGGTAGAAGTAACGCCCGCCCGGAATGTCGTAGGTGGATGCGTCGTAGCCGTTGAGCGAGCAGGACAGGCACAGGGGCGGATCCTCGTCGAAGAGATTGTTGGCGCCGGCGGTCAGCTGCAGACCACGCAACACTTCGAAACGGTACCCCAGCTGCAGGTCGTGGTACGTCGTCGCGTCCAGGATGTTGGTGCCGCTCGCGGGATCCGAGCACACCGGGAACGACACCGCGTCGCCACACTCCTCCTCCAGCTCGCTGACATGGCGGATGCTCCAGGACGCGTTCCAGGCATCGCGGCGCCAGTCCAGCGTCGCGGTGGAGGTCCAGTCCGGGATCGCGCTGTCGTTGACCTCGATGCCAATGCCCCGCGGCTGTACCTGGCCGGCGGCGCCGACCGCCTCGTAGCGGGTCACCCAGGTGTTCTGCCACAGCACCCGGAACCGGCCGAGCCCGGCCTCCGGCAGGGTCCAGGCCAGGTCCGCGTCCCAACCGTCGGTGCGGATCGAGCCCAGGTTGGTGAGCCGGTTGTTGAAGCCGTTGATGCTGCCCACCGACGAGCGGGTGATGCCGTCGCAGTACAGCGGGTCCAGGCTGTCCACGCACAGCTCCAGCTGGGTCTGGGCATCGATCGCCTGCACCGCCCCCTCCAGGCTGTGGCGGTAGAAGGTGACCTCCAGGTCCAGCCGGTCCGACCAGGCGGTGTTGCTGGCGAAGGACGGGCTGAAGACGAAACCGGTGGTGAAGCTGCGCACGGTTTCCGGCTGCAGCGCCTCGTTGCCGCCGGTGGTGACCGAGATCTGCGGGTTGGTCTGGATCGCGCCCTGCGGCACGCCCAGGGCGGCGCAGTTGCCGGGGTCGCCGGTGGGCGGCGCGCCGTCCACGCCGACCAGGCAAGGGTCGCGCAGCTGCAGGTCGGCGCGACTGGCGGAGCCGTACAGCTCGCCGATCGACGGTGCGCGGAAGCCCTCGGCATAGGTGGCGCGCAGCAGCAGCTCGTCGGCCACCTGCCAGCGCAGTCCATACTTGGGGGTGAACTGGCTGCCGAAGGTGGAGTAGTCCGAGTAGCGCCCGGCCAGGCTCAGGTCCAGGCCCTTGCCGAAGACGCCCTCCCCCAGCAGCGGCACGTTGAACTCCACGTAGGCCTCGCTGACGTCGTACTCGCCCGAGGTCGGCAGCGAGGGCACGCCGTTGTAGTGGCCGGCCACGGTCAGCGGGTCGGGCTGGTACCAGCCCTCGTAGCGGCGGTGCTCCAGCCCGCCGGCGAACGACAGCGGCCCGGCCCACAGGTTGAACAGGTCGCCGGAGACGTTGGCGGTGACCTGGTCCAGGCGCTGCTCGCTGCGGTCGCGCACCACCGGCTGGATCCAGGCCAGCATTTCCGGGGTGATCGTGCCCGGCCCACCGAATACATCCAGCGGGACGCAGCCGGGGGTGGCCGCGCACACCGCCGGGTCACCCAGCGCCGTGGCGATGTTGAGGATGTTGTAGCTGCCGTAGTTGGTCTGCTCGGCCTCGTTGCGGCTGCTGGCCAGGTTCACGTCCCAGAACCAGGTGCGCTCGCCGGCCTCGAACGTGCCCTCCAGGCCCGCGCCGAAGTACATGGTGTCGACCTGCTGCTCGAACACCCGCGGCCCACCCTCCACCGGACGCCGGCCGACCATCACCAGGTTGGCTTCGTTGACCGGCGTGGCCGGATCATCGACCGACACCAGGTCGAAGCCGAACGGGTTGTACGGGTTGGCGGCGGAAATGAAGATCCCGTCCGCCAGCGGGTTGCCGGTGCCGGCGTCGGGGCCGAGGAAGATCGGCTCCGGCGCGGCCTGGTTGACCGACTCGCGGCGGTTGAACAGGGCCTTGGCGTAGCCCTGCAGGCGGTCGTTGAAGTGGAAGCGGAACTGGCCGAACGCGCCGGTGCGCTCCGACGGGGTCAGCAGCAGGTTGTAGGTGGAGAAGTTGAAGCGGTCGGCGGTGGCGAAGCAGTGGTAGTCATCGGTCCGGTCGCAGCCGGTCTGGCTGCCGTCGAACACCGGTGCCGAGGCACCTGCGTTGGGGGTGAGGTCGTGGGTCACCCCGGTCGCCGGGTCGGTGAAGATGAAGCGCCCGTGCGGCGTGCCCGAGCTGCCGAAACTCAGGCCGGTTCCCGGCACCGGCCAGCGCGCCTGTTCGCGCGAGGAGGCCAGGATCTCCTCCTGGTCGACGTGGCTCAGGCCGATGAACAGGTTGCTGCGCTCGGTGTTGTGGCCCCAAGCGAAGTCGACGCCGGTCTGCCGCCCATCGCCCTCGCCGTACTCACCCAGGCTGACCGAAACCTGCGCGCCGTCGAAGTCGCGACGGGTGATGATGTTGACCACGCCCGCGATGGCATCCGAGCCGTACAGCGAGGACGCGCCGTCCTCGAGCACGTCGATGCGCTCGACGATCGCCAGCGGGATGGTGTTGAGGTCGGTGGTCGCGCCCACGCCCGAGGCGGAGGACTCGTTGACCCAGCGCATGCCGTCGACCAGCACCAGCACCCGCTTGGCGCCGAGGTGGCGCAGGTCGACCTGGGCCGAACCGGCGCCCACGCCGTCGCCGTTGGGCGAGAAGCCGAAGTTGCCGGAGGAGTTGAACTTGGTGTTGAGCGCCGAGCCGGCGCCGGTCAGCTCCTGCAGCACGTCGCCGATCGAGGTCAGCCCGCTGCGGTCGATGTCCTCGCGGCTGAGTGAATGCACCGGGACCTGGGTCTCGATCTCGGCCTTGCGGATGCGGGTGCCGGTGACCTGGACACTGTCCAGCGTGGTGGCGTCGGCGGTGGACTGCTGGCCTGCCGGGGCGGCAAGTGCGGCCGGGGCGAACAGTACGGGCGTGGCAAGGGCAAGGCAGAGCGCGGCCACGAGGGGCCGGCGGCGGGGTGCGTTCATCGACTCTCTCTCCGTGAGCAGTACGTTGGGCGCCGCACCCCTGTTTGCGGCCCCCCGTTTGTAATCCATTCATCGGACTGTCACAACCACCCCGGGCCGGGGGTGTGTCAGCCCGCAAGCAACAGGCTCAACCCGACCAATGCCAGGAACAGCGCGAATACCTGCCTGAGCTGCGGTCCGGCCAGCCGGTGCGCCAGCCGCGTGCCCCACGGAGCGGCCAGGATCGAGGCCACCGCGATGCCGATCGCCGCCGGCAGGTAGACGTAGCCGACCGCGTGTTCGGGCAACGCACCGGCGGGGGCATGCAGGGCGTACCCGGCCGCGCTCGCCAGGCCGATCGCCACCCCGCAGGCCGACGAGGTGCCCACCGCGCGCACCGGCACCACGCCGCGCGCCACCAGCAGCGGCACGGTCATGCTGCCGCCGCCGATGCCCACCACCGAGGATACCGCGCCAATCAGCCCGCCGGCCGCCAGCATCGGCGCCCCGCGCGGCGCGGGTACCTCCCCGCCAGCGGCCAGGCGCGGCTTGCCGAACTGCATCTGCGCCGCCGCCAGCAGGCAATAGCCGGCCACCAGCCAGCGCAGCAGCGACTCGTCGATGCGCACCGCCAGCGCACTGCCAAGCCAGCCGCCCAGCAGCAGGCCCGGCACCATCCAGGCCACGGTCGGCCACAGCACGCTGCCACGCGCGGCATGCGCCCGCGCCGAGGCCGCGGCGGTCAGCACGATGCTGGCCAGGGAGCTGGCCAGTGCCGCGTGCATCGCCGCCTCCTGCGGGACACCCAGCACTGGCAGCAGCCAGGCCAGTGCGGCCACCAGCACCAGTCCACCGCCAATGCCCAGCAGACCGGCCAGCACGCCGGCCACGACGCCGAGCAGGGGAAACAGCAACCAGGTAACGCTCATGCGGCTCCAACCGGAAGTGAAGGCGGGGGCTGCGGAATTCACCGCCGCGTCGATATAGTCCGGGCCATGCTGCCCCGACCCCTGCACATCGTACTGGCTGCACTGCTCGGCACCCTCGCCGGCACTGCCTGCGCCCAGCCCGCCCCCGGTGGCCTGTCCCAGGAACAGGCGCCCACGCCCCCACCCGAGCTGGCGCCCACGCCGGAGGGAACGCCCGTCGCGGCCCCACCGGAGCTGGACATCGAGCCGCTCCAGGACCCGGCGCTCCCGCGCATCGAGCGGGCACTGTCCGACGCATCGGCCGGGCGCATGCATGCCGTTCCGGCCGACCTGGCCTCGCACCGGCTGTACCGCTGGATCGAGCACGCGGCACTGGTGCGCGACATGAAGCCTGCCGACGAGTCGCGCGTGCTGGCGTTCCTGCAGCAATACGAAGGCGAGGCGGTCGCCGCGGAAACCCGCCGCCTGTGGTTGGCCGCGATGGCGCGGCACCGCGCGCCCGGCGCCTTCCTGCGCGCCTGGGATGACGGCATGACCGACACCACCCTGCGCTGCGCCTGGCTCGATGCGCGCAGCCAGCAGGGCCAGCCGGGTGAAGACTGGACCCGGGAGGCGCAGTCGATCTGGACCAGCAGCGGCCGCTCGCTGCCCGATGCCTGCGATCCGGTATTCGACACCCTGGCAGCACGGGGCGGCCTGCCCGACGCACTGCGTTGGCAGCGCCTGGAGATGGCCGCGGAGAAATGGGAGCCCGGCGTGATGCGCTCCATCGCCCGCGGCTTCGCCGGCGCCGGCCGCGAGCTGGCCGAGGACTACGCCGCCTTCGTCGCTGCCCCGCACACCCGCGCCCTGCAGTGGCCGAAGACCGACCGCAGCCGGCGGGTCGCCTCCCATGGCCTGGCCCGGCTCGGCAAGGACGACCCGGGCCGTGCCGAATCGATGCTGCCGCAGTACGCGCAGGCGCTTGGCTTCACCGAGGCCGACCGCGGCCGGGTGCTGTTCCAGGTCGCCCTGTGGACGGTGGCCTCCTACCTGCCCGGCGGCGCCGAGCGCCTGGCCCGGGTACCCGCGGCCAGCTACAACGAACAACTGCACGAATGGCGGGTGCGCGAGGCGCTGTCGCGCTCGGACTGGCCGTCGGCATTGGCCGCGATCCGCGCCATGGGCCCGGAGCAGCGCAACGACTCGCGCTACCAGTACTTCGAAGCGCGCCTGGCCGAGCTGACCGGTGACCCCGCCAGCGCGCGGGAAAAGTACCAGGCCGCCGCCCGCCAGCCGGAGTTCCACGGTTTCCTGGCCGCCGACCGCCTCGAGCAGCCCTACGCCCTGTGCCCGCTCGGCGTGGAAGCCGACGCGGCGACCCGGCGCGCGGTGGAAGCCGACCCTGCGCTGCAGCGCGCGCTCGCCCTGCACCGCCTCGGCCGCCACCGCTGGGCGGTGCTGGAATGGAGCCGCGCCGTCGACGGTTTCAGCGATGCCGGCCGCCACTACGCGGTGGCCATGGCGCAGGCCAACGGCTGGTTCGACCGTGCGGTGTTCGCCCTGCGCGGCGAGGGCGAGAATCGCCTGTACGGCCTGCGCTTCCCGCTGCACCACGGCGATGTGATCCGCCGCGAGGCCGCGCGCAACGACATCGATCCGGCCTGGGTCGCGGCGGAGATCCGCGCCGAGAGCATCTTCAACCCCGACGCCCGCTCCCCGGCCGATGCCCGCGGCCTGATGCAGGTCCTCCCGTCCACCGGCGCCGCGGTGGCGCGCCGCGTCGGCTACGGATGGGAAGGCGGCCAGAGCCTGTACGACCCGGAGACCAGCATCGTGCTGGGCACCGCCTACCTGCGCCAGATGATGGACGAGGCCGGCGGCAAGCCCTACTTCGCCATCGCCGGCTACAACGCCGGCCCCGCCCCACTGGCCCGCTGGCGCTCGCAGCGCCCGGGCATGGACGCGGACTTCTGGATCGAGACCATCAGCTACAGGGAAACCCGCGAGTACGTCGCCCGGGTGCTGGCCTTCAGCGTGATCTACGACTGGCGACTGGACGGCGATGCACTGCGGCTGACCGAGCGGATGGAGGGGCGGACCCAAGGGCCGCGCAAGCAGTTCCAATGCCCGGCGGGGACCTGAACAGGCCAGCGCCGGCAGCGGTGCGATCATGGCCGGCATGAAGACCTATCTCGTCGGCGGCGCCGTTCGCGACCGCCTGCTCGGCCTGTTGCCCGGCGACCGCGACTGGGTCGTGGTCGGTGAGACCCAGGCGTCGATGGAAGCCGCGGGCTTCAAGCCGGTCGGCCGTGACTTCCCCGTTTTCCTGCACCCCGACACCGGCGAGGAGCACGCGCTGGCACGCACCGAACGCAAGTCCGGCCGTGGCCACCGTGGCTTCGTGGTCGATGCCGCGCCGTCGGTGACGCTGGAGGAGGACCTGGGGCGGCGCGACTTCACCCTCAATGCGATCGCGCAGGACGCGGATGGCCGGCTGGTCGATCCCTTCGGTGGCGCGGCCGACATCGAGGCGCGGGTGTTGCGCCACGTCGGGCCGGC
>JAEWFH010000124.1 GCA_023388955.1 Pseudomonadota bacterium
GCGGCGCCGAGCAGGCCGGGGTTGGGGTGGGTGGCGACCTGCACCGAGACCTGTTCGAGGTAGGCGGCGAAGCGGCCCTTGGCGAGGAAGCGCTCGCGGAACGCGCTGCTGCGCAGGAACGGGATGAAGCGCGGGACGATGCCGCCGGCGATCATCACCGTGCGCGCGCCGTGGACGAGGGCGACATCGCCGGCGACGCTGCCCAGGATCGCGCAGAAGCGCGCCAGCGCGCGGCGGGCGACGACGTCGTGGCCGTCGAGCGCGGCGGCGACCACCTCGGCCGGGTCGCGCAGTTGCGGCGGCTGGCCGCTGCCGGCATCGAGCCCGCGCAACACCGCGTCGATGCAGGCCAGGCCACTGCCCGACAGCACCCGCTCGTAGGAGGTGCGGCCGTGGCGGGCGTTCATCCAGCGCGCGATCTCCTGCTCCTCGTCGCCCAGCGGGGCGAACGCGACGTGGCCGCCTTCGGTCTCGACCACGCGCCAGTCGCCCTCGCCACCGACCAGCAGGCCGACGCCGAAGCCGGTACCGGGACCGAGCACGCTGACCGGCCCGCGCAGGCTGTCGCCGGCCGGACCGTACAGCGCAACGCGGTCGGACAGCCCCAGTACGGGCACCGCCCAGCCGACCGCACCGAAGTCGTTGATCAACCGCAGCTCATCGAGCCCAAGCGCGGCCTGCAGCTCGGTGCGGTTGAACGACCAGGCGCGGTTGGTCAGGCGGATCTCGTCGCCGGTGATCGGGCAGGCCAGTGCGATCGCGGCGCGACGCGGGCGGGCACCGGCCAGCGACAGGTAGTGCTCGGCGGCGTGTTGCAGGCTGGCGAAACGGGCGTTCTCCAGCGACTGCGGATGCAGCAACTGCGGCTCCGCCTCGGCCGGGTCGACCAGCGCGAAGCGGGCGTTGGTGCCGCCGATGTCGGCGATCAGCTCGAGCCGGTCGTCGGTAGTCACGCCTTGACCTCCTCCCGCGCCCGCACCTGGCCCGGCGGCCCCTCGAACAGGCTGCACGCGCCCTGCTCGGCGGTGCCGGCACTGGCCCGCATCAGCCCGAACAGCTCGCGCCCCATGCCGGTATGGCTGGAGGCACCGGCCTCGAAGGCTGGCGTGCGCGCCTGCCACTCGGCCGGGTCGACCTGCACTTCCAGGGTGCCGGCCTCGGCGTCGATGTGGATGGCGTCGCCATCACGCAGGCGCGCGATCGCGCCGCCATCGACCGCCTCGGGAGTGACGTGGATCGCCGCAAGCACCTTGCCCGACGCGCCCGACATGCGGCCGTCGGTCAGCAGCGCGATGCGCTGGCCGCGGTCCTGCAGCACGCCGAGGGTCGGGGTCAGCTTGTGCAGCTCGGGCATGCCGTTGGCGCGCGGCCCCTGCCCGCGCACCACGCAGACGAAGTCGCCTTCAAGCTCCCCGCGCTTGAACGCTTCAAGCACGGCGTCCTGCGAGTCGAACAGCTTCGCCGGCGCGGTGATGGCGCGGTGCCCGGGCGCGACCGCGGAAATCTTGACGATGGCGCGGCCGAGGTTGCCCTCGAGCCGGCGCAACCCGCCTTCGCTGTCGAACGGCTCGCCGACACCGCGCAGGACCGCGGTGTCCAGCGACGCCGCCGGCGGTTCGCGCCAGCGCAGGGCGAGGTCATCCAGCCACGGCTCCACCGCCTGCTGGCGCAGGTCGCCGCCGTGCACGCAGGCGATGTCCGGGTGCAGCAGGCCGGCGCCGATCAGTTCGCGGATCGCGAAGCCGAGGCCGCCGGCGGCGTGGAAGTGGTTCACGTCGGCGCCGCCGTTGGGATAGATCCGCGCCAGCAGCGGGGTCACCCGCGACAGCGCGTCGAGGTCGTCCCAGTCGATCACGATGCCGGCCGCGCGCGCGATGGCGACCAGGTGGATCGCATGGTTGGTCGAGCCACCGGTCGCGGCCAGGCCGACCATCGCGTTGACGATCGCCTTCTCGTCGACGGTGTGGCCCAGCGGGCGCCAGTCCCCGCCCAGCGAGGTGATGCGCAGTGCCTGCTCGGTGGCCGCGACCGTGAGCGCATCACGCAGCGGCGTTCCGGGATTGACGAAGGCCGCGCCGGGCATGTGCAGGCCCATCACCTCCATCAGCATCTGGTTGGAGTTGGCGGTGCCGTAGAAGGTGCAGGTGCCCGGGCCGTGGTAGCTCTGCGATTCGGCCTCCAGCAGCTCCTCGCGGCTGGCACGGCCTTCGGCGTAGCGCTGGCGCACCGCCGCCTTTTCGCGATTGGGCAGGCCCGAGGGCATCGGCCCGGCGGGCACGAACAGCACCGGCAGGTGGCCGAAGCTGAGCGCGCCGATCAGCAGGCCGGGCACGATCTTGTCGCACACGCCCAGCAGCAGCGCGGCATCGAACATGTCGTGGCTCAGCGCGACCGCGGTGGCCAGCGCGATGGTGTCGCGCGAGAACAGCGACAGCTCCATGCCGGCGCGGCCCTGGGTGACGCCGTCGCACATCGCCGGCACGCCGCCGGCGACCTGGGCACTGCCGCCGGCATTGCGCGCGGCCATGCGGATCAGCGCCGGGTACGGCTCCAGCGGCTGGTGTGCCGACAGCATGTCGTTGTAGGCAGTGACGATGCCGACGTTGCCGGCGTGGCCGGCGCGCAACGCCGGCTTGTCCGCGCCGGAGGCGGCAAAGCCGTGGGCGAGGTTGCCGCACGACAGCCGCATGCGTGCCGGGCCCTGCACGCGCGCGGCCTCGATGCGCCGCAGGTAGTCGGCGCGGGAGGCGCGGCTGCGCTCGACGATGCGCGCGGTGACGCGCTCCAGGGTGGGGTGAAGACGGGTCATGGGGCGGCTCCTGGGCACCAGTGCACCTGCACCTGCGTGCCCGGCGCGTGCAGGATGGCGGCGACCGGGCGCCGCAGCGGATCGGGGTCGGCCATCGCGGCCTCGAGTACCGTGCGTTTCTCCGCGCCGGTCACCAGCAGATGCAGCGTACGGGCACGCAACAGGCGGCGCACGGACAGGCTGATGCGCGGGTACGGCGCTTCCGGCGGCAGCGGCTCGGGGTCGATGCGGCAGGCATCCAGCGCCGGGTCGAAGCCGCGCGCCAGCCGCCGCGCGCCCGGGAACAGCGAGGCGGTATGGCCGTCGGTCCCCATTCCCAGCACCACCGCGTCGAACCTGCACCGCAGCCCATCGAGCAGCGCCTGGGCGTGCTGTTCGGAGGCGTCGGGGTCGCCCTCCGGGACGGTGAGCGGGGCGAGCCGGATTCCCGTGGCGGCACCGAATGCCTCCGCCAGGCCCCGCAGGTTGGATGCATCGTGGCCGTGCGGCACGCAGCGCTCGTCGGTTGGCATCACGGTCACCCGGCCCCAGTCCAGCGTCGCCTGCGCCAGGCGTGCGTAGACCGGCCACGGGGTGCGGCCGCCCGCCAGCACGAGGACGGCGCGTCCATCCCGCGCCAGGCCGTCGGCGCAGGACCGGGCGAGTTCGCCGGCCAGCGTGTCGGCCAGGCTCGCGGTGTCCGGGTACTCGTGCAGGTTCCAGCCCATCGTGTGCTCCTCACTCCCGCCAGGCATGGCCGTGGCGCTCGGCCAGGGTGACCGCGCGCGCCGGGCCCCAGGTGCCGGCCTGGTAGGGGCGCGGGGCCATCGCATGGGTGTTCCAGCCGTCGCGGATCCCGTCCACCCAGGCCCAGGCGGCCTCGGTTTCGTCGCGACGCACGAACAGGGTGCCGTTGCCTTCCAGCGCATCCAGGTACAGGCGCTCGTAGGCCGGCCGGCGGCGCAGGCCGCCGAACTCGGCCTGCATGTCCAGGTCCAGCGCGACCCGCGACAACCGCAGCCCCTGCCGGTCCAGGCCCGGGGTCTTGGTCATCATCCGCAGCTCGATGTGCTCCTGCGGCTGCAGGCCGATCACCAGCGCGTTGGGCTCCAGCCGGGCACCACCGTGGTCGAAGATCGAGTGCGGCACGTCGCGGAACTGCACGTAGATCTCGGTGCTGCGCCGCGGCATGCGCTTGCCGGTGCGCAGGTAGAACGGAACGCCCTTCCAGCGCCAGTTGTCGATCTGCGCGCGCAGGGCGACGAAGGTCTCGGTATCGCTGTCGCGGCCCAGCTCGTCGCGGTAGCCGGGCACGGCGACGCCATCGACGGCCCCGGCCAGATACTGCCCGGCCACGGTCTCGGCCGCCACTTCGGCCGCGCCGATCGGACGCAGCGAGTGCAGCACCTTCAGTTTCTCGTTGCGCACCGCGGTCGGCTCGAAGCGCGAGGGCGGCTCGGACGCGAACAGGCACAGCAGCTGCAGCAGGTGGTTCTGCAGCATGTCGCGCATCGCCCCGGAGCCGTCGTAGTAGTCCCCCCGCCCTTCCACCCCCACGGTCTCGGCGACGCTGATCTGCACCTGCTCGATGTGGCGGGCGTTCCACAGCGGCTCGAACAGCGCGTTGCCGAAGCGCAGCGCGATCAGGTTCTGCACCCCTTCCTTGCCCAGGTAGTGGTCGACCCGGTAGACGCGGTCCTCGTCGAAGAAGCGGCCGACGTCGTCGTTGATCGTCCTCGCGCTGGCCAGGTCGTGGCCGAGGGGCTTTTCCAGCATCACCCGGGTGCCTTCGCCGGCCAGCCCCCGGGCACCCAGCGACGCGCATACCGGTGCGTACCAGGCTGGCGCGGTGCTCAGGTGGTAGAGCGCGTCGCCGCCCTCGCCCATGTGCGCCAGCACCTCGCCGAGCCGGGCCAGGTCAGCGGGATCATCCAGCGCGGCGGGTTGGTACTCCATGCGCTCCAGCAGCGCGGCGAGCGTTCGCGGGTCCTGTTCGCCGGCGGGGACATACCTTCCGATCGCTTCGGCGACCTGCGTCCGCCAGGCGGCACTGTCCTGGCCGGTGCGGGCCGTGCCGAGGATGCGCAGCCGCGGCGGCAACAGGCCGTCGCGCTGCAGACCGTAGAGCGAGGGCAGCAGCATGCGCTGCGCCAGGTCGCCGGTGGCGCCGAAGATCGTCAGCAGGGAAGCGGCCTCGGCCATCGCGTGCTCCATCCCGGGAGCCGCAGCGTAGCCGGGACCCGGAGGGCCCCGCCGATGCATACGTTTTCACGCAGACCGGCCCGGTGCCGGGCCGCGCCGCGTGTCAGCCGGCGTGTGCCGGCAGGTGCTCGCGCCCGTGCGCCGCATCCAGGTCCTGCACCGGCCCCAGCGGCACGATGCGGTTGGGATTGATGGTCGGGTGGCTGCGGTAGTAGTGCTGCTTGATGTGGTCGAAGTCGACGGTGCCGGCGACGCCCGGCCACTGGTACAGCTCGCGCAGGTAGCCGGACAGGTGCGGGTAGTCGGCGATGCGGCGCAGGTTGCACTTGAAGTGGCCGTGGTAGACGGGGTCGAAGCGCACCAGGGTGGTGAACAG
>JAEWFH010000145.1 GCA_023388955.1 Pseudomonadota bacterium
GCTCGATCCCCAACCCGCTGGTCAACGAAGCGGTGACCGTCACCGCCTTGGCCGGCATCACCGGCTCCGCGTCGGGCGGCATGTCGATCGCCCTGGCCGCGATGAGCGATACCTTCATCGCCGCCGCCAACGCCACCGGCATCCCCATAGAAGTGCTGCACCGCGTGGCCTCGATGGCCTCCGGCGGCATGGACACCCTGCCTCACAACGGCGCGGTGATCACCCTGCTGGCGGTCACCGGCCTGACCCACCGGCAGGCCTACAAGGACATCTTCGCGATCACGGTGATCAAGACGCTGGCCGTGTTCGTGATCATCGGGCTGTTCTACGCATTCGGCTGGGTGTGAAACCAGAAGCGCCCCCTCATCGGGGGCGCTTGCTGTATCCGGACTGCGGTCAGTGCGACTTGCTGCCGCCGTCAACTTCCCCAATCGGTGAACACCCCCACCGCAAGCTCGGCCCAGACCCAGAGCAAGGCGCCCAGGCAGGCCAGGGCGACCAGCGGCCGATAGCGACGGTCCAGTTTCCTCGCCAGCAGCACGAAGACCGTGCCCACGGAGAACAGAAGCACCCCCATGACCAGGAAGTCGCCGGGGCTCCAGTCCACCTCGCTGGTGAACTGCATGGCGACCAGGGGGACGAGCAGCAGCGCGACGGTCGCCATCGCGACCCGCGCCAAGGCCGGTCCAACTGGGAAAGAACTTGCGGCATGTGCGGTCATTGCGGTGCTCTCCGGGGACTCCTGGATGCGACGTTACGCCTGATCCGCCAAGTGCACACGGATGCGGCCGGCATAGTCAGCGAGCACCTGTCGTTCGGGCAACGCCGGTGGGCGCGGGTAGACCTTCAATACCCCATCGCCATGAAGACGGGGATGCACGTGGAAATGCAGGTGCGGAACCTCCTGGAAGGCCGCCTCGCCGATCGAGCTCCAGATGCTCAGGCCCTCGTTCGGGAATGCCCGGCCGACCGCACGGGTGACGCGCGAAAGCATGCCCATGACTGCCGTTCCGGTTGCGGTGTCCAGGCCCCGTACGTCTGGCACGTGGGACCTGGGGATGACCAGAACGTGGCCGGGATGGAACTGCCGAAGATCCAGGAATGCCACGGCATCAGCATCCTCGCAGACGATGCTGGCCGGGGCAGACGTCGAGGCAATGTCGCAAAACACGCAGTCAGCGCGGACGCGCCCCGCCATCACGTCGATTCCGTTCCTTAAGGGACCTCGTAACTCTATCCAACCCGGGATGGTCGCGCACCTCAGGCCTTCTTGACGAACTCCGACTTCAGCTTCATCGGCCCGAACCCATCGATCTTGCAGTCGATGTTGTGGTCCTCGTCGACCAGGCGGATCTGCCGCACCTTGGTCCCGGCCTTGAGCGCCGAGCTCGCGCCCTTGACCTTCAGGTCCTTGATGACGGTAACCGAGTCGCCATCGGCGAGCACATTGCCGACCGCGTCCCGATGGACCACCGCGTCCTCCGAGCCGGCCGGCGCGTCGTCGGTGGCCCACTCGTTGCCGCACTCGGGACACACCAGAAGGGCACGGTCCTCGTAGGTGAACGAAGAACCGCAGGAGGGGCAATCAGGCAGCGCAGTCATTCCGGGTACTCAAGCGAAACGACGTTGCATTGTAAGCCGCCGGCGCCGGTTACTTCCCCGGCGTTCCAAGGATCGCCAACAGGCCCGGTCCCGCAGCCATGCGCAAGTGCACGTCCGCCAACGGCGCGTGCAGCGTTTCTCCTGGATCGACCAGCACCACCCGGGCCCCGCGGCTCCTGGCCAGCGCCACCAGCGAGGCGGCCGGCTCGACCTGCCCCGACGTGCCCACGACCAGCAACAGGTCGCAGCCTTCGATGGCGGCCTGCGCCTGTCCCCAGGCTTCCGTCGGCAGCGACTCGCCGAACCAGACGACCCCGGGGCGCACGCGGCCACCGCAGTGGTCACAGCGGGGCGGCTCCACCCGCTGGCCGGCCTCCATTTCCTTCATGGCGGGTACTTCGAAGCCGGCAAAGGGCCGTTCGCACTCGGAACACCGCAGCCGCATCAGTTCGCTATGCAGGTGCAGCACCCGCGACGAGCCGGCCCGCTCGTGCAGGTCGTCCACGTTCTGGGTGACGACAGTGAGGCCCGGCCAGCGTTCTTCGAGGGCGGCGAGCGCGCGATGGCCGTCGTGTGGGTGGACGGACGCCAGCTGCGCCATCCGATACAGGTACCAGCCCCACACCAGCGCCGGGTCGCGGTGGAACGCATTTGGCGTGGCCAGATCTTCCGGCCGCCAGCGCGACCACAGGCTGTCCTTGCCGCCGCGGAAGGTCGCGATGCCACTCTCGGCCGACATGCCGGCGCCGGTGAAGACCACCGGGCGCGTGCAGGCCTCCAGCAGGGCTACGGCGTCCTGCACCGGCTAGGCGAACAGCAGCCAGCCCAGCGCCGCCAGTACGGCCAGGCCCAGGCCGGAAACGAGGAAGGTTTCGAACGTCCCGGCCTCCTCGCCGTCCCCCAAACCGCTCTCCGGGAAGCGCCCGAGACTGACCAGGCGCCAGATCGGCCAGCCGATCGACCACAGGACGATGTGGAAAAAGAACTCCGAAGCCACCCACCAGACCAGTCGGGCAGCGGCCAGCAACGGCCTTGTCAGTAGATCGGTGGCGTCGTTCATGCGGGCAAGACTAGCCGATGGAGGGCGGGCCGTCCGGGTCGCACCCAGCAGGCCGTGTTGGAGACGCCGGCACTCAGAACATGTCGTCCCCGGGCTGTTCCGACGCCTGCCTGATCCAGTCCGCCAACTGCTTCTCGTCGAACTCGTCGTCCTCGTGGATGTGGAAATACCGCACCTTCTCGTGCTTGGACTCCACGGGCGGTGGCGGCTCCAGGGTCGCGCCGTTGAGGAAGGTCACCTTCACGTATTTGGTGAAGCAGTGGTAGCTGAGGAACCAGCCCTGCCCCTCGACACCGTAGAAGGGCGAATTCCAGCGCACCGCCTTGCGTACATCGGGCACGGTGCGTTCGACCAGCGCATCGAGCTTGCGGCCGACGTCATGCTTCCAGCCCGGCATGGCCTTGATGTAGGCCTGCACCGGCTCGTCGCCGTCGGCCTTGGCGATCTGGGGATTGCCTCCGGAGAGGAGGACCGGCTTCTTCGTTGACTTGGCCATGCCTGCCTCCGTGTCAGTCGTCCAATTGCTGGCTGATCCACCAGGTGGTGCCGCCCGGGTCGCGGACGCCGCCGCGCTTGTCTGCATCGTCCTTCTGCACGGGCGCCTGGACCTCGGTGCCGCCCGCCCGTAGCGCACGGGCCCAGGTCGCGTCCACATCGGCAACGTAGACATGGACGTGGCCGTTGACCGCGGGCCCGCCCTCGATCGCGTCCGCCAGCATCACCACGCTGTCGTCGATTCGGACCTCGGCGTGTCGCAACTGTCCCTGCTCGCCTGGCACCATGCGCAGCGGCTGGGCATCAAAGACTGACTTGAGGAAATCGACCGTCGTCTGGGCACCCTCGACCAGGAGGTAAGGCGAAACGGAGTTATAGCCATCGGGTTTGAATGCCATGAAGCACCTCCGGTTTGGCTGGTAACTGAGCCTCAGCTCTCCGGGTCCGACCAGACGGCGAACTCGTTTCCGCTGGGCTCGGTGAAGTGGAACCTGCGCCCGCCAGGGAACGCGAAGATCGGCTTCACGATCTCCCCGCCCGCCGCCGTCACCTTGGCCAGGGTCTGCTCCAGGTCCTGACTGTAGAAGACCAGCAGTGCACTGCCCTGCCCGGTGCGGGCGGCCAGGTCGGAGCGGTAGAAGCCGCCGTCCAGTCCCTCGTCCGAGAAGGCGAGGTAGTCCGGGCCGTAGGCTTCGAACTCCCAGGCAAAGGCGTCCTGGAAGAAGCGACGGGTCGCCTCCAAGTCGCGGGCGGGATACTCGACATAGTTGAGCTTCTCGTGCTGCGGCATCGTCATTGCTCCTTGTCCGGAACCCGCCACGGCGGGTTCTTCCGGTTCTCCTACCTCACCAAACGCAATCCGATACGGCCGCTCGATCGCCTCGCGCACCTGCGCCAGCGAGAACACCCGCCCGAACTCCGCATGCTTGCGCCCATCAAACCAGACCTGCACCACCGGCAGCGAGAAGATGCGCTCCTGCGCGCACACCGCGGCCGCAGGACCCTGGCAATCGAGGTAACCACCGTGCAGCGCCGGGAACTCGGCCGCCAGCATCGCCTCCAGCC
>JAEWFH010000046.1 GCA_023388955.1 Pseudomonadota bacterium
TTTCGCAGACCAGGCCGATCAGGTGGCGGTCATGGCTGACCAGCACGATCGCGCCGTCGAACAGCGCCAGGGCCTCGGCCAGCGCCTCGCGCATGTCCAGGTCGAGGTGGTTGGTCGGCTCGTCCAGCAACAGCACGTTGGGCTGGCGCCAGGCGATCATCGCCAGCGCAAGCCGCGCCCGCTCGCCGCCGGAGAACACGTCGACGTTCTCGAAGGCACGGTCGCCGGGGAAGTTCCAGCGGCCGAGGAAGTCGCGCAGCTGCTGGGTCGACACCCCGTCGCCGGCGATCTCCGCCAGGTGATCGAGCGGGCTGGCCCCGGCGCGCAGCGACTCCACGGTGTGCTGGGCGAAGTAGCCGATGCGCAGGTCGGGGTGCGCCTTGCGCTCGCCCGACAGCAGCGGCAGCTCGCCGACCAGGGATTTGACCAGGGTGGACTTGCCGGCGCCGTTGGGGCCCAGGAGTGCGAGGCGGTCGCCGGATTCCAGGGCGAAGGTGAGGTCGGCGAGGATGGTGATGCTGCCCTCATCCGCCCTGCGCGCACCTTCTCCCGCAGGCGGGAGAAGGGAGGGCGCGGCGGGGTAGCCGCAGTGGGCGTCCACCAGGCCGAGCAGGCTGTGCGGCAGCTTCGCCGGCTCGGGGAAGCTGATCCGCAGGCTGCGCTCGACCCGCACCGCTTCGGTGCCGGCGAGCTTGGCCAGCCGCTTGACCCGTGACTGGGCCTGTTTCGCCTTGCTGGCCTTGGCCTTGAAGCGGTCGATGAAGCTCTGCAGGTGGGCGCGTTCGGCCTGTTCCTTGTCGTGGGCGATCTGCTGCTGGCGCAGGTGCTCGGCGCGTTGGCGCTCGAAGGCGGTGTAGTCGCCGGTGTACAGCCGCGCCTTGCCGTCGGCCAGGTGCAGGGTGTGGGTGCTCACCCCATCCAGGAACTCGCGGTCGTGGCTGATCAGCAGCAGGGTGCCGGGATAGCGCAGCAGCCACTGCTCCAGCCACAGCACCGCGTCCAGGTCGAGGTGGTTGGTCGGCTCGTCCAGCAGCAGCAGGTCGGACGGGGTCATCAGCGCGCGGGCCAGGTTCAGCCGCACCCGCCAGCCGCCGGAGAACGCCTTCACCGGCCTGTCGTGGGTGTCCGGGGCGAAGCCCAGGCCGTGCAGCAGCCGGCCGGCGCGGGCGCCGGCGTCGTAACCGCCCAGTTCCTCCAGCCGGGCATGGGCGGCGGCGACGGCCTCCCAGTCCTCACGGGCGGTCGCCTCGCGCTCGGCCTGGATCGCCGCGAACACCTCGGCGTCCCCCGACAGCACGAAGTCCGACGCGAGGTCGTCCAGGGCCGGGGTTTCCTGGGCCACGCTGGCAATGCGCACGCGGCCGGGCAGCTCGATGCCGCCGCGGTCGGAGTCGATCTCGCCCCGGATAGCGGCGAACAGGGAGGACTTGCCGGTGCCGTTGCGCCCCACCACGCCCACCCGCCAGCCGGCGTGCAGGGTGAGGTCGACGCCGGACAGGAGCAGCCGTTCGCCACGGCGCAGGGCGAAATCACGCAGGGAAATCATCCGCCCATTGTACGGGCCGGCCGCGGCCGGCCGCTGCGTTGTCCCTTGCACGGGGACCGGGGGCGGGCACATCCTGCAAGCACGTCCGGGAGCCCCGATGCCGCACGACACCTCCCTCATCACCATGCTCGTCGGCGGCTTCGTGCTGGCCTTCGTGCTGGGTGCGCTGGCCCGGCGCGCGCACCTGTCGCCGCTGGTCGGCTACCTGGTGGCGGGCATCATCGCCGGCCCCTACACGCCCGGCTTCGTCGGCGACCAGGAGCTGGCGCCGCAGCTGGCCGAGATCGGCGTGATCCTGCTGATGTTCGGCGTCGGCCTGCACTTTTCCTGGCGCGACCTGATGTCGGTGCGCCACATCGCCCTGCCCGGCGCGCTGGCGCAGATCGCGGTGGCGACCACGCTGGGCTGGGGCATGGCCCGCTGGCTGGGCTGGTCCAATGGCGCCGGCATCGTGTTCGGCCTGTCGCTTTCCTGCGCCAGCACCGTGGTGCTGCTGCGGGCGCTGGAGGACCGGCGACTGGTGGAAACCAACCGCGGGCGGATCGCGGTCGGCTGGCTGATCGTCGAGGACATCGCCTGCGTGCTGGCGCTGGTGCTGATGCCGGCCCTGGCCGGCGCCGTCGGGGCGGAGGCCGGCGGCAGCCTGGGGCGCTCGCTGCTGCTGACCTTCGTCAAGGTCGGCGCGTTCATGGCGGTGGTTCTGCTGGTGGGCCGCAGGCTGGTGCCGTGGCTGCTGGAGCGGGTCGCGGGCACCGGCTCGCGCGAGCTGTTCACGCTGTGCGTGCTGGCCATTGCCCTGGGCGTGGCGTTCGGCTCGGCGGCGCTGTTCGACGTGTCCTTCGCCCTGGGCGCGTTCTTCGCCGGCATGCTGCTGGCCGAGTCGGAGTTCAGCCACCAGGCGGCCAGCGAGACGTTGCCGCTGCGCGATGCCTTCGCGGTGCTGTTCTTCGTCTCGGTGGGGATGCTGTTCGACCCTGCGATCCTGGTCGAGCACCCGTTCGAGGTGCTGTTCGCGTACCTGATCATCGTGGTCGGCAAGTCGGCGGCGGCCTACGGCATCGTCCGCGCCTTCGGCAAGCCGCACTCCACCGCCCTGCTGATCTCCACCAGCCTGGCGCAGATCGGCGAGTTCTCCTTCATCCTCGCCGGGCTGGGCCTGTCGCTGGGGATCCTGGACAAGGAGGCGCAGGACCTGGTGCTGGCCGGCGCGCTGCTGTCGATCATGACCAACCCGCTGCTGTTCGCCTGGCTGGACCGGCAGCAGCAGCACGCGGTCGAGCCGGACCCGCGCAACTACGTGGTCGACCCGCCGGTCCCGGAGGACCTGAGCGGGCACGTGATCCTGGTCGGCTTCGGCCGGGTCGGCAGCGAGCTGGGCCGCCTGCTGCACGACGCCGGCGTGCCGGTGGTGGTGGTCGACGGCGAGGACACGCTGATCGACCGCGCCCGCGCCACCGGCATCCCCTCCATCCGAGGCAACGCGGTGCACCCGGCGGTGCTGGCCGAGGCCCTGCCCGAGCGCGCCCACACCGCCCTGCTGGCCATCCCCAACCCGCTGGAGGCCGGCGAGATCATCGCCCGCCTGCGCGAGCTGAATCCCTCGCTGACCATCGTCGCCCGCGCCCACTCCGACGGCGAGGTGAAGCACCTGCTCGAGCGCGGCGCCGACGCCGCGGTCATGGCCGAGCGCGAACTGGCCCATAGCCTGGCGGAAATGGTGCTGGCTACGCCGCCGTACCGCGGCGAACGGCATTTGCCGCCTGCGGCGTGAGAGCGAGGAACGAGTGGAGAGGAACGAGGAACGAGTGAACGCGAAAGGCTCGTTTCTGCGGCCTTACCCGGGCTACGTCGGTGCTTTTACTCGTTCCTCGTTCCTCTCAACTCGTTTCTCGCTTCCGGAAGGTCAGCTTGCCGCCCTCGGCGCCGACGCGGATGGTGTCGCCGTTGACGAACCCGCCCTCCAGGATCCGCTGCGCCAGCGGATTCTCGAGCTGCTGCTGGATCGCGCGCTTGAGCGGGCGCGCGCCGTAGACGGGGTCGAAGCCCACGTCGGCCAGCAGGGCCAGCGCCTCGTCGGACAGCTCCAGCGACAGGCCGCGCTCGGCCAGGCGCTTTTCCAGGCCCTTGAGCTGGATGCGGGCGATCTGGCGGATCTGCGGCTTGGTCAGCGGGTGGAAGACGACGATGTCGTCCAGGCGGTTGATGAACTCGGGGCGGAAGTGGCCCTGCACCACGCCCATCACCGAAGCCTTCATCTGGGTGTAGGCCTCGGGTGAATCATCCCCGGAGAGCTCCTGGATCAGCTGGCTGCCCAGGTTGGAGGTCATCACGATGACGGTGTTGCGGAAGTCCACCGTGCGGCCCTGGCCGTCGGTCAGGCGGCCGTCGTCGAGCACCTGCAACAGGATGTTGAACACGTCGGCGTGGGCCTTCTCGACCTCGTCGAGCAGGATCAGCGAGTACGGCCGGCGGCGCACCGCCTCGGTCAGGTAGCCGCCCTCCTCGTAGCCGACGTACCCCGGGGGCGCACCGATCAGGCGGGCCACGGAATGCTTCTCCATGAACTCGCTCATGTCGATGCGCACCATTGCGTCGGGGCTGTCGAACAGGAACTCCGCCAGCGCGCGCGACAGCTCGGTCTTGCCCACGCCGGTGGGGCCCAGGAACAGGAACGAACCGGTCGGCCGGTTGGGATCGGAAAGACCTGCGCGGGCACGGCGGACGGCGTCGGACACGACCTTGATCGCCTCCTCCTGGCCGACGACGCGCTCATGCAGCATGGCCTCCATGCGCAGCAGCTTCTCGCGCTCGCCCTCGAGCATCCGGCTGACCGGGATGCCGGTCCAGCGCGCGACCACCTCGGCGATCTCCTCGTCGGTGACCCGGTCCTGCACCAGGCGGAAGTCCTGGCGCTCGGCCTGCTGGGCGGCCTCGAGCTGCTTCTCCAGTTCCGGCAGGCGGCCGTACTGGATCTCGCTCATCTTCGTGTAGTCCTGCTGGCGGCGGGCGGCGTCCAGCTCCAGGTTGGCCCGTTCGATGTCCTCCTTGATCTTCGTCGCGCCCTGCAGGGCGGCCTTCTCGGACTTCCAGACCTCGTTGAGGTCGGAGAACTCGCGCTCCAGCTCGCCGATGTCGGACTCCAGGTCCTCCAGGCGCTTCTTCGAGGCCTCGTCGGTCTCCTTCTTCAGCATCTCGCGCTGGATCTTCAGCTGGATCAGCCGGCGCTCCAGCCGGTCGAGTTCCTCGGGCTTGGAGTCGATCTCCATGCGGATCCGGCTGGCCGCCTCGTCCATCAGGTCGATGGCCTTGTCGGGCAGCTTGCGGTCGCTGATGTAGCGGTGCGACAGGGTCGCGGCGGCGACCACGGCCGGGTCGGTGATCTCCACCCCATGGTGGACCGCGTAGCGCTCCTTCAGCCCGCGCAGGATGGCGATGGTGTCCTCCACGCTCGGCTCGCCGACGAACACCTTCTGGAACCGGCGCTCCAGCGCGGCGTCCTTCTCGATGTACTGGCGGTACTCGTCGAGCGTGGTGGCGCCGATGCAGTGCAGCTCGCCGCGGGCCAGTGCCGGCTTGAGCATGTTGCCGGCGTCCATGGCGCCGTCGGCCTTGCCGGCGCCGACCATCGTGTGCAGCTCGTCGATGAACAGGATGATCTGGCCCTCGTTCTTGGCCAGGTCGTTGAGCACGCCCTTCAGGCGCTCCTCGAACTCGCCGCGGTACTTGGCCCCGGCGATCAGCGCGCCCATGTCCAGCGCCAGCACCCGGCGGCCGCGCAGGCCCTCGGGCACCTCGCCCTTGATGATGCGCTGGGCCAGGCCCTCGACGATCGCGGTCTTGCCCACGCCCGGCTCGCCGATGAGCACCGGGTTGTTCTTGGTCCGGCGCTGCAGCACCTGGATGGTGCGGCGGATCTCCTCGTCGCGGCCGATCACGGGGTCGAGCTTGCCGCTCTCGGCACGCGCGGTCAGGTCGATGGTGTACTTCTCCAGCGCCTGGCGCTGGTCCTCGGCGGATTCGGACTGCACGCTCTCGCCGCCGCGCAGCTTGTCGATGGCGGCCTCCAGCCGGGCCTTGTCGGCGCCGGCGAACTTCAGCGCACGGCCAACCTCGCCGCCCTCCTCCAGCGCGGCCAGCACGAACAGCTCGGTGGCGATGAAGGCATCGCCGCGCTGCTGCGCCAGCTTGTCGGTGACGTTCAGCAGCCGCGCCAGGTCGTTGCCGACGCTGAGGTTGCCGGCCTGGCCGGATACCTTCGGCAGGCGCTCCAGCGCCTCGGCCAGGCGCTCGCGCAGCACCGGCACGTTGACGCCGGCCTGCGACAGCAGCGGCGTGGTGCTGCCGCCGGACTGGTCGAGCAGGGCCAGCAGCAGGTGGGCGGGTTCGATCAGGTTGTGGTCGCGGCCGACGGCCAGCGACTGGGCGTCGGACAGGGCCTGCTGGAAGCGGGAGGTGAGCTTGTCCATTCGCATGGGACGGTCCTCTTCGGTTTCGGGCCGGAAGTTCGCCGGCAATGTTCTCCAGATGCGGGCTGAGGGGTTGTGAATCAAGATCTTTTGTGCCTCTGGCGGGAGCGGCTGTGTACGCGATCTTGTCGGTCGTGGCTGCACAGTGCTGCGCATGGTTTTCGAGCACATTCTTCCGCCGCCGCCTGCCATCGAGGGGCGGTGCGCGCTGTTCCTGGACGTGGACGGGACGTTGCTGGAGTTCGCGGCGCATCCGGACGGGGTGCGGGTGCCGGGGGAGCTGCCGGAGGTGCTGGAAGCGCTGCATCGGCGGCTGGACGGGGCGGTGGCGCTGGTCAGTGGCCGGTCGGTGGACGGGCTGGATGCGTTGTTCCGGCCGTTGCGGTTGCCGGCGGCGGGGCTGCATGGGCTGGAGTTGCGCCCTGGCGGGGACGAGGGCCGGGCGGGGCCGGTGCCGGAGGCGCTCGCCCACGTGCTGGACCATGCGCGGGGGTTCGCGGCCTTGCGGCCGGGCACGGTGGTGGAGGACAAGGGCCGCAGCATCGCGCTGCACTGGCGCGCCGCGCCGGAGCATGCGGCGGAGCTGCGCGCGTTTGCCGGGGAGATGCTCGGGCGGCTGCCGGGCTACCGGCTCCAGCACGGCAACCAGGTGGTCGAGCTGCGGCCGGAGGGCGCGCACAAGGGCGATGCGATCGCGGCGCTGGCCGGGCAACCGCCGTTCCAGGGCCGCGTCCCGGTGTTCGTCGGCGACGACCTGACCGACGAGCACGGCTTCGAGGCCGTCAACGGCCTCGGTGGCACCAGCGTGCTGGTCGGCGACCGCAGCCCGAGCGCGGCCCGTCATCGCCTCGCCGACACCGCCGCGGTGCTGGCCTGGTTGCGACAGGGAGCCGCGGCATGAACACACTCGATCTGGGCCTGGTCGGCAATGGCTCGGTGGCGATGCTGATCGACCGCCAGGCGCGGGTGAGCTGGGGCTGCATCCCGGCCTTCGACGGCGACCCGGCCTTCTGCGCCCTGATGCAGCCGACGCAACAGGAAGGCGGCGACTACGCCATCGAACTGGAGGACTTTCACCACGCCGAGCAGGCGTACGTGGAGAACACCGCCATCCTGCGCACCGTACTGCACGACGTGCACGGGGCCGCAGTGGAGATCACCGACTTCTGTCCGCGCTGGCGCCAGTACGACCGCTGGTACCGGCCGGTCATGCTGCTGCGCCGGGTACGGCCGCTGGCGGGCACCCCGCGCATCCGCATCCGGGTGCGGCCGCTGGCCGACTGGGGCGCGACCCGGCCGGAGCGGACCTGGGGCAGCAACCACATCCGCTACCTGCATCCCGACTTCACCCTGCGCCTGACCACCGACGCACCGATCCGGCTGGTGCGCGAGGAGACCGCCTTCGTGCTCGAGCGCGAGCTGCACCTGGTGCTCGGGCCCGACGAGACCCTGACCCGGCCGGTCGACGACTTCGTGCGCCAGGCCGAGGAGCGCACCTGCGAGTACTGGCGCGAGTGGGTGCTCTCGCTGGCCCTGCCGCTGGAATGGCAGGAGGCGGTGATCCGCAGCGCCATCACCCTGAAGCTGTGCCAGTACCACGAGACCGGCGCGATCATCGCCGCGCCCACCACCTCGATCCCCGAGGCGCCCGGCACCCAGCGCAACTGGGACTACCGCTACTGCTGGCTGCGCGACGCCGCCTTCGTGGTCCGCGCGCTCAACCGCCTGGGCGCGACCCGCACCATGGAGGGCTACCTGGGCTACGTGTTCAACCTGGCCACCAACGAGGAAGGCGAGCTGCAGCCGCTGTACGGCATCGGCCTGGAGCACGAACTGACCGAGCAGGAGATGCCGGCGCTGGCCGGCTACCGTGGCATGGGCCCGGTGCGCGAGGGCAACCTGGCCTGGGTGCAGAAGCAGTACGACGTGTACGGCAGCGTGGTGCTCGCCTCCACCCAGCTGTTCTTCGACCGACGCCTGGCCCACCGCGGCGACCGGGCGACCTACGAGCGCCTGGAACACGTCGGCGAGCGCGCCTGGAACCTGTACGAGCGCCCGGACGCCGGCCTGTGGGAGTTCCGCGGCCGCACCGGCGTGCACACCTATACCGCGGCGATGTGCTGGGCCGCCTGCGACCGCCTGGCCAGGATCGCGGTCCGCCTCAACCTCCCCGAGCGGGTGCAGCTGTGGCGTGGGCGCGCGGACGCCATGCACGCGCGGATCCTGGACGAAGGCTACAGCGAGGCGGCCGGGCACTTCGTGGCGACCTTCGGCGGCGACCAGCTCGACGCCAGCCTGCTGTTGCTGGGCGACATCGGCTTCCTCGACCCGATGGACCCCCGGTACGTGGCCACCGTGGACGCGATCGGCCGCGACCTGCGCCGCGGCGACGGCCTGTTCCGCTACATCGCCCCCGACGACTTCGGCGTGCCCGAGACCAGCTTCACCATCTGCACCTTCTGGTACATCGAGGCCCTGGCCGCGACCGGACGCAAGGAAGAAGGCCGGCAACTGTTCGAACGCGTACTGGCCCGCCGCAACCACCTCGGCCTGCTGTCGGAGGACCTGGCCTTCGAGGACGGGGAGCAATGGGGCAACTTCCCGCAGGCGTACTCGCACGTCGGGCTGATCATGGCCGCCTCGATGCTGAGCCGGCCGTGGCGGGATGCGATCTGAGTCGCCCTTCTCCCGTTCTCTAACCCCCTCTCCCGCTTGCGGGAGAGGGCTGGGGTGAGGGGAGCTTTTGATCTTTGCTTTTGCTCTTGAGCAGAAAGGCAAGAACGAGAGCAGCCCCCATCCGCCCTTCGGGCACCTTCTCCCGCAAGCGGGAGAAGGGAATGCCTACGCAACAGTGCACCCCTCCCCGATTTCCTTCAGCCGCCACCAACCCCGACGCTGGCCCTCCACCCACCCGGAGGACCCAGCCATGCGCCCAGGCCAGAAGCGCGACTTCGCCCGC
>JAEWFH010000075.1 GCA_023388955.1 Pseudomonadota bacterium
GGCGCCGGTGGCCGGAACTCAGTCCGCGCGCGCGTCCATCATGCGGTCGCGGTTGGCACGGAACGGGTTGCCCTCGCGCCAGTTGGGCCACTGCTCGCCGTCGACGAGTACTTCGCCAACTTGGTAGAGCGCCTGCAGGTCCTCGATCACGCCGCTGACGTCCCAGGAGGGGTCGTAGGTGTCATCGGGCTGGTGGTAGCGGGCGTCGCGGTAGTCGCGCTGGGCGGCGGCACCTGCCTCCAGGCCGCCGTCGCGGAGGTTGTCGCCGCCCTTTGCGTACAGCGCGGGCACGCCGGCCTTGGCGAAGTTGAAGTGGTCGGAGCGGAAGAAGAAGCCGTCCTGCGGAGTGGCTTCCGCGCTCATGGTGCGGCCCTGCTCTTCCAGCACGCCCTCGAGGATGTCCTCCAGCTCGGAGTTGCCGAGTCCGACCACGGTCATGTCGCTGGCCTGGCCGATCACCGGCATCGCATCGAGGTTGATGACGGCCACCGTGTCCTCAAGCGGCACGCTGGGGTGGGCAACGTAGTACTTGGAGCCCAGCAGGCCGGACTCCTCCAGGGTCACGGCCAGGAAGACCAGCGAGCGATCGGGACGCTGCTCGCGGCTGGCGAACGCCTCGGCGATCTCGACGATGCCGGCGATGCCGGTGGCGTTGTCGATGGCACCGTTGTAGATCCGGCCGTCCTCGTGGGTGCCCAGGTGATCCCAATGGCCCATGTAGACCACCGCCTCGTCCGGACTGGTGGCGCCGGGCAGCCGGGCGATCACGTTGCGCGAGCTTCCGTGGGTGCTGGTGCTGGACAGATCCAGCGACATCGTCGCGTCCAGCTCGATCGCCTTGAAGCCGGGCTGGTTGGCGGCCTGGTAGAGCGCGTCCAGGTCGTGACCCAGGTTGCCCAGCAGGTCACGGGCCACGTCGCCGGTGATCCAGCCCTGCGCCGGCAGGCGCGGTTCCGGGTCGTCCGCCGCGGTGAGGTCGAACTGCGGGCCGGACCAGGAGTTCTTCACCACATCCCAGCCGTAGGACGCACCCGCGGTGTCGTGGATGATCAGCGCCGCCGCGGCGCCCTGGCGGGCGGCCTCCTCGAACTTGTAGGTCCAGCGGCCGTAGTAGGTCATCCGCTCGCCTTCGAACAGCGCCTCGTCCTGGGTGTGGAAGCCGGGATCGTTGACGAACATCACGACCGTCTTGCCTTCCACGTCGACGCCTTCGTAATCGTTCCAGCCGGCCTCGGGCGCGTTGACTCCGTAGCCGACGAAGACCAGCTGGCTGTCGTCGATTTCCACCTTGGCCTCGCCGGTGCGGGTGCCGATGACCATGTCCTCGCCGAAGGCAAGGCTGCGCTCCTGGCCATCGACCAGCAGGTCCATCCGTACCGACGACTCGTCGGCGGTGGTCTCCACCATCGGGACGTCCTGGAACCAGGTCCCGTCCTCGCCGGCCGGTTCCAGGCCGAGCCGCTCGAACTCGGCGGCCAGCCACTCGACGGTCTTTTCTTCGCCGGGGGTACCGGGTGCACGCCCCTGGAAATCGTCCGAGGCGAGTACCTGCACGCGGTGAACGAAGTCCTCCGCGGTGATCGCGGGCTCGTACCCGCGGTCCGCGGGCAGTGCATGCGCGTTGCCAGCCGCGGTGGCGGGCGCGTCGGTCGACGCTTCGGTTGGCGCAGGGGCGGCGGGCTCGGCCGCCCGGTCGCAGGCGGCCAGGGCGAGCGCGGCGGCCAGTACCGGCGTCGCCGACAGCAATGGGATGCGAGACATCGGGTGTTCTCCCCAGGGACGAACGCCCGATGGTAGCAGTCTCCCGCCAGGCGCCTGCCCGGCGGGAGCGCAGGTACCGGTCAGTCGCGCGCGGGGGCCCGGTCGCCGCTGTAGGACTGCGCTGTGGCCCCCGTCACCGCACCGGTGCGTGCGGTCTCGTGCACGTACAGCTCAACCTCGTGGTCGAACACCAGCGGGCCGTCCACGACCGCGCCGGGGCCGACGATGACGCGCGGAACCCGGCGGTCGCCGAACGAGAAGGTGGACTGCGGCTTCTCGTAATGCACCCGGCCACGCACGTGCGAACCGGCGCCCACGGTCAGGTCGGCGTGGACCATCTCAATGTCGCCGGTCACCTCGGTGGCGACCAGGCCGACCGAGCCGTTGACGGTCTCGATATCGCCGTCGACGCGGCTGCCGCGGTCGATGAACACGCTGCCGTTGACGGACTCCACGTCGCCGCCGATCCGGGCGCGCTCGCCGGTGCGGATGCGGCCGTTGACGGTTTCCAGCGAGCCGGCCTGCACGTCGTGGCCTACCTCGATGCGGCCATTCACGGTCTCCATCGACCCGATCCGGGCACCGTCGCCCGCCTCGATGCGTCCGTTCACCGTGGAGGCCTCGCCCACGGTGGCATCGGCGGCGATGCTGATGCGGCCGTTCACGGTGTCCACATCGCCCACGCGTGAGCCGGCCTCGACCTCGATCGAGCCCATGACCTTGCTGACGTCCTGGGCCATGGCGCCGGTGGCGGGAAGAAAAAGCGCGGCGCCCAGGGCGGCCGCGAAGAACTGGTTCCGGGTACTCATGAGGAAGGTCCTCCGGTTCGGTGTGGGCGGCTCCGATACAATCCGCAGGGCCAGAATCACCGAAGAAGACCGTGTCCGCCAACCCCAACCAAAGCCATACGCCCGCGATCCGTCCCGTCGTGCTGATGATCCTCGACGGCTGGGGGCATCGCGAGGATCCGACCGACAACGCACTTGCCCAGGCCCGCACCCCCAACTGGGACGCGCTGCTGGCCGCCTCCCCGCACGTGTTGATCCACACGGAAGGGCGCCACGTCGGGCTGCCGGACGGGCAGATGGGCAACTCCGAGGTCGGCCACATGAACCTGGGCGCGGGGCGCGTCGTCTACCAGGACCTGACCCGCATCGACACCGCGATCGAGGACGGGAGCTTCTTCGACAACGTGGAGCTGCGCGCGGCCTGCACGGCGGCGCGTGACTCCGGTGGCACCCTGCACCTGATGGGGCTGGTCTCGCCGGGCGGGGTGCACAGTCACGAGGAGCACCTGCTGGCGATGATCGGGTTCGCCCGCCGCGAAGCGGTGCCACGGGTGGCGGTGCATGCCTTCCTCGACGGCCGCGACACCCCGCCGCGTTCCGCCGCGCCCAGCCTGGAGCGCCTGCAGGCCGCCTGCGCGGCGGCGGGCAACGCGCGAATCGCCAGCGTCACCGGCCGCTACTGGGCGATGGACCGCGACCGGCGCTGGGACCGGGTCCGCAAGGCCTGGGACGTGATCGTCGAGGGACGCGGGGTGCATGCCGCCGGCAGCGCGCTGGAGGCACTGGAGTCCGCCTACGCGCGTGGGGAAAACGACGAGTTCGTCGAGCCGACTGTCATCGGTGCCGGTGCCCCGGTCCGTGACGGCGATGCCATCGTGTTCATGAACTTCCGCGCCGACCGGGCCCGCCAGCTGGCGGCGGCCTTCGTCGATCCGGCCTTCGACGGATTCCAGGCCCCCCGGCCCGTTCTGTCGCGCTTCGTCTGCCTGACCGAGTACGACGCCCGCCTGCCGGCACCGCTGGCATTCGGTCCCGAGGAACTGCGCAACACGCTGGGCCAGGTGCTGGCCGACCACGGCCTGCGGCAACTGCGCATCGCCGAGACCGAGAAGTACGCCCACGTCACCTTCTTCTTCAGTGGCGGCCGCGAGGACGAGTACGCCGGCGAGACCCGGATCCTGGTCCCCAGCCCGCAGGTGGCGACCTACGACCTGCAGCCGGAGATGAGCTGCCCGGAGGTCACCGCGAAGCTGGTGGCCGCGATCGGCTCCGGTGGGTTCGACGTGTGCATCTGCAACATCGCCAATCCGGACATGGTCGGCCACAGTGGCAGCCTGCAGGCGGCGATCCAGGCGGTCGAGGCCGTCGACGTGGCGATCGGCGCCGTTTCCGACGCCGTGCGCCAGGCCGGCGGGGCGCTGCTGGTGACCGCCGACCACGGGAACGTGGAGATGATGCGCGATCCGGCCACCGGGCAGCCGCACACATCGCACACGGTGGGCCCGGTCCCGTTCGCCTACCAGGGCACGCGGCCGGCGACGTTGCGTGAGGGCGGTTCGTTGCGCGACGTGGCGCCGACCATCCTCGATCTGCTGGGCGTGCCGCGGCCGGAGGAAATGACGGGACGCAGCCTGCTCCTGGACGGAAGCACCGGCTGATGCGGAGCGCCCGCGCGAGCCTCGCCTGCAGCCTGGCCGCGGCGCTGGTGCTCGCCGCGGGAACCGGCGTGCCCGCGGCGGCCCAGGAAGACGCGGCGGACGCACGCAAGCGACTGGAGCGGGTACGCCAGGAGCTCAGGGAGGTGGCCGCCGAACGCCGCCAGGTCGAAGGCCGGCGCAGCGACGCGGCACGCGAGTTGCGCGCCGCCGATGAGGGCGTGGCCCGGGCCGCGCGCGAGCTGCGCGAACTGCAACAACAGATTGCGGCGGCCGGGCAGGAGCTGCAGGAACTGCAAACCCGGCGTGGCGACATGGAGGCCTCGCTGGCGGGTCGCCGCCAGGAGCTGGCCGGGCTGTTGCGTTCGGCCCAGGCCCAGGGCCGGGCCGCGCCGCTGAAGCTGCTGCTGGCGCAGGACAGCGTTGCCGAGGCGAACCGCCTGCTGGCTTACCACGGCTACCTGCAGCGCGACCAGGTGGAGCGTATCCGCAGCCTGGCGGCGGAGCTCGAAGAGCTGGCGCGGCTGGAGCGGGACATCGCCGAACGCCGCGACGCGCTGGAAGCCTCGCGTGCCGGGCTGGACGCGCGCCTGGCGGGACTCGAGGCCGAACGCGGCAAGCGCCAGGCCCTGGTGGCCGAGCTCGACACCCGCTTCGAGGATCGCCAGTCAAGGGAGAAGGCGCTGGGGCGCGACGCGAAAGCCCTGGAGGACGTGCTGGCCCGGCTGCGGGAAGCGGCCGCCCGGGCCGAAGCCGAGCGCCGTGCCGCCGCGGCCCGCGAGGCCGCGCGCAGGGAAGACGCCGGCGCGGAACCAGCGCCACGCCCGGCGCCCGCGTCGGGACCCAGTGTCGGCGGGGCGGGGTGGCCCGTGGACGGGCGCCTGCTTGCCGGATACGGCGCCACCATGCCGGACGGGCGCAAGAGCCAGGGACTGCTGGTCGGCGCCCCGGCCGGCACCACGGTGCGTGCCGCCGCGGCTGGAACCGTGGTCTACGCCGAGTGGATGAGCGGTTTCGGGCTGATCCTGATCATCGACCATGGCGACGGCCACATGAGCCTGTACGCTCACAACGAGACCCTGCTGCGCGAGCCTGGCGACACGGTCGCCGCCGCTGACCCGGTCGCCACCGTCGGCAGTTCCGGCGGCCACGGGCAACCGGCGTTGTACTTCGAGTTGCGCCGTGGCGGAAAGCCGGTCGATCCGCGCGGCTGGCTCGGGCGTTGAACCACGCATAATCGAAGGCCCGCCACATGGCGGCCCGGCACCTGGAGGACCGCATGCGTCGACCGCTTCCCCTGCTCCTTGGCCTTGCGCTTTCCCTGGCCGTGGCGCCGGTCCCCGCCCAGCAAGTGGACGGGGACAGCGGGCAGGACGCCATCACCGGGACTGCCGACGACGAGGCCATCGACGAAGAGGCCGCCAGCGAGGTCGCTGACGCCGGAGCTTCCCCGGTCCCCCTGGAGGAGATCCGGCGTTTCGTTGCCCTCTACAACGCGGTCAAGCAGGCCTACGTGGAACCCGTCGACGACCACGAACTGATGCAGTCGGCGGTGCGCGGGCTGCTGCTTGACCTCGACCCGCACAGTGCCTACCTCGCCGGGGATGCGGCCGATGCCTTCGACGAGCAGACCCGGGGCAACTACGGCGGGCTGGGCGTGGAGATCCTGCGCCAGCCCGACGGCACCCTGCGCGTGATCGCGCCGTTCGACGACACCCCTGCCGCGCGTGCCGGGATCCTGGCCGGTGACCTGATCGTGGCGGTGGACGGGGTCGCACTGACGTCGTCGGTGACCGAGGACTCGGTGCCGCTGCGCGGGGAGCCGGGGACGACGGTGCAGCTGACCGTGCTGCGCGAGGGGGAGACCGCGCCGCTGGAAATGACGATCGAGCGCGAGGTGATCCGCATCGCCAGCGTGCGCGGCCGCATGCTGGAGCCGGGCTACGGCTACATCCGCGTCAGCGCCTTCCAGACCGGCACCGCGGCGGACTTCGAACGCAAGCTGCGGCAGCTGCAGGACGAGGCAGGGGGCGGCCTGCGCGGGCTGCTCATCGACCTGCGCAGCAACCCGGGCGGCCTGCTCACCTCCGCGGTGCAGGTCGCCGACGCGCTGCTGGACGAGGGCGTGATCGTCACCACCCGCGGGCGCATGCCGATCAGCGACGCCAGCTTCAGTGCCACGCCGGGCGACCTGCTGGACGGTGCACCGGTGGTGGTGCTGGTCGATGCCGGTTCGGCGAGTGCGTCCGAGGTGCTCGCCGGCGCGCTGGCCGACCACGACCGGGCGAAGGTGGTCGGCAGCCGCACCTTCGGCAAGGGATCGGTGCAGACCGTGCTGCCGCTGGACAACGGCGACTCGGTCAAGCTCACCACGGCGCTCTACTACACGCCGGACGGGACCTCGATCCAGGCGACCGGAATCCTGCCGGGCCTGGTGCTGGAGGGGCCGCCCGACCCCGACGCGGAGGGCAGTGATGCGGAGGACTACCCGGTGGCCAGCGAAGCGACCCTGCCCGGCCACCTGGAGGGCACCTACGACGAAGGCACGCCGGGCCAGGTGCTGACCGGCGAGGCGTACATCGACCAGGCGCTGGCCGAGCTCAAGTCGCTGGCGGGGGAGTAACGTTCAGCGCGGCCGGGGCGGAAGGGGGAAGGGCGTGACCACCTTCTCCCCGGTGGCGGCGTCGCGGATCGCGGAGGTTCCCTTCCGTTCCACCTCCTCCACCCGCACGATCGACTGCATCGGCAGGTGCAGGACCCGGGTGCTGCCGAACTCGTCGCGCAGGCGCTCCTCGGTGGGATCCACCACCACGCCGTCGTGCACGTCGAAGACCAGCCCGGAGACCTCGGTGAATCCCCACAACGCCCCGCTGGCTACCTTGCGCGCATAGAGCTCGTAGATCTTGCCGGCGTTGTGGAAGGTGACCTTGTAAAGCGTGTCTGCCATGGCCGCGATTGTATCCCGGCGCGTGGTGCGGTCCGTCAGCCGCCGCGCTGGTGGCGCAGCCGCCGGGCGATGCCGGCGCGTGCCACCAGGGCGAAGGCGCCGCCGAAGGCGAAGCCCACCAGGTGCGCCGACCAGGCGACTGCGCCGAAGGCCGGGCCGATGAAGGTGAAGGCCAGCTGCAGCGCCGCCCAGATGCCGATCAGCAGCGGCGCGGGCACTTTCACGAACTGCAGGAACAGCCCGAGTGGCACCACCACGCCCAGCCGCGCCCCGGGGAACAGCGCCAGGTAGGCGCCCATCAGGGCCGAGACCGCGCCACTGGCGCCGATGATCAGCCGGTCGGGGGTGGAGATCGCCAGCACCGCCGCCAGGTTGGCGAAGGCCCCGCCCAGCACGAACAGCAGCAGCAGCCGCCAGGGACCGATGCTGCGCTCGGCCGGCAGGCCGAAGATCAACAGGAACACCAGGTTGCCCAGCAGGTGCGCCCAGTCCGCGTGCAAGCCCAGGGCCGTCACCAGCCGCAGCAGGGCGCCGTCGGCGATGGACTGGCGCCAGGCTTCGGGATTGGTCAGCCCGCCCGACAGCGCCCCCCATTCGGTCAGCCAGCGCTGTTGCTGCTGCTCGCCCGCCAGCAGCGCCCAGGTGAAGCTGCCCCACAGGATCGCGAACAGCAGCGGGGTGGCCCAGCGCAGGGAAGCCTTGCGGCGTGGCGGGATGGTGACGAACATCTTCGCCGATGTTAGCCCACGGTTAAGACGCGCTATAGTGCGTTCGGCCCCGTATGGCGCGGGCCGGCACCCGCCGGCCAGGACGCCCGTGGCGCACCGGCGCGACCGGAGACCATAAGAAACTCCAATGGAGACTACACGCATGCAACACGCACACCGCATCACCCGCCTGTCGGCGCTCGCGTTGGGCATCGCCGGCGCACTGGCCTTCGGCCAGGCCGACGCTTCCGGGTTCCAGCTCAAGGAAAACAGCGTCAAGTCGCTGGGCAATGCCTTTGCAGGCGCCGGCCTGCGTGACGATGACGCCGCGGTCGTGGTCAACAACCCGGCCAGCATGACCCAGTTCGAAGGCACCACGATCCAGGGCGACGTGACCGCCATCGACCTGAACTACGAATACCGTGGCGACGGCTACGATGCGCTGGGCCGGCCGTTGAACGGCGGTGACGGCGGCAACGCCGGCGATTTCACGCCGATCCCGGCGTTCTCGATGGTCCACAAGTTCGACAACGGTGCGGCGGTGGGCGCCATGGTCAGCGCGCCGTTCGGCCTGGCCACCAAGTACGACCAGGACTGGGTCGGGCGCTACGCGGCGATCGACTCCGACGTGCAGGTCGTCGAGCTGGCCCTGACCGGCGCGGTCGACCTCATCCCCGACCGCCTTTCGGTGGGCGTCGGGCTGACCTTCTCCCAGGCGGACGTGACCCTGTCCAAGGGCGTGGATTTCGGCTCCGTCCTGATGGGCGCCGGCGTGCCCGGCTTCCTGCCGCAGAGCGCCGATGGCACGGCCGAGGTCCAGGGCGATGACACCGGCATGGGCTGGATTGCAGGCGTGAACATCCGTCCCACCGACAAGCTGAGCATCGGCATCAGCCACCGCTCGGAGGTCAAGTACGACCTGCGTGGCGACGTCGACTGGACCGTGCCGGCCCCGGCCCGCGCGGTGTTCGACGCGGTCGGCCAGGGTGCGCTGTTCCTGGACGGCGGTGCCGGCGCGAAGCTGACCACCCCGGCGATGACCACCGTCGAGGTGGCCTACCAGTTCACCGACCGCTTCTCGATGGCCGCGACCTACGCCGAAACCAGCTGGGAGTCGCTGGACGAAGTCCGCATCGAGTTCGATGGTCCGGACGCACCTACCATCGAACCGTTTGGCTGGGACGAGACCCGCTTCTCCTCCATCGGCGGCGAATACGTGCTCAACGAGGCCTGGACCCTGCGTGCCGGCTACGCGTACGACGAGACCCCGACCACGTTTGCGCACCGCACCCCGCGCCTGCCCGACGAAGATCGCCAGTGGTACTCGATCGGCGCGACCTGGGGCTACTCCGACAACCTGGAGTTCAGCTTCGCCTACACGCGCCTGGAGCCGGATACCCCGCACATCGGCATCGAGGCTCCGAACTACCGCCTGTTCGGCGAGTTCGAGGGTGCGGCCGACCTGTACGGCATTTCCGCCCAGTACCGCTTCTGACCGGAGACGGCCCGCGGCAAAAAAGGAACCCCGCCAATGGCGGGGTTCTTTTTTGCCTCCGGTGCCACCGCCGCCGGCGGTGGCGTGGCGGCAGCGTCAGTCTTCCAGCGTCAGCAGCGAGGCATTGCCGCCGGTCGCGGTGGTGTTGATGGTCACTGTCTTCTCGGTCACGAAGCGCAGCATGTAGTGCGGGCCGCCGGCCTTGGGACCGGTGCCCGACAGGCCCTGGCCGCCGAACGGCTGCACGCCCACCACCGCACCGATCTGGTTGCGGTTGATGTAGCAGTTGCCGACCTTTGCCTTCGCCGCGATCTTCTCCGCGGTGGCGTCGATGCGGCTGTGCACGCCCAGGGTCAGGCCGTAGCCGGTGGAGTTCACCGCGTCGATCACCTTGTCGAGCTCGCCGGCCTTCCAGCGCACGATGTGCAGCACCGGGCCGAACACCTCGCGCCCGAGCACGTCGATCGAGTCGATCTCGTAGGCGCGCGGGGCGAAGTAGGTGCCATCGGCGCTGTCCTCGCCCATCTCCGCCTTCGCCACCAGCTTCGCCTCGCGGTCCATGCGCACCGCGTGCTCCTCCAACATCTTCAGGGCGTCCGGATCGATGACCGGGCCGACGTCGGTCGACAACAGGCCGGGGTCGCCGACCTTCAGCTCGGCCATGGCGCCGGAGAGCATGCGCAGCACGTGGTCGGCCACGTCTTCCTGGATGAACAGGATGCGCGCGGCCGAGCAGCGCTGGCCGGCCGAGGTGAAGGCCGAGCCCATCACGTCGCGCACCAGCTGCTCGGGCAGGGCCGAGGAATCGGCAATCAGCGCGTTCTGGCCGCCGGTCTCGGCGATCAGCGTGCCGATGGCACCCTCGCGCGCGGCCAGGGCGCGGTTGATGGCGCTGGCGGTCTCGTTGGAGCCGGTGAAGGCCACGCCGGCCACGCGCGGGTCGGAGGTCAGCGTTGCACCCACGGTGGCGCCGTCGCCGGGCACGAATTGCAGCACGTCCAGCGGCACGCCGGCCTCGTGCAGCAGGCGGGTGGCGTAATAGCCGACCAGGTTGGTCTGCTCGGCCGGCTTGGCGATCACGCTGTTGCCGGAGGCCAGCGCGGCGGCGACCTGGCCGATGTAAATCGCCAGCGGGAAGTTCCAGGGGCTGATGCACACGAACACGCCGCGGCCGGACAGCTGCAGGGTGTTGCTCTCGCCGGTCGGGCCGGGCAGGGGCTCGGGGGTGAACATCGTGCGCGCCTGGCAGGCGTAGTAGCGCAGGAAGTCGACCGCCTCGCGGACTTCGCCGACGCCGTCCATGATCGTCTTGCCGGCGTCCTTGGTGCACATGGCGACGAACTCGGGCAGGCGCGAGTCCAGCAGGTCCGCGGCGTGCTCCAGGATCGCCGCGCGGCTGGCCGCCGGGGTCGCGTTCCAGGCCGGCTGCGCCTGCACCGCGTTGTCCAGCGCCTTCTCCACGGTCGGCTTGTCGGCCGGCAGCCAGTAGCCGACCACCTCGCGCAGGTCGGCCGGGTTGCTCACCGGCAGCTTCTCGCCGGCCGGCGCCGCGCCCGGCACCAGCGGTTCGGCGTACCAGTCGTTGCGCAGCGCCGCATTGACCTGCTCGGCCAGCGTGCGCAGCTGGCCGTCGTTGGCGAGGTTGACGCCCATGGAGTTGCTCCTGTCACAGTTCTCGAGCGAATCAGCGTGGCTGCGGTACAGGTCGACCGGCAGCGGGATCCGCGGATGGGGAATGGATTCGAAGGCCTCGACGGTCCGAACCGGGTCGCGGACCAGGTCCTCGACCGGCACCGACTCGTCGGTGATGCGGTTGACGAAGCTGGAGTTGGCGCCGTTCTCCAGCAGGCGCCGCACCAGGTAGGGCAGCAGGTCCTCGTGGCTGCCCACCGGCGCGTACACCCGGCAGGGAACGTCCAGGCGGTCGGCGGGGATCACCTCGCCGTACAGGTCGTCGCCCATGCCATGCAGCTTCTGGAACTCGAAGTCGACCTTGCGCCCGTCCATGCGCGCCATGTGGTGCACGGCGGCGATGGTGTGCGCGTTGTGGGTGGCGAACTGCGGGTAGATCACATCCGACAGGCCCAGCATGCGGCGGGCGCAGGCCAGGTAGGAGACGTCGGTGTTGGGCTTGCGGGTGAACACCGGGAAGCCGGGGTGCCCGTCGACCTGCGCGCGCTTGATCTCGGTGTCCCAGTACGCACCCTTGACCAGGCGCACCGGGATCCGCCGGCCACCCTCGCGGGCGAGCGCGGCGATGTACTCGATCACGTCCGGCGCGCGCTTCTGGTAGGCCTGGATCACCAGGCCGCAGCCTTCCCAGCCTTCCAGCGACGCATCGCGGTAGACCTGCGCGAACACGTCCAGCGAGATCTCCAGCCGGTCGGCCTCCTCGGCGTCGATGGTGAAGCCGATGCCGTGCGTCTTCGCCAGCCGGGCCAGCTCCAGTACCCGCGGGGTAAGTTCGGCCATCACCCGGCTGCGCTTGGCGTGCTCGTAGCGCGGGTGCAGCGCCGAGAGCTTCACCGAGATCGACGGCGCGGTGAAGATATCGGTGGCCTTCTCGCCATCGGCGCCGATGGCCAGGATCGCGTCCCGGTAGGCCTGCAGGTAGCGCTGTGCATCAGCGGCGGTGAAGGCCGCCTCGCCCAGCATGTCGTAGGAGTAGCGGTAGCGCGCGAAGATGCCCTTGCGGCCGCGGGCCAGCGCCTCGCCTATGGTTTCTCCCATGACGAACTGGTGGCCCATGATCTTCATCGCCTGGCGCACCGCCAGCCGGATCACCGGCTCGCCGACACGGCCCAGCAGGCGCTTGAAGGCACCGTGCACGTCGCGTTTGGTTTCGTCGGCCAGGTCGACCAGCTCGCCGGTCAGCATCAGGCCCCAGGTGGAGGCATTGACCAGCAGCGAGTGGGACTGGCCCATGTGGCGCTTCCAGTCCGCCTCGCCCAGCTTGTCGCGGATCAGCAGGTCGGTGGTTTCCGCGTCGGGGATGCGCAGCAACGCTTCGGCCACGCACATCAACAGCACGCCTTCCTCGCTGCCCAGGTCGTACTGGCGCATGAAGGCCTCGACCATGCCCTGTCCGCGCACCTGCGCGCGCACCCGGCGTACCAGGTCGGCGGCCACGGCCTGGATCGCGTTGCGGTCTGCTTCGGGCAGGCGGGCCTGCTCCAGCAGGGCGTGCACGTGGTCGGCCTCGTCGCGGATCCAGCCGGCGGTGATCGCCGCGCGCGGACCGGCGGGAGCCGGAGGCAATTCGGGACTGATCAGCGCACGGAGGGCCGGCGCCGCGGAGATGGGGGTCTGGTTCATTGCGGCCTGCGTACGAAGACGGCCGACGGGCGTCGGCCAAGGGGTTTTCCACTTGCAGGCACAAGGGTACGCGCGCGCGCGTGAACAGGGATAGTGCCGGACCGGCCCGGGAGCGGCGGAAAGGTGTGCCTGGATGGTCGGTTCGCGGCCTCGCACGGCCTGCGGAATCGCTTCGTGGGCCACGGCCAACATGAACAGATGCTTGCTACCCGTTGCCGCCAGCGGATAGGATCGAAACGCTTTGATGTCGCCAGTGAGGTTGACGGCCTCCGTAGGGGACGGATGGTCATCCAGTGCTGACCAGCCCTCCGGGCCACTTCCGTGGCCGGGCGTGGCGACGGGCGGCAGGATGGAATGCAAATCGCAGGACGACTCGCAGCACAACTCGCAGAACTGGGGCCCTGACTGATGAAAGCCGGTTGTAGGAAGCAGTGGATCGCGGGACTCGCCGCAATGGCGACCCCGGTCCTGGCGATGGCGCAGAGTGCGGATCCACATCGCTGGCAGCTCAACATGGGTCGCGGCGTGACCCACTTGTCCAACAACGCCTATGAAGCGCACATGCTGGCGCTGTGGATCTGCGTCGCGATCGGCCTGGCGGTGTTCATCGCCATGGGTGTTGCGATCGTGAAGTTCCGCAAGTCCAAGGGGGCGGTCGCCGATACCGGTTTCACCCACAACACCCGGCTGGAGATCATGTGGACGGTGATCCCGGTGGTGCTGCTGGTGATCATGGCGATCCCGGCCACCACCAAACTGGTGGCCATGTACGACACCCGCGATTCGGAGCTGACCGTCAAGGTCACCGGCTACCAGTGGATGTGGGGCTACGAGTACCTGGGCCAGGACGTGCAGTTCGTCAGCCGCATGGACCGCCGCAGCGACGAGATCCGCCAGTCCGGGGTGCGCCCGGACGCCTCGTCCGACCCCTACTACCTGCTGGACGTCGACAACCCGCTGGTGGTGCCGGTCGATACCAAGATCCGCTTCGTCATCACCGCCGACGACGTGATCCACTCCTGGTGGGTGCCGGCGCTGGGCTGGAAGCAGGACGCGGTGCCGGGCATCGTCAACGAGGCCTGGGCCGACATTTCCGAGCCCGGCATCTACCGCGGCCAGTGCGCCGAGCTGTGCGGCAAGGACCACGGCTTCATGCCGATCGTCGTGCACGCGGTCGGGAAGGAAGAGTTCCAGCGCTGGATCGCCAGCCGCCAGGGCGGTGGCAACGCCCCGTCGCCGCTGGCCGCCGCCGCGACCGTCCCGGCATCCCCGGCCGGCTGAGCACACCGCTCGCCGTCCGGCCACAGAACACGAACGCAGAGGTAGGCAATGGCTGCCACGACCCCCGTCGCTGACCACCACGACGCCCACGGCCACAAGCAGGGCTTCATCGAGCGCTGGTTCTTTTCCACCAACCACAAGGACATCGGCACCCTGTACCTGGGGTTCGCCTTCCTGATGGCGATCATCGGGGCCGCGTTCTCGGTGGTGATCCGCACCGAGCTGGCGATCCCGGGCCTGCAGGCGGTCAGCCCGCACTTCTTCAACCAGATGACCGCGATGCACGCGCTGGTGATGATCTTCGGCGCGATCATGCCGGCCTTCGTCGGCCTGGCCAACTGGATGATCCCGCTGCAGATCGGCGCCCCGGACATGGCGCTGCCGCGGATGAACAACTGGTCGTTCTGGATCCTGCCGTTCGCCTTCGCGATGCTGCTGCTGACCCTGTTCCTGCCCGGTGGCGCACCGGCCGCGGGCTGGACCATGTACCCGCCGCTGTCGCTGCAGGGCGGTGCCAACGTGGCTTTCAGCATCTTCGCCATCCACATGATGGGCATCAGCTCGATCATGGGCGCGATCAACGTCATCGCCACCGTGCTCAACATGCGCGCGCCGGGCATGGACCTGCTGAAGATGCCGATCTTCGCCTGGACCTGGCTGATCACCGCGTTCCTGCTGATCGCGGTCATGCCGGTGCTGGCCGGCGCGGTCACCATGCTGCTGACCGACAAGTTCTTCGCCACCAGCTTCTTCAACGCCGCCGGTGGCGGTGACCCGGTGATGTACCAGCACATCTTCTGGTTCTTCGGGCACCCCGAGGTCTACATCATGATCCTGCCGGCGTTCGGCATCGTCAGCGAGATCATCCCGACCTTCAGCCGCAAGCCGCTGTTCGGCTACCAGGCCATGGTGTACGCGACCGCCGCGATCGCGTTCCTGAGCTTCATCGTCTGGGCACACCACATGTTCACCGCCGGCATGCCACTGGGCGGCGAGATCTACTTCATGTACGCCACGATGCTGATCTCGATCCCCACCGGGGTGAAGATCTTCAACTGGATCACCACCATGTGGCGTGGCTCGCTCACCTTCGAGACCCCGATGCTGTGGGCGCTGGCCTTCGTGCTGCTGTTCACCATCGGCGGCTTCTCCGGCCTGATGCTGGCCATCGTCCCGGCCGACTTCCAGTACCACGACACCTACTTCGTGGTCGCGCACTTCCACTACGTGCTGGTGACCGGCGCGCTGTTCGCCATCATCGCGGCCATCTACTACTGGTGGCCCAAGTGGACCGGGCGGATGTACAACGAGAAGCTGGGCAAGTTCCATTTCTGGTGGACGATCGTGTTCGTCAACCTGCTGTTCTTCCCGCAGCACTTCCTGGGCCTGGCCGGCATGCCGCGCCGCATCCCGGACTACAACGTGGTGTTCGCGGACTGGAACCTGATCAGCTCGATCGGCGCGTTCGGCATGTTCATCACCCCGTTCCTGATGGCCTTCATCCTGCTGCGCTCGAAGAAGACCGGCGAAGTGGCGCTGCCGCGCGCATGGGAAGGGGCCCGCGGCCTGGAGTGGACGGTGCCAAGCCCGGCGCCGCACCACACCTTCACCACCCCGCCGGTGATCCGCGACGCCGACCTCGCCCACGGCGACGTGACCCACTGAGCCGCGTGCGCGCCATGGCCCCGTCCTTCGATCCGCGCCAGACCGACCTCGCCGCCCGCCGCCGGGCGGCGCGCCGGACCGCGCTGTGGATCGCAGGGGTGGCGGTGGCGATCTACGTCGCCTTCATCCTGAGCGGGGTGCTGGGCAGTGAGTGACGCGCCGCGCCGCGAGGGGGGATCGCCAGGCCGTACCGCGGGCCTGGCCAAGATGCTGGTGGCCGCTGCGTTGGCGTTCGGCTTCACCTTCTCGCTGGTGCCGCTGTACCGCATCGCCTGCGAGAAGGTGCTGGGCATCCGCGTCGACAACACCGCGGCGACCGCCGCCACGGCCGCCGCGGTCGAGGACCGCTGGATCACCGTCGAGTTCGACGGCGGGGTGAACTCGAAGCTGCCCTGGCAGTTCCGCCCGACCGAAGCCACGATGCGGGTCCGCCCGGGCGAGCAGTACGAGACGATGTACTTCGCCCACAACGACAGCGAGCGCACCATCGTCGGCAGCGCGGTGCCCTCCGTTGCCCCGGCGCGGGCGTCGGGCTATTTCAGCAAGACCGAGTGCTTCTGCTTCACCGCCCAGACCCTGCATGCCGGCGAGAGCCGGGACATGCCGGTACGCTTCATCGTCGACCCGGCGCTGCCGGCCAACGTGAAGACCCTGACGCTGTCCTATACCTTCTTCAAGAACGACGCGCTCACCGAGCAGCAACAGCTCGCCGCGCACTGAGCCCACCACAGGAAGTCGCCATGGCCACCACCCACCCGACGGACGCCAGCCACTATTACGTGCCCTCGAGCAGCCGCTGGCCCTTCTTCGGCTCGATCGCGCTGTTCACCGCCGCCGCAGGTGCCGGTGGCTGGCTCAACGACACCCCGTGGGGCAAGGTCGTGTGCCTGTTCGGTGTCGCGCTCATGATCGGCGTGCTGTTCGGCTGGTTCGGCGACGTGATCCGCGAGTCGGTGCGCGGCCGCTACAACGACCAGGTCGACGGCTCGTTCCGGATGGGGATGATCTGGTTCATCTTCTCCGAGGTGATGTTCTTCGGCGCCTTCTTCGGCGCGCTGTTCTACGCCCGCCAGTACGCGCTGCCGTGGCTGGGCGGCGCCGGCGACGGCGCGATGACCAATGCGCTGCTGTGGGATGCGTTCACCTCGGCGTGGCCCAGCAATGGTCCGGGCGCGGTGGGCGGTACCTACCAGACCATCCCGGCCTGGGGCCTGCCGTTGCTCAACACGCTGATCCTGCTGACCTCCGGCGTCACCATCACCCTGGCGCACCACGCGCTGAAGGCCGCCAACCGCCGCGGCCTGCTGGTCTGGCTGGGAGCCACGGTACTGCTGGGCTGCCTGTTCCTGTTCTTCCAGGCCGAGGAGTACATCCACGCGTACTCCGACCTCAACCTGACCATGCGCTCGGGCATCTACGGCTCGACGTTCTACCTTCTTACCGGCTTCCACGGACTGCATGTCACGCTGGGCACGATCATGCTGGCGGTGATCTGGCTGCGCGCCTTCAAGGGCCACTTCAGCGCCGACGACCACTTCGGCTTCGAGGCGGTGGCGTGGTACTGGCACTTCGTGGACGTGGTCTGGCTGATCCTGTTCCTATTCGTCTACGTGCTCTGAGCTGCGGCATCCGCGCGGCGCGGGCCGTGCGGCCGCGCCGGCAGGGGCGTCGCGCTCAGCGGCCGACGCCGTGGAATTCCAGCCAGCCCATCGAGGCGGCGATGACCACGCCGACGATCAGGGCGATCGAGATCACGATGCGGCGGGTGAGCGCGTTTACCGTGCGCTTGCTGCCTCCCTTGTCCACCATCATGTAGTACAGGCCCGCGCCAAGGTTCCAGAGAATCAGCAGCAGGACGGCGACGATCAACAGGGTCTTCATCAATGTTCTCCAGGGGCCGGGTGGCTGCAGCGGCAGCCGCGGCACCGGGCGATTATGGCAAGCATGGGCGGTGCCGTCGTGAGCCGCGTCGCAGGGTGGCTCGCGGGCTGGACGCTGGCACTGCTGTTGGCCGCGGGGCTGGCGATGCTGGGGAGCTGGCAGGCGGGCCGTGCCGTGCAGAAGGAACGGCTGCTGCAGTCCGCCGCCACGGTGCTGGAGGCGCGGCAGCCACGGCCGCTCGAGCTCGCCGGCGATCCGGCGCGGCGCGACGGGCTTGACTGGGCCGAAGGTAGCGGCAGCTTCGTGGACGCGCCGGTCGTGCTGCTGGACAACCAGTTGCGCAATGGTCGTCCGGGAGTGCGCGCATACCGGCTGTTCGACACCGGCGCCCCCCAGTGGCTGCTCGTGGACCTGGGTTGGCTGGCGATGCCGGGTGATCGCAGCCTGCCCCGGGCGGAGTGGCCGGAAGGCGGGTTCGAAGTGGCCGGCCTGCTCGCCGCACCGCCCGCCGCCGGCCTGGCGCTCGGCGAGCCGCTGGCCAGTCGGGGGGACGCCCTGCTGATGATGCGCATGGATCTGGAGGCGTTGGAAGCGGCCGTCAGGCACCCGGTCGCCCCGCGCGTGCTGCGCCTGGACCCGGCGCTGCCGCTGGGCTTCGAGCGCGACCTGGAACTGCTGCCCAACACCCTGCCACCCGACCGCCACCGTGGCTACGCCCTGCAGTGGTACGGCCTGGCGGCCACCGTCCTGGCCATCGCATTGCTGCTGACGGTGCGCGCGCTGCGCCGCAGCCGGAGGAAACCGACATGAGCACCACTCCGCCACCCCCGCCCATGGATACCCGCAGGCGCAACCGCAACCGCATCGCCCTGCTGGCGGTGGTGGCGGTGTTTGTGCTGCCGATCCTGGTCGCGATGTGGATCGCGCGCTCCGACCGCATCCCGGGCGCGACCGGCGTGCACGGGGAGATGTACGACCCCGCCCGCGACCTCCGGGAGGTGGCCATCGAGCCCGTGGACGGCAGCGCCTACGCATGGAATCCGCAGGAGCGGACCTGGCGGATCCTGGTGGTGGCACCAGCGCGCTGCGGTACCGAGTGCGTCGACCTGGTCGCCGGCCTGGACAAGGTCTGGCGTCTGTTCGGGCGCAACGCCGAACGCGTACACGTGTTGTGGGCCTGTGCCGACGAGGCCTGCATGCCGCCGCCGGGGACCCCGCTGCCGGACACCTTCGTCCGTATCCGCCCAGGAGCGGCCCTGCGTGCGGCGCTGCCTGGTGTAGACGATCCGGGCGGGACTCCGGTCTACGTGCTCGACCCGAACGGCTTCCTGGTTCTGCGCTACGCTCCGGGCTTCGATCCGTCCGGACTGCGCAGGGACGTCGGCAAACTGGTCCGGCTGGTCTGATGAGCGTTGTGCATGAGTGATTTCCGACCCCAGCCCGCCCCGGCCACCACCGAGCGTGCCGGATCCGCGCGCCCGTGGCGCCACTTCCACCGCCTGGCCTGGCTGGCCGTCGGCCTGGCCCTGGGCGTGATCATCTTTGGGGCCTTCGTGCGCCTGTCCGACGCCGGACTGAGCTGCCCGGACTGGCCGACCTGCTATGGCAAGGCGACCTGGCCGACCGCGGTGGAGCACGGCGATGGCCACGCCGCCACCGCGATCCGGCCGGTCGAGGTCCACAAGGCCTGGCGCGAGCAGGTGCACCGCATCATCGCCGGCCTGCTGGGGCTGCTGACGCTGGCCCTGGCCCTGGTCGCTGCCCGCAGGCGCAGTCGCGGCATGCTGCAGGTCGTGGCCGCCTCGGTGCTGGTGGCGATCGCGATCCCGTTGTACATGCGCGGGATGTACGTGGCGGCCTCGGTGCTGGCGGTGGCGGGCGAGCTGGTCCTGCTTGCGGCGGCGGTGCGCTGGGACAACCGGGACCTGTCGCGCGTGGGTGCGCTGACGCTGGCGGTGATCATCTTCCAGGCCCTGCTGGGGATGTGGACGGTCACCTGGCTGCTCAAGCCGGTCGTGGTGATGGGGCACCTGCTGGGCGGGCTGCTGACCTTCTCGCTGCTGCTGTGGATGGCCTGGCGGGCCACCAACCTGCCGATCCGCATGGCCCAGGCGCGCGGGCTGCACCGGCTGGTCGTGGCGGGCCTGGTACTGCTTGGCCTGCAGATCGCGCTGGGGGGCTGGACCAGCGCCAACTATGCCGCGCTGTCGTGCGGACTGGATTTCCCGACCTGCGTCGGCCAGTGGTGGCCCCCCACCGACTTCCGCGAAGGCTTCGTGCTGTGGCGCGGTATCGGCGTGGACTATGAGGGCGGCATCCTGGACGGGCAGGCGCGCATCGCCATCCAGATGGCCCACCGCATCGGGGCGGTGGTGGTGGCCTGCTACCTGCTGTGGCTCGCGCTGCGGATGCTGCGCACGCCGGGCATCCGTGGCTGGGCGAGCCTGCTGGGCGTGCTGGTGCTGGTGCAGTTCGGCCTGGGCATCGCCAACGTCAAGCTCGGCCTGCCTCTGGCCAACGCCGTGGCCCACAACGCCGGTGCGGTGCTGTTGCTCGCCGTGCTGGTTTCCCTGCTTGCGCGCCTGCGCGCGCCGGAGGCGTGATGGCCACCGCGACCACGGGTACCGTGTTCCGCCAGTACTGGGATCTGACCAAACCGCGGGTGGTGGCGCTGATCGTGTTCACCGCCGCCATCGGCATGTTCCTCGCCGTGCCGGGATTGCCACCGCTGCGCGAGTCGGTGATGGGCTTCCTGGGTATCTGGCTGGCCGCGTCTTCGGCGGCGGCGATCAACCAGCTGCTCGATGCCCGCATCGACGCGAAGATGGCGCGTACCTCCTGGCGGCCAATCGTGTCCGGCCGGGTCACCGCGCGCCAGGCGCTGGCCTTCGCCCTGGTCCTGGCGGCGCTGTCGATGGTGGTGCTGCTGGTGTTCACCAACCTGCTGGCGGCGCTGCTGACCTTCGCCTCGCTGATCGGCTACGCGGTCGTCTACACCGTGTTCCTGAAACGGGCCACGCCGCAGAACATCGTGATCGGCGGCATCGCCGGCGCAGCGCCACCGGCACTGGGCTGGGTGGCGGTGACCGGCACCCTGGACCCGCACGCGCTGCTCCTGGTGCTGATCATCTTCGTCTGGACCCCGCCGCACTTCTGGGCGCTGGCGATCTTCCGTCGGCAGGACTACGCCCGCGCCATGGTCCCGATGCTGCCGGTGACCCATGGGGTCGAGTACACGCGCTGGCAGATCCTGTTCTATACCGTGCTGCTGGGGGTGGTGAGCGTGCTGCCGTGGGTGACCGGCATGAGCGGGCTGTTCTACCTGGGCGGCGCGCTGGTGCTGGGGCTGGTGTTCCTGTGGCACGCCTGGAAGCTCATGGATCCGCCCGACGAGCTGTACGCGATGAAGGTCTTCAACTACTCCATCGTCTATCTGATGGCCTTGTTTGCCTTCCTGCTGGTCGACCACTGGCTGCTGCCGGTGCTGCAGCCGGGGGCGAGGGCGGTGATGGAGTTCGTGCCGGCATGACGCCTTCCATTCGGCGCCGACCTGTTCCTGTCCACCACGTGGACAGCAGAGGAGGAACGATGAACTGGAAAGCCTTCGGGGTATTGCTTGTATCCGCATTCGTGTTCGCCCTGCCATCGGCGGCGCGGGCATCGGCTGGGGTTGCGGATGCAGCCGATGCCATCGAGAACGCCGCGGCTGGAAAGCGGCTGGTGCTGGTCGGGGAAAAGCACGGAACGCGCGAGATTCCTGATCTGGTCGAGGCGCTTGTCGAACGGATGGCAGCGGACGGCCCGGTACTGCTGGGTCTCGAGATTCCGCGAACCGAGCACGTGGAGCTGCGCCGATACCTGGCGTCCGACGGGGGGAAGGACGCCAGGTCGCGCCTGGCCGCCGGCGCGTTCTGGCAGGTCGCGGACCGGCAACACGACGGACGTCGCAGCCACGACATGCTCGACCTGATCGAGTCGGTGCGGGCATTGCGCCTGCTCGGAAACGACGTGGCGATACTGCCCTATGACGTACCCGTGGGGCATGGACGGGACCATCACTGGCGCGATGCAGAGATGGCGCGTTACATCCGCAGCGCATATGAGGGGCTGCGATCGGGCAGGCTGGTCGTGCTCGCTGGCAACGTCCATGCGATGCGCGCACGCCCGTCCGACGCGCCGCCGCAGATGCAGGAACCGATGGGGGCCTACCTGCAGGATCTCGCACCCTGGTCAGTGGACGTCGTGGCGGCCGGGGGCGCTTTCTGGGCCTGCTTCGGACCGGGACGCTGCGGGCCGTTGGAAATCACCGGGGCTCCGCCCGTGGGCAGTCATGCGCCCGAAGGGGAGGTGTTCGACCTGCGGGTCGTGTTGCCGCGCTTCAGCGTCGGCACCTTGATGGGCACTGACACCGACTGAACACGGGTCAGCGCGGCAGGCGCCCCTGCAGTTCCCGCAGCTCCGCCTTCTGTTCCTGGTCCAGGGCCGACATGCCGCCGGCACGGATCGCCGCCTGCAGTTCGTCCAGGCGCTGGTGGACGGTCATCTGGTCCAGGCGCTCGATGGCATCGAGGAACTCGGTCCGCCAGGCGGCAGGATCGCCGGGTAGGTCGATGGTGGCCAGGCTCTGCAGCGGGTCATGGATGTCCTGGCCGGCGAAATGTTCGACCAGGGCGCCGGTGCGGATGTCCGGGCGCTCGTAGACCAGGCCGAGCAGGTCGACCAGCAGGTCGATGCCCGGTTGCTGCAGCGTGGCGAACCGGAACGGCGGCTCCAGCTCCAGTGCCAGCGAGGGCTGTTGCAGCAGCAGCACGATCGCGCTGCGGACCAGGCTGCGGCGCGGGGCAGGGGAGTTGCGCCGGTGTGCCGGCGTAGCGGGGCGCGCGGCCGGTGCCGCCGGATCCAGCCCGGTGAGCGCGCCCAGGCGCTGCTTCATCAGGTCGGCGAAGGCGCCGTCGGGAATCTGCTCCAGCAACGGACGCACCCGCCCGGAGAGCCGTCCGCGGCCTTCCAGCGTGCCCAGGTCGACCTCTGCCGACAGGGTGTCGAACAGGAAGTCCGACAAGGGCGTGGCCGCGCGCAGCCGGGCCTCGAAGCCGGCGGCCCCCTCGCTGCGCACGATGCTGTCCGGATCCTCGCCTTCGGGCAGGAACAGGAACAGCGCCTGGCGCCCGTCGCGCATGCGCGGCAGCACCGACTCCAGCGCCTTCCACGCCGCCGCACGCCCGGCGCGGTCGCCATCGAAGCAGAAGTACACGTCGGGGGCGTTGCGGAACAGCAATTCGGCATGCTCGCCGGTGGTCGCCGTGCCCAGGGTGGCGACGGCGGTCTCGATGCCGTGCTGAAACAGCATCACCACGTCCATGTAGCCCTCGACTACGATCAGCCGCGGGATCTTCGCGTTTGCCTGCCGTACCTGCCACAGGCCGTAGAGCTCGCGTCCCTTGTGGAACAGCTCGGTCTCGGGGGAATTGAGGTACTTGGGCGCCGCGTCGGCTTCCAGCACGCGCCCGCCGAAGGCGATCGGCCGACCGCGCCGGTCGTGGATCGGGAACTGCAGCCGGTCGCGGAACTTGTCGTAGACCCGCCCGGACTCGCTGCGCGAGAGCAGTCCTGCACGCTCGAGCAGCTTCATCCGCCGCTCGTCGGTGCCCAGGTGGGTGCGCAGCGCGTCGAAGCTGTCGGGAGCATAGCCGACCTGGAAGCGCTCGCAGGTGGGCTCGTCCAGCCCGCGGCGGCGCAGGTAGGCGCGGGCCTTGTCGCTGCCCGGAAGCTGCCGTCGGAAGAAGTCGGCGGCAGCACCGAGCATGTCGTACAGCGCCTGCCCGTCCGGGTTGGCCTGGCGGCGGCCGGCCTCGCGCGGGACTTCCATGCCGGCGCGCCGGGCCAGTTCCTCCACCGCGTCCAGGAACTCCAGCCGGTCGTACTCCATCAGGAAGCGGATCGCGGTGCCGTTCGCGCCGCATCCGAAGCAGTGGTAGAACTGCTTGGTGGGCGAGACGGTGAAGCTGGGCGAGCGCTCGTCATGGAACGGGCAGCGCGCCGAATACTCGCGACCCTGCTTCTTCAGCGGCACCCGGCTGGCGATCAGCTCGACGATGTCGGTGCGTGCGAGCAGGTCGTCGAGGAAGGCGTCGGGGATGCGGGCCATGTCGTGCGTGGGCGCCGGAAGCGGGACCGGATAGCATGCCACGCCGGCTGCGATTCAGCCGGCAGGCCGTGACTGCGTTGGTGGCTTGCCGATCGCCGCGCCCGCGACTTCCCCGGTGGCGCCGTCACGTTCCGAGCGCTCCTCCAGCAGGGCGGTGATCAGCGCCCCGACCAGGAAGATCACCGCGCAGTAGTACAGCCACACCAGCATGACCATCAGCCCGCCGGCGGGGCCATAGGCGCTGCCCAGGCCGGCCCGGCCCAGGTACAGGCCGATCAGCCAGCGCCCGAGCATGAACATGCCGGCGGTGATCGCGCCCCCCAGCAGCGCCCGGCTGCGGCCGACCGGGCAATCCGGCAACAGCCGGTACATGGCGGCGAAGAGCAGGGAGTAGAGCAGGAAGGAAAAACCTCCAACCACGACCGGCAGCAGGTCCGGAAGCCAGCGCGTGAGCAGGGCCAGCGCGGCCTGCACCGCCATCGAGACCACCAGCAGGAAGCCGATGCCCAGCACGATGCCCAGCGACAGCAGCCGCTTGCGCAACCAGGCCCACAGGCCGCCCAGCTGGGAGGCACCGGAACGGAACACCCGGTTCAGCGCGGCCTGCAGTTGCGCGAACACGACCGATGCGCTGAACAGCAGCGCCCCCGTGCCCGCAATGGCGGCGAATGACCCGACGCCGGGCCTGCGCTCGGCGTTGGCCACGATCAGCCGCGTGGTCCCTTCCACCTCGGGCCCGACCAGGAGCCCGACCTGGCGGAAGAACTCCTCCTGCGCGTCCGGGTACAGCGCCGTGGTAACCCACAGCACCAGCACCACCAGCGGGGCCAGGGACAGCGTGGTGTAGAACGAGAGTGCGGCAGCTAGTGCCAGCACGTCATGCTCGAGGAAGCGCTGCACGAGCCAGCCCGCCCAGCTGCGCCGGAAGCGCGCGGCCAGTGCGCTGAAGCCCGTGGGGGGCGGGGAGTCCTGCAGGTCCGTGCTCGTCATGCTGCCCTCGGTTGTCCGTGGACACACATTCAGGCACGGCCGGTTAGCGCCGTGTCCAGAGACCGGCGTCCGGTTTATGCCCGGTCAGGAAGACAGGCGCTGCTTGACCAGCTTCGACACCAGGCCCATGTCGGCCTTCCCGGCCAGCTTCGGCTTCAACGCGCCCATCAGCTTGCCCATGTCGGCCGGACCGGCGGCGCCGGTGGCGGCCACGGCCGCTTCGATCTCGGCGCTGATCGTCGCCTCGTCCATCTTGGCCGGCAGGTAGCGTTCGATGACGGTGATCTCGTCGCGCTCGACCTGGGCCAGGTCCTCGCGGTCCGCGGCCTCGTACTGGGTCACCGAGTCGCGGCGCTGCTTGACCATCTTGTCGAGCACCGCCACCACCTGGGTGTCGTCCAGCTCGATCCGCTCGTCCACTTCGCGCTGCTTGATCGCCGCGTTCACCAGGCGGATCACGCCCAGGGTCTGCTTGTCGCCGCCCTTCATGGCGGCCTTCATGTCGGTGGTCAGCTGGTCCTTGAGGGACATGGCGGAGGTTCCTGTGGAATGGGACAACGCAAAAAGCCGGCGACGCAACCGCGCAGCCGGCTCAATGCACACAACCATGCGCGACCGGCAAGGCCGGCCAGCGCGGTGCCGCGCTCAGTACAGGCGCTGGCGCTTGGTCACGTCGCGCGAGGTGCGACGGGCCTGGCGCTTCACCGCAGCGGCAGCCTTGCGCTTGCGCTCCTGGGTCGGCTTCTCGTAGTACTCGCGCTTGCGGGTCTCGGCGAGGACGCCGGCCTTCTCGCAGGTGCGCTTGAAGCGACGCAGGGCAAACTCGAAAGGCTCGTTTTCGCGGACTTTGACGCTGGGCATACGTAAGGTATCTCGGTTCGGGTGGCAGCCCGGTCCACGGGCGAGCCGCGCATTATAGCCATGGGGCTGTGCCTGCTGCAAGTGGGCGGATGATGAGGTGTGGGATGTAGGCTTTCCGTCTGCCCGTCCCCATCTGGTGGAACATGAAAGTCCTCGGCATCGAAACCTCCTGCGACGAGACCGGCGCGGCGGTGTATGACACCGACGCGGGGCTGCTGGCGCATGCGCTGTACAGCCAGGTCGCCATGCACGCCGAGTACGGCGGGGTAGTGCCCGAGCTGGCGAGCCGGGACCACGTGCGCAAGCTGGTACCGCTGGTGCACGAGGTGCTGGCGGAAGCCGGGCTGGAAGCGTCGGACCTGGACGGGGTCGCCTACACCGCGGGGCCAGGGCTGGTCGGGGCCTTGCTGGTCGGCGCGGGCACGGCGCGGGCGCTGGCCTGGGCGCTGGACGTGCCGGCGGTCGCGGTGCACCACATGGAGGGCCATCTGCTGGCGCCGCTGCTGGAGGACGATCCGGCCGGGCGGCCAGAGCCTCCTTTCGTGGCGCTGCTGGTGTCGGGCGGGCATACCCAGCTGGTCCACGTGGAGGGCATCGGCCGCTACCGCCTGCTCGGCGAGACCCTCGACGACGCCGCCGGCGAGGCCTTCGACAAGACCGCCAAGCTGATGGGCCTGCCCTATCCGGGTGGTCCGCGGCTGGCGGCGTTGGCGCCGCAGGGACGCGAAGGCGCCTACCGGTTCCCGCGACCGATGACCAACCGGCCCGGGCTGGATTTCAGCTTCAGCGGCCTCAAGACCCAGGTGCTGACCGCCTGGCAGGAAAGCGACCAGTCCGACCAGGCCCGCGCCGACATCGCGCGTGGCTTCGAGGAGGCGGTGGTCGACACCCTGGCGATCAAGTGCGGGCGCGCGCTGGACGAGGCCGGCTGCGACACCCTGGTGGTCGCCGGCGGCGTCGGCGCCAACGCGCGGCTGCGGGCGCAGCTGGCGGACATGGCGCGGCGGACTGGTGGCCGGGTCGCCTTCCCGCGGCCGGCCTTCTGCACCGACAACGGGGCGATGATCGCCTTTGCCGGCGCGCTGCGGCTGCAGGCCGGCCAGCACGAGGGCCCGCAGGTGCGGGTGGCCCCACGCTGGGACATGGAAACCCTTCCCGCCGCGTAGCGGGCGTGGTGGATGCAGGTAAAGTCACCTCTCCATCCGCACCGGGTTCCCGCATGGATCGCGTCTTCATCGAGGGCCTCGACATCGAGGCGATCATCGGCGTCCACGACTGGGAGCGCACTACAGCGCAGCCGCTCCTGGTGGACATCGGGATGTCGGTCGATGCGAGCGTTTCCGCCGGCAGCGATGCGGTGGACGACACCGTCGACTACGCCGCGGTCGCCGAGGCGATCGGGACGCTGGCGGCGCAGTCGCGGCACCAGCTCATCGAGACCTTCGCCGAGGAGGTCGCGGCGATGATCCTGGGACGCTTCGGGCCGAAGGTGTCCGAGGTGACCGTCTGCATCCGCAAGCCGCGTGCGATCCCGAACGCGCGCCATGCAGGCGTCGAGATCACCCGCAGCGCGGCGCGGGCCGGCCTTTCGCTAGTCGCCGCACGTGCTCCCGGGCCGGTCTGAACATGGTCCGGCTGGTCGTGGTGTTGGGGAGCAACACGGATTCGCGCTGCCGGATGCGCCAGGCACGCGAGGCACTGGGCGAGGTCGCCATCATCGTCGCGGCCTCGGATGAGGTCGAGGCACCCAGCTATCTGGCCGGGGATCCGCGTCGCTACAGCAACCAGGCGCTGCTGCTGGAATGGGAGCGCCCGTTGGAAGAGTTCACGCCCGTTGCCCACCGGATCGAGCATGGCCTGGGCAGGCGTCGCGGCGGGGCGGCGGGCAATGCGGGCGCCGACGTCGAGATCGACATCGACCTGGTTGCCGCGTTCGACGCCGACCGCGGCCTGCTGCACCTGGAGAAGCAAAAGCTGGAGCCGCGGCTGTTGCGCATGCTGGTCTTCCAGGTGGCGCCCGACCGTGCCCGCGCCGCGCTCGAAACCGCGCTCGACTGAGTCCGCCCCCGCTTGGACGAGCGGCCGTCCAGCCTAGATGTGCAGCCGCCGCCCGCCGTCGATCGCGAGCACGTGCCCGGTCATGTAGCCGCTGCGCAGGCAGGTCAGCACGGCCTCGGCGATGTCCTGCGGCGACCCCTGGCGGCGCAGCGCGGTGCGCGCCTCGACCATGGCCAGGGTTTCAGCCTTGACCGGGTTGTCCGACCACAGCACGTTGCCCGGCGCCACGGCGTTGACCCGCACTTCCGGCCCCAGCTCGATCGCCAGCGAGCGGGTCATCATCACCAGCGCGGCCTTGGCCATGCAGTACAGCGTGTGCCCGGGCAGCGGGCGCTCGGCGTAGATGTCGACGATGTTGACGATCGAACCCTGCTGGCGTGCCAGGTGCGGTGCCGCGGCCTGGGACAGGAAGAACGGTGCCTGTGCATTGCTGGCGAACAGCGCGTCCCACTGCGCCGGGGTGGCGGTGTCGACCGGGGTGGCGAAATAGGTGCTGGCGTTGTTGACCAGCGCGTCGAGGCGGCCGAAGCGTTCGATCGTCGCGTCGACCAGCTCCGGCAGTCGCGGCAAATCCGACAGTTCCGCCTGCAGTGCCAAGACGCTGCCGGGGCGCACGGCCTCGAGTTCGGCCTGCAGGGCCTGCATGGCGTCGCCGGAGCTGCGGTAGTGCAAGGCGAGGTCGTGTCCCCGGGCATGCAGCAGCCGTGCGGTCGCCGCGCCGATGCGGCGGGCGGCGCCGGTGACGAGGGCGACCGGTCGTTCGTGTTGCATGCGCGGAATGGTGGCACAGATGCGACGGCAGGGCCGGGGGGTCATGAACACCATCGGCGCGGCCGGTAGACTGGGCGGATGCCATATTTCGAACAGACCCGCTCCTGGCTCGCCCACTACCCGTATGCGGCGACCCTGCTCTCACTCGCCGCGCTGGTACTGGTGGCGTGGATCGCCAACTTCATCGTGCGCCGCGTGCTGCTGCGCGTCGCCGCACGCCTGGTGGCGGCCTCCCCGCTGACCTGGGACGACGCGCTGCTGGCGCGGGGCGTGCTCTCGCGACTGGCACATGCGGTGCCGGCGCTGGTCATCGCCTCGGGCATCGGCGCGGTGCCCGGATTGCACGAAGTGGTTGCCGCGGTGGTGCGCAACGTCGCGCTGGCCTACGTCGCGCTGACCATCGCGCTGTCGATCAGCAACCTGCTCGATGCAATCAACGACGAGTACGTGGCGCACAGCCCCCGGGCCAACGAGCGGCCGATCAAGGGCTACCTGCAGGTGCTCAAGATCATCATCTTCGTGATCGCCGCGGTGCTGATGGTGGCGGCCCTGATCGAGCGCTCGCCGCTGCTGCTGCTGTCGGGCTTCGGTGCGATGAGCGCGGTGCTGATGCTGGTGTTCAAGGACTCGATCCTGTCGCTGGTGGCCAGCGTGCAGCTCAACAGCAACGACATGCTGCGGGTCGGCGACTGGATCGAGATGCCCTCGCAGAACGCCGACGGCGACGTCATCGACATGGCGCTGAACACGGTCAAGGTCCAGAACTGGGACAAGACCATCACCACCATCCCGACCTACCGGCTGATCAGTGACAGCTTCAAGAACTGGCGCGGGATGCAGGAGTCGGGCGGACGGCGGATCAAACGCGCGCTGCTGATCGACCAGTCCTCGGTGCGCTTCCTGGCCGCCGAAGAGCGCGACCGCCTGCGCCGGATCGCCCTGATCGACCCGTACCTGGACGCCAAGCGCCAGGAGCTGGAGGACTGGAACCGCGACCTGCTGGCCGCCGGCAAGGACCCGGTGAACACGCGCCGGGTCACCAACATCGGCACCTTCCGCGCCTACGTCGAGCAGTACCTGCGGGCGCACCCGGGCATCAACCAGGGCATGACCCTCATGGTGCGCCAGCTCGCGCCCGGCCCCACCGGACTGCCGATCGAGCTGTACTGCTTCACCGCCAGCGTGGCCTGGGTGGCCTACGAGAACACCCAGTCGGACATCTTCGACCACCTGATCGCGATGCTGCCGGAGTTCGGCCTGCGGTTGTACCAGGCGCCCGGCGGCGCGGATCTCGCAGCTGCCCTCGGCCGGCCGCGGGAGGGTGCCGGGGCGGGCGCGGACGGGGCCGCGGACAGCGGGGCTGAAGCCACCCCGGGATCTTGACCGGACGCAAGATCGGCGCCTGCCGCGGCGGCACATTGGGTCCATCCCACACCACGGAGGTGTTCGATGAACCCGGTACTGACGGAACTGTTCGCCCGCCCGGTGGGCTGGCTGT
>JAEWFH010000108.1 GCA_023388955.1 Pseudomonadota bacterium
TCTCGATCATGTGCACCGGGATGCGGATGGTGCGCGCCTGGTCGGCGATCGAGCGGGTGATCGCCTGGCGGATCCACCAGGTGGCGTAGGTCGAGAACTTGAAGCCGCGGCGGTGCTCGAACTTGTCCACTGCCTTCATCAGGCCGATGTTGCCCTCCTGGATCAGGTCCAGGAACTGCAGGCCGCGGTTGGTGTACTTCTTGGCGATGGAGATCACCAGGCGCAGGTTGGCCTCGACCATCTCCTTCTTGGCCTTGCGCGCCTTCGCCTCGCCGTAAGCCATGGTGCGGCTGACCTCGCGCAGGTCGCCCAGGGTCATGCGGATCTGCTTCTCGATGTCGAGCACCGCCTGCTGCTCGGCGATGATGTCCTCGCGCACGTCACGCAGGCCGGAGGCCCACTTCTGCTTGCGCTTGAGCAGCTCGTCCACCCACTCCAGGTTGACCTGGTTGCCGTCCCAGGCGCGGATGAAGTCCTTGCGCGGCATCTTGGCGCGGCGGGTGGCCAGCTCGAGGATGCGGCGCTCGTGGCGCTTGATGTCGTTGAGGGTGTCGCGCATGTTCTGCACGAGCACGTCGGTCAGCGGCAGCGGCAGCTTGAAGGTCACGAAGATGTCGGCCATGTCCTGGCGCAGCGTGACCACCGTCTTGTGCGCCGGGCCGTGCTTGGCATAGGCCTTCTCGAACTTGCCGAACAGCTCGGCCAGCGCCTCGAAGCGGTGCTCCACCTCGGCCGGGTCGGGACCGGAGGGGGCCTCCTCGGTGGTGGTGTCGTCGTCCTCGTCCTCGGCGTCCTCGTCACCTTCCTCGTCGGCGTCGTCCTTGCCGTTCTTCTCGTCCTTTTCTTCCTTTTCGTCCTTCTCCTCGACCAGCGTGACCGGGGAGGCGGCGACGGTCGGGTCCTCGAGCTGGTCGAGGAAGCCGACCAGCAGCTCGGGCAGGCGCTTCTTGCCGGCCTTGTGCAGCTCCCAGTCCTCCAGGACCAGTTCGATGGTCGAGGGGAACAGCGCCAGCGAGGCCTGGACCTGGTTCAGGCCCTCCTCGATGCGCTTGGCGATGGCGATCTCGCCCTCGCGGGTCAGCAGTTCGACCGTGCCCATCTCGCGCATGTACATGCGCACCGGGTCGGTGGTGCGGCCACCCTCGGCGTCGAGCCCGGTCAGGGCGGCGGCGGCCTCCTCGGCGGTGGACTCGTCGACCTCGTTGCCGCTGGAGCTGCTGTCGCCCAGCGACAGGGTATCGGCATCGGGGGCCACTTCGTGGACCTCGATCCCCATGCCGTTGATCATCGCGATCACGTCTTCGATCTGCTCCGGATCGACAATGTCGTCGGGCAGGTGGTCGTTGACTTCGGCATAGGTCAGGTAGCCCTGCTCCAGGCCCTTGCTGATCAGCTGCTTGATGTCGGACTGGGGGGCCGGGCTTTCATTGGCCATAGGGCTGCGCCACCGTGGGTTGGGGATGGGGAGAAACGCTCCAGTATACCAGCGGCGGGGGTTTCCTCCCCGCGGGTACGCCCGGAGCGGCGTACGGTGCTGCGTGCCGTTCAGGCCCGCAGCAGGAATGTCACCGGGCCGTCATTGACCAGGTCCACCTTCATATGGGTTCCGAAGCGCCCGGTTTCCACCCTGCCGGGGTGGAGCTGCCTGCAGGTTTCCACGAGCTGGTTGAAGACCGGTTCAGCGTCCGCCGGGGAGGCGGCCGTACTGAATCCTGCACGCATGCCGCGCCGGGTATCGGCCGCCAGGGTGAACTGGCTGACCAGCAGCAGCCCGCCCCCGGTGTCGGCCAGGCCCAGGTTCATGCGCCCCTCGGCGTCGGAAAACACCCGGTAGCCGAGCAGCCGCCGGGCCATGCGCTCGACCGCAGCGGCGCCGTCACCCGGCTCGATGCCGACCAGTGCGAGCAGGCCCGCATCAATGCCCCCGACCGGCGCGGCATCGACCGTGACCGAGGCGCGTTCCACCCGTTGGATCAATGCCAGCATCACGCCAGCTTAACCGGTGGCTACACTGCCCGCGATGACCGCACTCGCCTCCCGCCTGCTGTACCTGCTGGCCCTGTTGCTGGGGCGCCTGCCGTGGCCGTGGCTGTGGCGGCTCGGGGACTGGCTGGCGGCGCGCAACCTGGCCGCCAACCGCCGTGAGTCCCGAGTCACCGACTGCAACCTCCGGCTGGCTTTCCCGGAGCTGGATGCCGGCCGGCGGGCGGTATTCAAGCGCGATGTGCTGCACACCACCGCGCGCCAGGCACTGGAAACGCTCGCGCTGTGGTCGCGGATCCGGCGCGACAACCTGGGCGAACTGATCGTCGAGACCCACGGCACCCACCACCTGGACGGGGCGATCGCCGCCGGCAAGGGCGTGGTGCTCGCCGCTCCCCACTTCGGCAACTGGGAACTGCTCAACCGCTGGCTGGCCGCGCGCACCCCGCTGTCGATCCTGTACGCAGCGCCGGAATCGAAGGTCATGGAAGGTTTCCTGCGCCTGGTACGCGCCGACGCCGACCGGGTCACCCAGGTCCGCGCCGAGGCCGCCGGCGTGCGCCAGCTGCTGCGCTACCTGCGCGGCGGCGGGGTGGTCGGCATCCTGCCGGACCAGCAGCCACGCGGCGGCGAGGGCGAGTTCGCGCCCTTCTTCGGCGTTCCGGCGCTGACCATGACCCTGTTCGGACGGCTGGCGAACCGCACCGGTGCGGCCGTGCTGCTGGCCTGGTGCGAGCGCCTGCCGGGCACCGGGCCGGACGGGCGGCCGCGCTTCGCGCTGCACCTGGAGCCGGCCGACCCGGCGGTGGCCGACGCCGACCCGGTGCGCGCGGTGGCGGCACTGAATGCCGAGGTCGAGCGCATCGCCCGCCGCGACCCGGTGCAGTACCAGTGGACCTACAAGCGCTATTCGCTGCAGCCCTCGGGCTGTGGCGAGGACAACCCCTACTGGCCGGAGTGCTACCGCTGATGACGCAGCTGCCCATGGACCCGCCACCGCCGGACGATGCCTTGGCCGGAGGTGCACCGCAGGCGGGGGTCGCTGCATGGCCCGCCGATACCGGCTGGCGCCGGCTGCCACCCGCGGCGCGGCTGCTGTTCCTTCTCGACACCGGGCTGGGCTTCGCGATCGCCGGCCTGGTCGCCGGCGGGCTCGCCGGACTGGTCGCCTCCTCGCTGCTGGATGCACCCTCGACGCTCCTGGTGGTCGTGGGTGGCGCGCTCAGCGGACTGGTACCCCTGGCCCTGTGGGGCATCTGGCTTGCGCTGCGGCAATACCAGCGCACCGCCTGGCGGCTGGACGACAAGGGCCTGAGCGTGCGCCGCGGGCGCCTGTGGTGGAGCGAGACCCGCGTGCCGGCCACCCGGGTCCAGCACCTGGACATCCAGCGCGGCCCCCTGCAGCGGCGCCGCGACGTTTCCACCCTGGTCGTGCATACCGCCGGCACCGCCAGCAGTGCGGTCACCGTGCCGCACATGGACGCCGGCGACGCCGAGCACCTGCGCGAGCGGCTGTCGCGACGGATCGAAGACGATGACGACGCCTGAGCCGCCCGCGACCGCTTCCGCGACCACCGTGGAGCCGGGCCTGCGGCTGCACCCGATGTCCTGGCTGTTCGAGCTGATCGCACAGCTGCGCCAGTTCCTGGTGCCGCTGGTCGCGCTGTTCGTGTTCGGGCGCGGCGACCGCAACGAGCTGTGGCCGCTGATCGGCGTGGCGGTGCTGGTGGTGGCGTCGCTGTGGCGTTACTTCGCCTTCCGCTACCAACCTGAAGGCGACCAGCTGGTGCTGCGTACCGGATTGCTGTCGCGCAACGTGCGGATCGTCCCGTACGGGCGCATCCACAACGTCGCCATCGACCAGACCCTGCTGCACCGGCTGTTCGACGTGGCCGCGGTGCGGCTGGAGTCGGCCGGCGGCGACAAGCCCGAGGCGGAGATGCGGGTGCTGCGGCTGGACCAGGCGCTGGCACTGGAGGACCTGATCCGCCACCGCGGCGCCGCGCCGGCCACCGGAATGCCGGTCGGCGAAGACGGAACTGTGGCCACCCCGGCCGCCACCGCCACCGTCCTGCACCAGCTCCCGCCCGCCGAGCTGCTGCGGCTGGGGCTGGTCTCCAACCGCGGGATGGTGCTGGTCGCCGCGGCGTTCGCCGCCGTGGGCCAGCTGGGTGAAGGCTCGCAGGCGGTGTTCGAGACCCTGGTCAACCTGGTGTTCGGCTGGGTGGATACCGACGGGTTCGGTACCCGCCAGTGGATCCTCGCCGGCATCGGCCTGCTGCTGGTCGCGCTGGCCGGGGTCCGGCTGCTGTCGGTACTGCTGGCCGTGCTGCAGTACTACGGCTTCACCTTGGGCGAGTACGGCCGCCGCCTGACCGTGGAACGCGGCCTGCTGGCACGCTGGCGGACCAGTGCGCCGCGGCGCCGCATCCAGGCGTGGCGACTGCATGAAGGCCTGGTACACCGGTTGCTGCGCCGCCGCACGCTGAAGGTCGACATTGCCACCGGGGGCGGCCAGCCGCACGAGGCCAGGGCGCTGCGCGAACTGGCACCGGTGGGCACGCCGGCCCAGTGCGAGGCCCTGGTCGCCCACCTGCTGCCGGGCGCCGGCTGGGACCAGCTGCAGTGGCAGGGCTATCGACCAGCGACCTGGTGGCGGCTGTTCTGGCCGGCGCTGCCGGTGGTGACGGTCCTGGCCGGCCTGCTCACCTGGCGCTTTGGCGCCCCGGGCCTGCTGGTGCTGGCCTGGCTGCCCTGGGCTGCATTCAAGGCCAGGCGCCACGCCACGCGCATGGGCTGGGCCTTCAATGGCCGCCTGTTCGCCTTCCGCGCCGGCTGGTGGAGCCGGCACTGGAGCTGGGCGGAACTGGACAAGCTGCAGGCACTGCGGGTCAGCCGCAATCCCGTGGACCGGCGCATGGGCACCGCCACCCTGCTGCTGGACACCGCGGGTGCCCGCGGCCTGGGTCCGCCGCTGCGGATCCCGTTCCTGCCCCTGCGCCGGGCGCTGGCCCTGCAATCACTGCTGGCCGGCGAGCTCGCCCGCCGCCCGCTGCGCTGGTAGGGCTCAGGCGACCCCGGGGGCCGGCCCCTTGGTGATGCCGTGCTCGGTCCAGCTGCGGCCGCTGGACCGGGTCTCGGCGCGCAGCTTGCGGTTGAAATCAATGCTGTCCTGGGTCGCGTAGCCGCGCTTGTGGTCCAGGTGGACCACGATCGCCCGGTAGCGGATGCGCTTGCCGCGGATGCCCGCGTTCTCCAGCCGTTCGCCGAACTCCCGGTCCTGGCCGCCATAGCGCATGCGCTCGTCGAAGCCGTTGATGGCCAGCATGTCGGCCTTCCAGCCCGAGGCGTTGTGGCCGTTCCAGCTCGCCCGCGCCGGACTCAGGGTATCCAGCGCGCGACGCATCGCCGGGCCGGCGGTGAGCTTGATGTTGCGGTACGAGGACGGCATCCCGCGGGCGGCCAGCCACGCCGCGTCGAAGCAGCGCTGGCTGCGGATGTCGTCGTTGTCGATGGCCAGGCTCGTCTCCATCGGCAGCTTGTGGTAGCCGCCGGACAGGAACCGGCCGGGCTCGCGCAGCGCCAGGTGGGTGGAGACGAAGTCGGCGCGCGGGATGCAGTCGCCGTCGGTGAAAACCAGGTAGTCCGAAGCCGCCTGGCGGATCGCCATGTTCATCGCCTCGCATTTGCGGAAGCCGTCGTCGGGCTGCCACAGGTGGCGGACGGTGATCGGCAGCCCCGCGGCCACGGCCTCGATGCGCTCGCGGGTCTCCGCGCGGCTGCCGTCGTCGGCGACCAGTACCTCGAAGTCGGTGCGGTCCTGTGCGCCAAACCCCACCAGTACCTTCTCCAGCCAGTCCGGCTGGTTGTAGGTGGTGAACACGACGCTGGCGGCAGGGGGCTGGGGCACGGCTGGGGTTGTCCTGGTCCGGGGCGCCAAGGGTACCCTGTAGCCCCTTGTACGGTATGTGGCACATGGATGATCCCGGTCGGTCAAGGATCTCGGCAACCATAATCACCTTCAACGAGGCTGACCGCATCGGCGCGTGCCTGGCCTCGCTGGCGTTCTGCGACGAGATCGTGGTGGTGGACTCCGGCTCCACCGATGCCACCCGTGAACTGGCCGAGGCGGCGGGCGCCCGGGTGCTGGTACGGCCTTTCGACGGCTTCCGCAGCCAGAAGCAGTTCGCCGTCGAGCAGGCACGGCACGACTGGATCCTCAGCCTGGATGCCGACGAATGGCTGGATGCACGGCTGTCGGAGGCAATCCAGGCCGAGCGCGGGCGGGGCTTCCCGGGCGTCGCCGGCTACCGCTTTTCCCGCAGTTCCGAGTACTTCGGCCGGTTCCTGCGCCACGGCAATGCCTACCCCGACCGCAAGCTGCGCCTGTTCGACCGTCGCCGCGGTGGCTGGCGCGGCGACCGCGAGATCCACGAGACAGCCACCGTCGACGGGGTCGTGGCGACCCTGCCAGGCGACCTGATGCACCGCCCGTTCCGGTCCTTCGACCATCATCTGGCCAAGGGCGCGCAGTACTCGCAGATGATGGCCGAGCACGCGCATGCGCGCGGCCGCCGGTCCAGCCTCGCCAAGCTGCTGCTGGCGCCGGCATGGCGGTTCTTCCGCGGCTACGTGCTGCGCGGCGGTTTCCTGGACGGTTGGCCGGGCCTGGTCTACGCCTACGTCACGGCCTGGACCGCACGCCAGAAGGCGGTGCGGCTGTGGCTGCTGCAGCGTGGCCTGGCGCAGCCTCGCCCGACGCCACCGGCACCCACGCCGGACGCGCCACCGCCAGTCGAACCATCCTCTCAGCCGGCCTTGCGCAACCGGGCGTAGAAGAACCCGTCCATGCCCTGCTCGCCCGGCAGCCGCTGGCGACCGTCACCCCAGGCGCGACCGAACGTGGCGGGCAGCGGCTCGGCGATCGCATCGGCGGTACGCGCGAGGAAGGCGGCAACCTGGTCACGGTTCTCCTCCGCCAGGATCGAGCAGGTCGCGTAGACCAGCACACCACCGGTCGCCAGCGTGCTCCACGCGGCGTCCAGCAGCCGTGCCTGCAGCGCGACCAGCGCCTCCAAGTCCGCCGCGCGGCGGTGCAGCAGCACGTCGGGATGGCGCCGGACCACGCCAGTGGCCGAGCACGGGGCGTCCAGCAGCACCGCGTCGAACGGTTGCCCGTCCCACCATTGCCGCGGATCGGTCGCATCCGCGGCCCCGAGCGTGGCCGCCCCGTCCAGCCCCAGGCGGGCGAGGTTGCCGGCGATCCCGCGCACCCGCACCGGCTCCACGTCCAGCGCCAGCAGGCGCAGGCCCGGGTCACGTTCGAGCAGGTGCGCGGCCTTGCCACCGGGGGCGGCACAGGCATCAAGCACGCGCGCGCCCCGGGCAGGGACCAGGGCGTCGGCGACCTGCTGTGCGCTGCCGTCCTGGACGGACAGCCGGCCCTCGGCGAAGCCGGGCAGCGCGGCCACCGGCATCGGCCGGTCCAGGCGCAAGGCATCCGGCAGCGACGGCTCGACCACCGCCGGGATGCCTGCTTCTTCAAGTTCCCGCAGGCACGCTTCGCGCGTGGCCAGGGTGGCATTCACGCGCAGCCACATCGGGGGGGCGGTGGCGCTGGCGGCGAGGATCGCCTCGAAGTCGTCGGACCAGTCACGGCGCAGGCGCTGCAGCAGCCAGTCCGGCCACCCGGCGCCCGGCGCGGCCTCCGGCAGCCCCTCGCGCAGCGCGCGGCGCAGCAGTGCATTGACCAGCTTGGCCTGGTGCGTCCGCCCCAGGACCCGGGCCGCTTCCACCGTGGCGCCCACCGCGGCATGCGGGGGCAGTCCCAGCGGGTCGAGCTGGGCCAGCCCCGCCAGCAACAGGGCGCGCAGGGGGCGGTCGCGGCGCGCCAGTGGACGCGGCAGCCAGGCGGCCAGCGCGGCGTCGTAGCGCGGGGTATTGCGCAGGGCCGCCAGGCAGATGGCCTCCACCAGGGCCCGGTCGCGCGTGTCGTCCAGCGCCGGCAGGGCCGCTGCGAGTTCCGCCTTCAGCGAGCGCCCGTGGTGCAACACGGCATCCAGCACCCGTGCGGCGGCGACCCGGGTACCGGTGCCAGGCGGGGGACTCATGGGACCAGGCCGGGCCGGCCGTTGAGATAGTCCGCGGCCGGGACCGGGCGGCCGCCGTCGCGCTGCACCATCTGCAGGCGCAGCACGCCTTCGCCACAGGCGATGTCGATGCCGTCGCGCCCCGCCGCCAGCACGCTGCCGGGCTCGGCCTGGTGGGCCTGCGCCAGGGCACTGGCCCGGTGGATCCGCACCCGTTCCCCGGCCAGCGTGGCTTCGGCCACCGGCCAGGGGTTGAAGGCGCGCACGGTGTTGGCAAGCTCGCCCGCCGGACGCGCCCAGTCCAGCCGGGCCTCGGCCTTGTCGAGCTTGTGGGCGTAGGTGACACCCTCCGCCGGCTGCGGCCGCGGCACCGGCGCGATCCCGGCGCGCAGCAGCCCCAGGCCATCGGCCAGGACCCAGGCGCCCATGTCGGCGAGGCGGTCATGCAGTTGCCCGCCGGTTTCGCCGGCGGCGATCGGGGTGCGCTGCTCCAGCAGCACCGGGCCGGTATCCAGCCCGCGTTCCATCTGCATCAGGCACACCCCGGTCTCGGCGTCGCCGGCCTGGATCGCACGCTGGATCGGGGCCGCCCCGCGCCAGCGCGGCAGCAGCGAGGCATGCACGTTCCAGCACCCCTCGGCGGGGATGTCGAGCACCGCCTGCGGCAGGATCAACCCGTAGGCGACCACCACCATCAGGTCCGGCTGCAGCGCGCGCAGCGCCTCGACCTCGGCCGGGTCACGGAAATCGGGGGGCTGCCGCACCTCCACGCCCATTGCCTGGGCGGCCTGCTTGACCGGCGAGGCAAGCAGCCCGCGACCGCGCCCGGCGGGACGGTCGGGCTGGGTGTAGACGGCGATGACCTCCGCCCGCGTCGCGGCCGCGTGCAGCGAGGGAACGGCGAATTCCGGCGTCCCGGCGAAAACGATCCTCAAGGCCGTGCCTTACGCCGCCTTGCGGCGGGCCTTCGCGAGCTTCTTGCGCACCATCTCGCGCTTGAGCGGCGAGAGGTAATCGACGAACAGCTTGCCCAGCAGGTGGTCCATCTCGTGCTGGATGCACACCGCCAGCAAGCCGTCGGCCTCCAGGGTGAACGGCTGGCCGTCGCGGCCGAGCGCGGTGACCGTGATCGCGTCGGAGCGGGTCACGTCGGCGAAGATACCGGGCACCGACAGGCAGCCTTCCTGGCAGACCTGTTCACCGGAACGGGTGGTGATCTCCGGATTGATGAACACCAGCGGCTGGTCGTGTTCTTCGGACACGTCGATGACCATGAAGCGCTGGTGGACGTCCACCTGGCTGGCCGCCAGGCCGATGCCCGGGGCGGCGTACATGGTCTCGAACATGTCGTCGAGGAGCTGCTGGAACTCCGGCGTGGTGACCTGCGCGGGATCGACCGCGGCGGCGACGGTGCGCAGGCGCGGATCGGGGAATTCAAGGATGGGGAGCTGGGCCATGGTCAGGAAATGGGGGTGCCTGTCACAGACACAAGCAACGGATGCCCATTCTACCGCGACAGGGCGCTGGAAGCTTGCAACGGTGCGTATTTTCTGGGCTATAGTGCCCTGCCCGTGTCGGTTTGTGACGCACGGGCGCACCTGAAGGGGAGCCAGGTACACCGCCATGCTGAAACCGATCCGCGCGGTCTTCGCCGCAGCGTTGCTGACCATTGCCACCTACGCGGTAGCCGCCGAGCTGCGCGGGGACCATCCTGACACCTACGTGGTCCAGAAGGGCGACACCCTGTGGGACATCGCCGGGCGCTTCCTCGAGCGCCCCTGGCTATGGCCGGAGATCTGGCAGGCCAATCCCCAGATCGCCAACCCCCACCTCATCTATCCAGGTGACGTGATCTCGCTGGCCTACCTGGACCGCGTCGCCGCGCAGCTGCAGCCCGGCCCGCGCAGCGCCGGCCCGCTCACCGGCGTGCCGCTGTCGGAAATCGAACCGTTCCTGAAGGACCTGCGCGTGGTCGATGCCTTCGAGCACCTGCCGCACGTGGTGGGCCTGGAGGAGAACCGCCTGCGCAGCACCGAGGGCCAGGTCGCCTACATCAAGGGCCTGCCGGACGCGCAGCCGGGCCAGCGCTACATGGTGGTGCGCCCGATCCAGCGCTACACCCGCCTGGACCGCACCCAGTGCTGCGACCTCTTCCATCGCGACGACCTGGACTTCCGCGGCAAGCGCCACCTCGACTTCGAGCAGATGTGGACCAATGCGGTGGTCCCCGACCACGGCCACGAGCTGCTGGGCTACGAGCTGATGCGCCAGGACAGCGGCACCATCAGCCGCGGCGAGGTCGGCGGCATCGAAGCGTCCACCCTGGTGCTGGACGGCAACGGCCGCGAGGTACGCGTCGGCGACCGCCTGGTCCCGGTCGAAGCACAGCCCTACGACCTGCAGTTCTTCCCGCATCCGCCGCGCCAGCAGTTCGAATACGGCCGCGCCCGCGTGCTGGCGGTGGCCGACATGCTGCGTACCGGCGGCCCGCGCGACGTGGTGGCGCTGTCGGTGGGTGCACGCGACGGCATCGACAACGGCACCGTGTTCTCCACCTGGCGCCAGGGCGACTCCGTACCCGACCGGGTGAGCCACGGCGCCTGGGACCGCAGCGAGGACATGTTCGCGCGCAGCAGCGAGGTCCGCCTGCCCGACGAGTACGCCGCCCACCTGATGGTGTTCCGTACCTTCGAGAACGTCAGCTACGCGCTGGTCATGCAGGGCGTGCGCCCGGTGCAGATCGGCCACGAGCTCAAGCATCCGGACGCACCGTACTGACGGCAGCCCCGACGGGGCGTTTTCCCACGATCCACCGCGACGGCGCCCTAGGGCGCCGTCGTCGCATCCGGCCCACGCTGGCCGGCATGGAACGCGATACCACCACCGCCCTGCTGCGCCTGGCCGCCTGCCCGGGCAGCCAGGGGGCACGCAGGCTGCTGGAACAGGCACCGCCGGCCGCCGCGCTCGCCGCCGGCCCGTCGCTGTGGCGGGCCTGCGGCCTGACCCCCTTGCAGCTGGCACGGCTGCAGCGCCCGGATGCGGACGCGATCGAACGCGGGCAGCACTGGCTGGAGGCGCCGGGCCGGCGCCTGCTCGGCTGGCATGACCCGGACTACCCGCCACTGCTGCGCCAGGGCAGCAACCCGCCACCAGTGCTGTTCGTCGACGGCGACCCGGCCCTGCTGTGGCGTCCGGCGGTGGCGGTGGTCGGCAGCCGTTCGCCCAGCCCGGGCGGCGTTGAGATCGCGCGCGAGCTGGCCCGCGTACTCGCCCGCGCGGGCCTGGTCGTGGCCAGCGGGATGGCCGCCGGCATCGATGCCGCCGCGCACCAGGCCGCCCTGGACGCCGGCGGGGGCAGCGTGGCGGTGCTGGGGACCGGACCCGACGTGCCCTACCCGCGTCGCAACACCAGCCTGCACGGGCGCCTGTGCCGGGAGGGCGCGGTGGCCAGCGAGCACCCGCCGGGCACCGGTCCGCGCAGCAGCCACTTCCCCAGCCGCAACCGGATCCTGGCCGCGTTGTGCGTCGGCACCGTGGTGGTCGAGGCGGCCCGTCGCTCCGGCGCCCTGATCACCGCCCGGCTGGCCGGGGAGTGCGGCCGCGAGGTGATGGCCTTCCCCGGCTCGGTACGCAACCCGGTCGCACGCGGCTGCCACCGGCTGATCCGTGACGGCGCCGCCCTGGTCGAAGAGCCCGGCGAGGTGCTGGAACTGGTCGCGCCGGTGGTCTCGCGGCTGGCCGGCGACTTGCGTGGACGGCTGGGCGCCCCCATCCCGGGTTCCGATGCGGGAGACGCCCCACCTCCCGCCGCACCCGCCACGCCCCTTTCCGGCCCGGTCTGGAGCGCCCTCGGACACGATCCCGGCAGCCTGGATGAACTGGCCCTGCGCAGCGGATTGACCGTCGCAGAGGTGTCGTCCATGCTGCTTGCGCTGGAACTGGAAGGACGCGTGGCGGCCCACCACGGCCGCTGGTACCGCACCGGTTGAGCACCACCCGTGCGCACCCCATCGACCACCGCGCCCCTGGCGCAGGCCGAGGAAATGAAAGAAAGCATCCTGGATGTCCTGCTGTACCTGTTCGAGCACTACTTCGCCGAGGACGCCGACCTCGTCCGCGATCGCGAGCACCTGCACAGCACCGCCCTGATCGCCGAGCTGGGCCAGGCGGGCTTCAGCCCGGTCGAGATCAACAAGGCCTTCGAGTGGCTGGACGCGCTGGCCCGCCAGCGTCCGGTGCCGCAGCCCCTGCGCGCCGATGCCCCGGTCCGGGTCTACGCCGGCCCGGAGCTGGACCGGCTGGACATCGAGGCCCGTGGTTTCCTGCAGTTCCTGGAGCTGCATGCCGTCCTGGATGCCGGCCAGCGCGAGCTGGTCGTCGACCGGGCCATGGCACTGGACCAGGAGAGCCTGGACCTCGACGACCTGAAGTGGGTCGTGCTGATGGTGCTGTTCAACCAGCCCGGCAGTGAAGCCGCCTATGCCTGGATGGAAACCCAGATGTACGCGGACGACCCGGAACCGGTGCATTGAGTGCCGCGCGGCCGCATGCTGGCTTGACAGCCCCGCGGCCGCGTGATTCCTCTTGATATAGTGCGCGCCCCGACGGGGGTGGCCGCCCACGCGGTCCGGCGCCCTGCGCCTTCACGCCCCGCCCCGTCCCCAACCCACAGGCTCCTTCCCCCGATGGCCCGCAACCTCCTCATCGTCGAGTCGCCTGCCAAGGCGCGCACGATCAACAAATACCTTGGCAAGGACTTCACCGTACTGGCCTCCTACGGCCACGTGCGCGACCTGGTGCCCAAGGAGGGGGCGGTGGACCCGGACGCCGGGTTCGCCATGCGCTACGACGTCATCGAGAAGAACCAGAAGCACGTCGACGCCATTGCCAAGGCGGCCAGGGTGGCCGAGAACCTCTACCTGGCCACCGACCCGGACCGCGAGGGCGAGGCGATCAGCTGGCATATCGCCGAGATCCTGCGCGAGCGCGGCCTGCTCAAGGACAAGCCGCTGCAGCGGGTGGTGTTCACCGAGATCACCCCGCGCGCGATCAAGGAAGCGATCGCCAACCCGCGCGGCATCGCCGAACCGCTGGTCGACGCCCAACAGGCGCGCCGCGCACTGGACTACCTGGTCGGCTTCAACCTCTCGCCGGTGCTGTGGCGCAAGGTCCAGCGCGGGCTGTCGGCCGGCCGCGTGCAGAGCCCCGCGCTGCGGATGATCGTCGAGCGCGAGGAGGAGATCGAGGCCTTCAAGGCGCGCGAGTACTGGTCGATCCAGGCCGAGTGCCGCCACCCCTCGCAGCCCTTCAATGCGCGCCTGGTGAAGCTGGACGGGGCCAAGTTCGAGCAGTTCACCATCACCGACGGCGAGACCGCCGAGGACGCCCGCACCCGCATCAGCCGCGATGCCGGCGGCACCCTGCACGTCACCGATGTCACCCGCAAGGAGCGCAAACGCCGGCCCGCGCCCCCGTTCACCACCTCCACGCTGCAGCAGGAGGCCGCGCGCAAGCTCGGCTTCACCACCAAGCGCACCATGCAGGTGGCACAGAAGCTCTACGAGGGCGTAGCGCTGGGCGAGGAAGGCACGGTCGGCCTGATCACCTACATGCGTACCGACTCGGTGCACCTGTCCGGCGAGGCGCTGGACGAGATGCGCGACGTGATCGCCCGCGACTACGGCACCGGCGCGGTGCCCGACAAGCCCAACTTCTACAAGTCCAAGGCCAAGAACGCGCAGGAGGCCCACGAGGCGATCCGCCCGACCTCCGCGCTGCGCACCCCGTCGCAGGTGGCGCGGTTCCTGGACGACGACGGCCGGCGGCTCTACGAACTGGTGTGGAAGCGCGCGCTCGCCAGCCAGATGGCACCGGCCACCCTCAACACCGTCTCCGTCGAACTGGCCGCCGGCAGCGAGCACGCCTTCCGCGTATCCGGCACCACCGTGGTCGATCCCGGCTTCCTGGCGGTGTACGAGGAGGGCAAGGACCAGCGCGCGGCCGATGCCGACGACGAGGGCCGCAAACTGCCAGCGATGCAGCCTGGCGACCGCATTCCCCTGGAAGCGGTCATCGCCAACCAGCACTTCACCGAGCCGCCGCCGCGCTACTCCGAGGCCAGCCTGGTGAAGGCACTGGAGGAATACGGCATCGGCCGGCCGTCCACCTACGCCTCGATCATCGCCACCCTGCTGTTCCGCAAGTACGTGGAGCTCGAAAGCCGCCGCTTCCGCCCCACCGACGTCGGCCGCGCGGTCAGCAAGTTCCTGTCCGGCCACTTCACCCAGTACGTGGACTACGACTTCACCGCGCGCATGGAGGACGAGCTCGACGCCGTCAGCCGCGGCGAGGAAGAGTGGGTCCCGCTGATGGAGCGCTTCTGGACCCCGTTCAAGCAGCTGGTCGAGGACAAGAAGGAAACCCTGGACAAGGTCGACGCGGGCAGCGTGCGCATCCTCGGCGACGACCCGGCCAGCGGCCGCCCGGTCAGCGCGCGCATCGGCAAGTACGGCCCGCTGGTACAGATGGGCACCGTCGAGGACGAGGAGAAGCCCAGGTTCGCCTCGCTGCAGCCGGGCCAGAGCATCTACTCGATCACGCTGGAGCAGGCGCTCGAGCTGTTCAAGATGCCGCGCACCCTGGGCGAGCACAACGGCGAGGAGGTCACCGTCGGCATCGGCCGCTTCGGGCCCTTCGCCAAGCGCGGCAGCACCTACGCCTCGCTGAAGAAGGAGGACGACCCCTACACCATCGAACTCGACCGGGCGGTGTTCCTGATCGAGGAGAAGGAGGAGATCGCCCGCAACCGCATCATCAGCCAGTGGGACGGCAGCGACGTGCAGGTGCTCAACGGCCGGTACGGGCCGTACATCAGCAACGGCCAGCTCAATGCCAAGATTCCCAAGGACGTCGAGCCGTCCTCGCTGACGCTGGAGGAGGCCACCCGGCTGATCGAGGAAACCGGCAAGCCGGCGCGCGGGCGCTTTGCCAAGAAGGCCGCGAAGAAGACCGTGGCCAAGAAGGCCGCAAAGAAAGCCGCGAAGAAGACCGCCGCCAAGAAGGTCACCAAGAAGACCGCGGTGAAGAAGGCCGTGAAGAAGGCTGCAAAGAAGGTGGCGAAGAAGGCGACCTGATGGCGCACGCGCCGGACATCGCCACCACCCTCGCCGCCCTGCGCGCGGGCGGCGTGGTGGCCTATCCCACCGAGGCGGTCTGGGGCCTGGGCTGCGACCCGTTCGATGAAGCCGCCGTCACGCGGCTGCTGGCCATCAAGCAGCGCCCCGTGGACAAGGGCCTGATCCTGGTCGCCGCCTCGGTGGCACAGCTTGATGGCCTGGCGCACTGGGATGCCCTGGCCGCCGACCGCCGCGACGCGGTCCTGGCCAGCTGGCCGGGACCCAACACCTGGGTCGTCCCCGCCACCGCGCGGGTGCCGCGCTGGATCACCGGCGGGCATGACGGCGTCGCCCTGCGCGTGAGCGCCCATCCGGTGGTCGTCGCATTGTGTTCGGCGTTCGGCCCGCTTACCTCCACCAGTGCCAACCTCGCCGGCGAGCCACCGGCGCGCAGCCGGACGGAGCTGGATCCACGCCTGGTCGGGATGCTGGATGCCACCTGCTTCGGCGAGACCGGTGCCATGGCCTCGCCGACGCAGATCCGCGATGCGCGCACCGGCGAGGTCCTGCGCGCCTGAGCCGTGCCACCGGATCCAGGCGGCACGGGGCGGACACCTGGTGCAAGATGTCCCCATGTCACGGGCACTGCGCCGCTTGCTGCCATTCCTCGCCACCACCGCGGGACTCGCCGCGCTGGCCTTCCCGGTGGCGTCCCAGGAAAGCGGCACCGTCACCATCTATCACTGCGTCGACGCACAGGGCCACCCGGTCGTGCGCGACAGCCCCTGCGCGCCAGGCCAGGCCCAGCGCCGGGTCACCACCCTGCAGCGGCCGGTGGACCCGCCGCCGCGCCCGCCATCGCCCGAACCACCCCCGGCGCCGCAGCCCGCGCCCAGGGCCACGGCGCCGCAACCGGCCCGCACCCTCATCGTCCACGCGCCCACGCCGATGTACGAGTGCACCACGCCGGACGGGGCGACCTATACCAGCGACGACGGCAGCGGCAACCCGCGCTGGGTACCACTGTGGACGCTGGGATACGACTACGGGCATGGCGCGCGCCGGGTCCTGCCGCCGCCGCGGGTGCGTCCCCCGACCGGTGCACCGGTCCGGCCGGCCTCGACCGGGACCGGCGGCGGCCTGCGCTTCGACGGCGTCGGACGCCCCTCGCCCCCGCTCCCCGCCAACCAGCCGCGCAACCCGCCACGCACGCCGCCCCCCGGCCACGGCCACGGGCACCTTCCCTACGCCGCGGGCGGCACCTGGGTCCAGGACCGCTGTCGCCCGCTGCCACAGGCCGAGGTGTGCGAGGTGTTGCGTGAGCGCAGCTGGACCCTTCGCCAGCGTTTCAACCACGCCCTGCAGGGCGAGCAGCGCCAGATCACCACCGAGCGCCGGCGCATCGCCCAGCGCCTGGCCAGTGACTGCTGAGTCCCCGCCCCCGGTTCAGAGCTCGACCGGATAGACCGCGCTGATCGGGCAGCCCAGCTTGGCGCCCAGGTTCTGCAGGCGGTCGGTCGCCGTCATCATCATGCCGGGGTGGCGGCCCCCGCGCCCCAGCACCAGTGGTTCCTGCGCCAGTGCACGGCTTGCCGCCCCCCCGAGTCCCATCCGGGTACCGCTCAGGACGCTGTCACCGGGGTTGCCACAGACCAGCCCGATACCCAGCCCGGAGTGCAGGCTGATCGAAGCTCCGCCCTCCAGCTGGGGACAGGAGCGCGCCAGTTCGACCCGGTAGTGGCGATAGCCCCCCGAGCGGCGCGGATTGACCTCCACCAGCAGGCCCTCGGGCCCTTCGGACCAGCCCCGCATGTGGCGCGGATTGAGGCAGTAGCTGGCCGAAGCCGCGAAACCGCGGCGCCGCTTGCCCTGCACCACGACGCTGGACAGGGTCACGGTGCCATCCACGGAGGTACTGCTGGCACGTGCGTGGGTGGCGTACTCGTCCGGGCCGATGGGCGTGACCGCCGTGACCGGGCACGCCCGCCCGCCAGCGGCAACGTATTCCTCCGCCGCGCCACACATCCAGCCGTTGCGCGCGAGCAGCTTCGCACCCGGCTCGGTGGCGATGCCCGGGCACTCCGGGCCAAGCTCCACGCGGAAGCGCCCGCCGGCCGCGGTCGCCGCCGCGAGGGTGCGCGCATCGGACTGGAACACCTCGCTGGCCATGCGCGCATCCAGGCAATGGGGTGCCGGCGCCGCGCGGGCCGGCTCCTGCGGCGCCGCTCCCGCGACGCCCGCGACGCCCGCGAACATGAAGCCGGCGGCCGCCAGCAAGATCCGTACGCGCTTGATCGACGCCATCCCTGTCCCCTGCACGCGCCCGGTGCGTGCCATGGCGACAAGCCTAGCTAGGAATCGAGAACGCTGCGAGGCACGCGCTTCAGCCCGCACAGCAGTTCGTATGCGCTGCTGCCGCAATGGCGGGCCAGTTCGGTGGCCGGGACGCGATCGCCCCACAGCTGCACCGGCGTTCCGACGGTGGCCTCCGGATGCCCGGACAGGTCCACGGTCAGCATGTCCATCGACACCCGGCCGGCCAGCCGGCCACGGCGGCCATCAATGGACACCGGCGTGCCATCGGGCGCGAACTGCGGGTAGCCATCCGCATAGCCCATCGCCACCACGCCGATGCGCATCGGCATCGGGGTAACGTAGCGGGCGCCGTAACCGACCGGCTCGCCGGCGGCGAGGTCGCGGATCGCGATGAGCTTCGATTCGACGGTCATCACCGGGCGCAGCAGGTCGGCCTGCGCGTGGGGCGCGGGGAAGGGCGTGGCGCCGTAGAGCATGAGGCCGGGGCGGGCCCAAGGACGGCCCTCACCCCGGCCCTCTCCCGCAGGCGGGAGAGGGGGCATGGACGTCCCTTCTCCCGCAGGCGGCAGGATGGACGTCCCTTCTCCCGCTTGCGGGAGAAGGTGCCCCGAAGGGGCGGATGAGGGTGTTCCCAACGCCGCCCCCCCCAGGATCGCCGCCGAGTTCGCCAGGCTCACCACCGGCTGCTCGCCCAGCTTCGCCACCACCTGCCCGAACACCGCGGCCTGCTCGGCAGTGCGGCCGTTGTCCAGCTCGTCGGCGCGGGCAAAATGGGTCATTGCCACCAGGCCATCCACCTGCGGGAGCGTGCGCAGGCGCTTCCAGGCATCCACGAATCCCTCCGGCGACAGCCCGAGCCGGTGCATGCCCGAGTCCAGCTTCACCCAGACCTTCAGCGGGACCGAGGGACGGGCGCGCTCGATCGCCTCCACCTGCCAGGCCGACTGCACCACGGTCCACAGCCGGTGCCGGTCGACCAGCTCCAGCTCGGCGGCCTCGAAGAAACCCTCCAGCAGCAGGATCGGCGCGGTGATGCCGGCCTCGCGCAGTTCCAGGGCCTCCTCGATCGCGGCCACGGCGAAGCCGTCGGCTTCCGCCTCCAGTGCACGGGCACAGGCCACCGCGCCGTGTC
>JAEWFH010000153.1 GCA_023388955.1 Pseudomonadota bacterium
GCCGGCCGCTCGCCGGCGCCGCACCCGGGGCGGGCGCGAAAGCAGCAATCGTGCCCGATCCATGCCGGTGCGCGCCATGCCGGACGCCTACAATGCCCGCCCCTCCGCACCGTCCCGGACCATGCCCCAGCGCCGCTACCTCCAGTTCGACGTCTTCGCCGACCGCCCCGGTGCCGGCAATCCGCTGGCCGTGGTGCTCGATTGCGAAGGACTGGACGACACGGCGATGCAGGCGATCGCCCGCTGGAGCAACCGGCCGGAAACCACCTTCGTGTTCCCGCCCAGCGACCCGGAGGCCGGGTACCGGGTGCGGATGTTCAGCCCGGCGAAGGAAGTGCCGTTTGCAGGCCATCCGAGCGTCGGCACCGCCTACGCCGTGCTCGAGGCCGGGATGGCGGAGGTGGTGGACGGCCACGTCTGGCAGGAAGGGCTGGCGGGCGTGCTTCCGCTGGCGGTATCCGGCGACGGTCCGGAGCGCACCCTGGCGGTGCGTGCCCCGCGGGCACGGGTGGTGGCGGTGGGTGAGCGCGACGCGCCGACCCTGGCTGGCCCGTTGCGCCCGTTTGCGCCGGGGCGGCTGCCGCCGGCGTTGATGGACGGTGGCCGCCGCTGGTGGGTCGCCGAGGTGGCCAGCGAACAGGCCCTGCGCACCGCGGTCCCGGACTGGGAGGCGATCGAGGCACTGGCCGGGCACACCGGCAGCATGGGCCTGTGCGCGTTCGCGTTCGCCGGGCCCGGCAAGGACTACGACCTGGTGGTGCGGGCCCTGGTCGGTGCAGGCAAGCGTTTCGAGGACGCCGCCTCCGGTGCCGCCAATGCGACCCTGGCGGCGTGGTTGCACCACAACGACGCGCTGCCCGGTCGCGGCGGCGCCTACACCGTCAGCCAGGGGCGCGAGGTCGGCTTCGATGCCCGCCTGCACCTGCGCATCGACGCCGAAGGCGAGGTCTGGTCCGGCGGCCGGGTGTGCCCGGTGGTACGCGGGCACATCGACTGGTAGCCGCTCAGCCCTTGCGCAGGGTGGCCTCCAGCGACTTGGGCACCGCCTGCAGGGCCTTGGACACCGGGCAGTTGTCGCGCGCGTCCGTGGCCAGGCGCTGGAACTCCGCCTCTTCGATGCCCGGCACCTCGGCCTCCAGCTTCAGCCGGATCTGCGACAGCGACGGCCCGCCCTCGGTGGACAGGTCAACCTCGGCACGGGTTTCCAGCCGGGCCGGCGGATGCCCCGCTTCGGCGAGGATGTTGGACAGGTACATGGTGAAGCAGCCCGCGTGGGCGGCGGCGATGAGCTCCTCCGGATTGGTGCCCTTGCCATCGCCGAAGCGGGAGTTGAAGCCATAGCCGGTCTCGTCCATCAGGCCGCTGGTGGGAGTGCTCAGGCTGCCCTGCCCGGTCTTGAGGTCGCCTTCCCAGCGGGCGATGGCATGGCGGGAAATGGCCATGTGTGGCTCCTTGTGCTGTAGGGGGAGCGACCAGCCTAGAAGGCCTTCCGTTAGCCGGGCGTGGCGCGTTGCCGGGCTTTCACGGCGGGGGCGGGACACTGGCGTCCCCCCGATGGAACGCCTGCATGCGCAAGACCGTCCCGGCTGCCTTGGCTGCACTGCTGCTCCCCTTGGCCCTGCCTGCGCCACCGGCCGTGCGGGCGGCGGAGCCTCCCGATCCCGTCCTCCCTTCCTTCGAGCGTCCCGCCGGAAGCCCGGATCCGGCGCGCCGGGTGCGGCTGCTGGACGGCGACGAACGGCCGGCACTGCGCGCGAAACTGGGCATGTTCCCGGAGCCGCTGTACCGGCGCCTGCCCGATGGCAGCCACGCGCCGGTACCGGTCGCCACCTGGCAGGTACTGGACAGCGGTTGCCGGCGCGTCGCCGGCGACCCGCGCCAGCGCATGATCGACCTGGCGGCCGCCGAGTGGGCCGCCTTCGGGCTGCCGGTGCTGGACCTGTCGGCGGAGGACGCCACGGCGGTACCCCGCGCCGGCGGGGCGAATGGGTTCGGGATCCTGGCGCCGGCCCGCAACTTCAGCGTGGGCAGGCGCGCGAGCCGCCGCGCCGCCCGCCTCGGCCTGATGGAGGATTCCCCGCGGGTCGCAGCCGCCATCGCCGGCTACTGGAGCGCCGTCCCGGGCGGGGAAGACGTGCTGCGCAGGCAAGCGATCGCGGACTTCGCGATCCCCGGGACCGGCTGGGGAACCCCGTGGTCGGGCGCCTTCATCTCCTGGCTGGCCTGCGAGGCGGGCGTCGCCGGGTTCCGTCGCAGCGGGCTGCACCACGATTACGTGGAACAGGCGCTGGAAAGCCGTGGCGGTGGCACCGGCCCGTTCCTCGCCCACGACCTGGGCGACGTGGTACCCGCACCCGGGGACCTGCTGTGCACGGCGCGCGCCGACGCGGAATTCGCTTCCCTGGCCGACCTGGGATCCGGCCCCTCCCGGGCGATGCACTGCGACCTGGTGGTGGCGACGGAACCTTCCGCAAGCCGCCTGTACGCGATCGGGGGCAACGTGGCCAACGCGGTCAGCCTGACCGTCGTGGCGACCGACGCGTCCGGTCGTCCGCTGCCGCAGGCCAGCCTTCCCGGCGCGCACCGCTGGTTCACCGTGCTGCGCCCGCGCATGGCGGCTTCCGGAGCGCCCTCGCTGGACCACAGCCCGGCGATGCGGGAGTTGTTCCAGTCGTGGCGCCGCTGGGCGGTGGAGACCGGCAACCCCGCGCCGCGCGCCCTCCCCGCCGACCTGGTCGCGCCCGCCCCGGCCCGTGCGCCACCGGCGGCCGGCACCCCGGACTGACATGCCGCACGCGCTCCGCACCTTTGCCACCCTGCTGCGCACCACGCTGGTCCTGGCGCTGCTCGCGGCCGCGGGCTGGTGGGCGTGGCAACAGCCATTCATGGAATTGCCGCGCACCTGGTGGGAACTGTCCCGTGCGGAGCCACCACGGGCGCTCCCGGTACCGGTGGAAGGTGTCGCCGCCAGCACGATCGCCAACACCTGGGGCGCGGACCGCAGCGGCGGGCGCCGGCACGAGGGCGTCGACATCTTCGCGACGCGGGGTACGCCGGTACTGAGCAGCACCCGCGGCATCGTCAGCTCGATCCGCGAAACCGGACTGGGCGGGCGGCAGGTCTGGATCCTGGGCCCGGGCCTGGAGCGGCACTACTACGCGCACCTGGAGGACTGGGCAGACGGACTTGAGGAGGGCGCCGTGGTCCATGCCGGGCAACCACTCGGTGGCGTGGGCGATACCGGCAACGCCCGCGGAACCCCGCCGCACCTGCACTACGGGATCTA
>JAEWFH010000155.1 GCA_023388955.1 Pseudomonadota bacterium
GACGGTACCCACAAGGTCACCCTCGACAAGGTCATCAAGACCATGCGCGAGACCGGCAACGACATGAAGGACAAGTACAAGGAAACCAGCCGCGGCGGGCTGGCGGTGAACGTCATCGAGTGCTGAGCAGGCCTCCGGCCCGCGCGCCGCGACGGGCGCGGACGATCTCCAGCAGGTCGTCCAGCATCGCCGCGGCGGTGACCTCCGCCCCTGCGCCGGGCCCCTGCAGCACCAGTGGCTGGCACGGATAGCGGTCCGACCAGATCGCCACCCGGTTGTCGCTGCCACTGCCCTGGCACAGCGGGTCGCCCGCTTCCAGCGCTTCCACCCCGACGCGGGCCCCGCCCGGATCGAGCCGGGCCACGTGGCGCAGCTGCCGCTGTGCGGCCCGTGCCGCGGCGTGGCGCGCCCGCAGCGGACCATCCACCGCGGCCAGGCGCTGCGCGACCGGGCCGTCCCGCGGCACCGTCGCCGGCGGTGCCAGCGATTCGACCTGCACCTGCTCCGGTTCCAGCGTGAACCCGGCCGCGCGTCCCAGGATCAGCAGCTTGCGGCGCACGTCCTCGCCCGACAGGTCCTCCAGCGGATCCGGCTCGGTCAGCCCCGCCGCACGCGCCTCCTCCACCAGGGACGAGAACGGGTCGCGACCGTCGTAGTGGTTGAACAGCCAGGCCAGCGAACCGGACAGGACGCCGGCCACGGCATGGATGCGGTCGCCGCCGGCGCGAAGGCGCCGGATCGCCCGCAGCACCGGGACCCCGGCGCCGACGGTGGCACTGTGGCCGTAGCAGGCACCACCGGCCCGCGCCGCTTCGTCGATCGCCCGCCAGTGCGCGAGCCCGCCGCCCTGGCCCAGCTTGCACGCAGTCACCACGTGGATGCCGGCGGCCAGCCAGCGCGGGTGCCAGCCGGCCACCGTCCCGCTGGCGGTGGCATCGACCACCATGCGGACGCCGACCACGCCCAGCCGCGCCGCGACTTCCTGCAGTGGCAAGGCAATCCCCGGCGCGGGCCGGATCGCGTGCCGGGTATTGCCGGCGTGGCACAACTCCAGTGCGGGGCCCGGCTCCTGCCCGTGCAGCCGGTCCAGCCGCGCCAGGACCGCGGCGCCGACGTTCCCGGTCCCGAGCAGGACCAGCCGCGCGGGAGGCAGCGGTGCCGGCACGGGCGGCCGGATCCGCCCCACGGCCACGGCGGCGGCGCTCACGACCCGGCCCCGGCTGTGCGGGCCGGCGCCACGGCATCCAGCGCGCGCTCCAGCCCCGCTTCCAGGTCGGCCAGCAGGTCGCGCGCATCCTCGATCCCGACCGACAGGCGCAGCAGGCCCTCGCCGATGCCGGCGGTGGCGCGGGCCTGCGCGGACATCGCGGCGTGGGTCATGGTCGCCGGGTGCGCGACCAGGCTCTCCACGCCGCCCAGCGATTCGGCCAGGGTGAACAGGCCGAGCCCGTCCAGGAACGCCGCCACCGCCGGTTGGCCGCCCGCCAGCTCGAGACTGAGCATGCCGCCGAACCCATGCTGCTGGCGGGCGGCGACGGCATGCCCGCCGTGGCCGGGCAGCCCCGGATAGTGCAGGGCCGAGACCGCCGGATGGCCCTGCAGCAGGTCCGCGACGGCCCATGCATTCTCCTCGTGCACGCGCAGGCGTGCCCCCAGCGTGCGCAGTCCACGCAAGGTCAGGTGGCTGTCGAACGGCGCCCCGGTCACGCCCAGGCAGTTCGCCCACCAGGAACACGCCTCATGCACAGCCGGGTCGGCAGCCACCAGCGCACCGCCGACCACGTCGCTGTGGCCATTGATGTACTTGGTGGTGGAGTGGACCACCAGGTCGGCGCCGAAGGCAATCGGCTGCTGCAGCAACGGCGACAGGAAGGTGTTGTCGACGGCGACTTTCGCGCCGACCGCGTGGGCGGCACCGATGGCGTGGCGCAGGTCGGTGATCCGCAGCAACGGATTGGACGGGGTCTCGATCCATACCAGCGAAGGCGCGCGGGCCAGTGCGGCAGCCAGCGCCCGTGGATCGTTGAAGTCGACCACCAGCAGTTCGAAGGCCCCGCGCCGCGCCAGCGCGTCGAACAGCCGCCAGCTGCCGCCGTAGGCATCGTGCGGCACCACCACCGGCCGGCCGGGTTCGGCCAGCGCGTGCAGGGCCACGGTGACCGCGGCCATGCCGCTGGCGGTCACGATCCCCCCGGCACCGCCCTCCAGCGAGGCCAGCGCCTCACCCAGCAGGTCGCGGGTGGGGTTGCCGCTACGGGTGTAGTCGTAGCGGCGCGACTGGCCGAGCCCGGCGAAGCTGAAGTTCGACGACAGCACCAGCGGCGGTACCACAGCACCGTGCTGCGGGTCGCGGTCGATGCCGGCGCGTACCGCGGCGGTGGTGGCCGAAGGAAGCCGGGGCCCGGCGCTCATGCCGCCTCCTCCGGCGCCGCGAGCGCTTCGGCCAATACGTTTGCGATCGCCTCGTGTTCGACCAGGAACGCATCGTGGCCGTGCAACGAGCGCAGCACCCGCAGACTGCAATCGCCGCCCAGCTGCTGTACCAGCGCCAGGGCATCGTCGAGCGGCACCAGCTGGTCTTCCTGGACGGCGACCACGGTCACCGGAACCCGGATCGCGCACGGGTCGAGCTGCTGCAGGTCGAGGGACTCCGACAGGCGCAGGAAGGCGGTCGGCGTGGTGCTGTCGACATAGTGGTTGCCGCAGTGGTCGAGGTACTCCTCGGCGTCCACCCGCACCCGGCCGCCGACGACCACCGCGGCACCGAACCGGCGCGCGAACTCGGCTGGCGTCCGGTAGCCGAGCATCGCCATCTGCCGGGCCAGGGAAAGGCCGTTGCCGTCGTCGCACTGCAGGCTGCCCAGTTGCACCGCACGCCGCTGCAGCGCGCGCCAGGCGCTGGCCCAGGGATGGGCCCGGTGGACGCCACTGATCGCCACCAGCCGCTGCAGCCTGGCACCGTGCAGCACCGCGAACTGCAGGCCAACCATCGCCCCGTAGGAGCAGCCGATGAAGGCATGCAGGCCGTCGATGCCGAGGTGGTCGAGCAGGCCCGCGATTGCATCGGCCTGGTCGGCCGGGTCGATCGGCGCATCCAGGCTCCCGTCGGCCCCGACCCAGTCGATCGAGACCAGGCAATGCCGGGCCGGGTCGAGCACGCGGCCGGCGCCGACCTGCGCCTCCCACCACCCGGCCCCGAGCGTGCCGGACCCGGCGGCCAGGTGGCGGTCCGCGGAGATCCCCCCCGCAACCAGAACCACCGGCAGCGAGGGATCCCCGAGGCATTGGTAGCGCACCGCCACCTCCCGTTCGCCGGCATGGCGCATTGCCAGCCGCAGCGTGCTTTCGCCACGCCGTACCGGCGCGGGCGCGGGCGCGGAGAAGGCCGGCCCGGGAGAGGCGGGATGGGGATCGGGGAAGCTGGCGGCGTACAGGGTCATGGCGGCGTCCGTGGTTGGCGTGGGGCCATCGAGCGGACGTGCCACGCGCGAGCACGTGGTCCACGGCCATCTTCCGGCGCGGGTGCGCCGCAGGAATTGGCACCTTCCCGGCGCAGCTGCGCTCGGTAGGTTGCCCCGGCTTCAAAGGGCCTGTCCCTCCGCCGGTCTCGATGGTCGGGCGCATCTTGCGCCCTACCGCCGGAGCCTGTCAATCGCTTCATGCGGATAAAGCGATGCAATTAAATCACCCAGCCGACCTCGCCCACCACGGGAACGCGCATCGCCCCTAGACTCGGGCCAATGCCGCCCCGTCCCGACCATCGCTGCCCCGGATCCCTGCGTCGCCGCACCGCCGGCATGCTCGTGGCCATGCTGGCCCTGGCGACCTGGCTGCCGCCGCACCTGCAGCCCGCATGGGCCGCGACGCCCGCCCGCACGTCCTCCGCGGCACCGGCACACATCGCCACCCTGCGGGTGGAAGACCAGGGCGGGCGCTGGCTGGTCTGGGCGGACAACCAGCTGGCCGGTCCGGCGGAGGTGCTGGTGGATTTCACCGAGTCGCGCAACGTCCGCGCCCGACCGGCACTTCCGGCCCGGGCCACGCTGCCTGCCGGGGGAAGCCGGGTCGTCAGCGTGGTGGAACAGGGTGACGGTCCCGGCGAACCCCGGTTCCGCCTGCAGGTCCGCAGCCTGCCCGGCGCACCCGGCACGCAACCCGAAAACCCGCTGTACCGGTTCCCGCTGGCGGACGGGTCGGCCCGCGTGGACCAGGGCTACGGCGGCAGCTTCAGCCACCAGGACGCGGAGAACCGCTACGCCCTGGACCTGGCGGTCCCGCAAGGCACCCCTGTACTGGCGGCACGCGACGGCCTGGTGATGCAGGTCGATGCCTCGCACCGCGGCGACGGCGGAGCGGCAGGCGGTGCCAGCGGCAACTTCGTCCGCGTGCTCCACCGCGACGGCAGCATGGCGCTGTACGCACACCTGCAGCCAGGCGGCGTGCTGGTGACGCCCGGCCGGGAGGTGCGCGCGGGGGACCGGATCGGCCTGTCGGGCGATACCGGTTACACCACCGGCCCGCACCTGCACTTCGCGGTGCAGGTCAACCGGGGAATGCAGCTGGCCTCGATCCCGTTCCGCATGGACGGCCTGCCCGTTGGCGGGCAGGCGGCGGCAGGCGAACGGCTCAGAACGCGTTCGGGCCCTTGAGGGTGAACTCGAAGTTGACCGGCAGGTTGAGGTTGACCGCCGGCTGCCAGCCCGCCTCCGCATCCACGTCGGGGCTGCTGGAGAAGCTCACCGACATCAGCCCCTGGAACATCGAAAGCAGGTTGGCGAAGGACTGCAGCGCGCCGAACAGGGCCTTGTACTGCCCCTGCGCCACGTCCATGCCGTTGAGGCGGTGGTCGGTGAGGTTGATGTACTGCTGGTCCACCACCACGCCCAGCTTGCCGTTGCCGTCCACGCCCAGGAAGCCGGCGCCGAACGGGTTCTCGCGGATCACGTTGCCGTCGTCGGCGCGCCGTTCGACCGCGGCTGCGTCACTGACGTGGTGGCTGACGGCCAGGTCGCCGCGGGTGAACGGGTCCACCCCGGTGACCTGCGTGGTCTGCCCGGTGGTGCCATCGGTGATGGTCACCGTGGAGGCGTAGGTCACCTTGGCGTTGTCGTGGGCGGGCTTGGTCTGGATGGTGACCTTGGTGCCGTCCTCGAGCTGGAAGGTGGTGTCGCCGTAGAAGTCGAAGGCATGCTTGCCGTCGATCGCCACATGCGGGTCGCCCCAGATCCGGTAGTCCTCGCCGCTGGACTTGTTCTTGATGTGGACGGTGCCGGTATCGGTCAGCCGGATGTCGTAGTTCTGGTTCTCGTAGAAGAACTCGTTGCCCTTCGCCCTGGCCCGGATCGGCCCGTCCAGCGCCTCCGGGTTCACGGTGAGGTTGTCAATCGTGATCTGACTGGCCTGCATGGCATCCACCCTGTTTCCCTGTGTCGCCCAAGTAGAGGGCGACACGGGCGGAATGCCAACTGGGTCCAGCCCTACCCTGGGGTTTGCCCCAGGGCAGGATCCCTGCTCAGGCGGCGCTGCGCTCGGCGAGCTCCTGCCACTGCGGCAACTTGCCGAGTTGCCCGACCGAGCGCAGGTACTCGGTATCGACCTCGGTACCGTTGACCAGTGCGCTGGCCACGTGGACCGCGCCGGCCACCCAGAAGCCGCCGGTCCGGGTGTGGCGGGGGCCGTACTGGAACGCAACGGCCTCCACGATGGGGTCCGGAAGGCCCCACAGGCCCAGCAGGTAGGCTCCGGCGGCGGCATGCTTCTGGTCGGCCACCTCCGCCCCGCCCTCCGCTTCGCTGTCCGCCCCGGCGTCATCATTGGCGACCGGAAGCAGGCGGCCGACCTCGGCCAACAGGCCGGCGGTGGCGGCCAGTTCCGCGCTTGGGCCTCCCAGCAGGCGCCCGGCGAGTTGCGATACCCGCAGTGCACGGCCCTGCATCGCCTCGCGCTCCGCCTCGTCCAGTTCGTCGTGCGCCAGCGCCTCGCTGGCCAGCACCACCTGGCGCAATGTCTGCAAGCCCAGCCGGGTGGCCGCGGCGCGGATGTCGCTCACCTCGCGCCCCGCCGAGAAGTACGCCGAGTTGCACAGCCGCAGCACCCGGGCCGCAATCGCCGGGTCGCGGCCCAGCAATTCCGCGATGGTCGCCATCGTCACGTCGGGGTCGCGCATCACCCGCACCAGTTCCAGGTACAGGCGCGGCGGTGCAGGCAGCGACTCGATGCGCCCGATCGCCTGCTTCAACGCCGGATCGGCGAGGACCTCGCGCAGCTCGGTCACGCTCTCCAGGGCCTCGATGACCTCGATCGGGTCCATGGGGCAACGAAGCACCCGATGGGCACGGTCCAGGAAGCGCAGCGTATCGCCACCCTGCCCGGGCTCCAGGAGCAGGATCCGCACCGCACCCGGATGGGCGGCGCGAAGCTCCGCAAGCGCCAGGCGCTCGGCGTCGTCGGCCGGCAGCACCGACACCAGTGCATCCACCGCGCTTTCCGCTCCGGCCGCCACGTAGGCCGACGGCGTGGCGGCATGCTCCACCTGCCAGTCCAGCTCGAAGTCCGCGAGCGTCTGCCGCAGTTCGTCGACACGGGCCGGCTCTTCGCCGCAGATCAGGATCAGCACAGGGATTCCTCCAGCAAGAATGGATCCGCGGGAATGCCCCGCCATCGCAATTGACGGCCAGCCTGCCGGCGACTTGAGACCGCGACCGCGCAGCGCGTCACAAACCCGTGCGATACCGGCCGCCCCGTATAATGGCCGGCTTCCCCTGGCCAGCCCCGGCGCCCCTGCGCTCCGCCCCCATGTCCGAAGTTTCCGTACAGGCGCAGCGCCGCCGCACCTTCGCCATCATCTCCCACCCCGACGCGGGCAAGACCACGCTGACCGAGAAGCTGCTGCTGTTCGGCGGCGCGATCCAGATGGCCGGCTCGGTCAAGGGCCGCAAGGCCGCGCGCCACGCCACCTCCGACTGGATGAAGCTGGAGCAGGAGCGCGGCATCTCGGTGACGTCCTCGGTGATGCAGTTCCCGTACCGGGACCACATCGTCAACCTGCTCGACACCCCCGGCCACGCCGACTTCGGCGAGGACACCTACCGCGTGCTCACCGCGGTGGACTCGGCGCTGATGGTGATCGACGT
>JAEWFH010000168.1 GCA_023388955.1 Pseudomonadota bacterium
GTGCGCAGGTCCAGGTAGCGGTACTTCAGGCGGATGTCCTCGCCCGGGTTCTCGTGGGCGTGGAACGGCAGCGGCTCGGCCTTGTTGAGCACCTCGATGCGCTCGGCCACCACCTCGACCTGGCCGGTGCGGATGCGGTCGTTGACCGACTCGCGGCGGCGCACGGTGCCGGTGACGCGGATGCAGTCCTCGTAGCCCAGGTCGGCGGCGGTGGCGATCACCGCGGCGTTGCCTTCGGCCTGCGACGGCTCGGCGACCACCTGGACGATGCCCTCGTGGTCGCGCAGGTCGACGAAGCACAGCCCGCCCAGGTCGCGGGCGACGTCGACCCAGCCGCACAGGGTGACGGCCTGGCCGATCAGCGCCTCGTCGACGAGGCCACAGAAATGGGTACGCATGGGGGACACCGGCAAAGACGGAAACGGCCGATTTTACCCGCCGCGGGCGCGTGGGGTGCGATGGGCGTATTGCACCGTCGGTGAAAAACGGTGCGATACGGCGTTCCGCCTATCGCACCCTACGGGGTGGGGGTGGGGGTGGGGGCGGCGGCGGGTTTGGCTTCCGGCTTGCTATCGGGCTTGGCGTCGCTCTTGGGCTTGTCGCCTCCGCCGGCGAGGTTGCGCTTGTTTTCGCCGTCTTTCTTGAAGTCGGTCTCGTACCAGCCGCTGCCGGACAGGCGGAACTGCGGGGCGGTGAGCTGGCGGCGGACCTGGTCCTTCCCGCATTCCGGGCACTGGGCCGGGTCGGGATCGGACATCTTCTGCAGGCGGTCGAAGTCGTGGCCGCAGGCGGCGCACGCGAAGGCGTAGATGGGCATGGCGGGCAGGTACCGGGAACTGCCGCCGAGGATGGGGACGGACGCCGGCAAATCAAGTCCCCGCCGCCGTGGCAGTCGGACGCCTCAGCCTTCCGGGCGCCGCGCCGGCGCGGCGGCGCGCCCGCCGTTCATCCGGTCCTCCGGATGGGTGGGCGGGCCGTTGTTTGCCGGGCCCAGGTCGAAGGGCGTGCGCAGTACCAGTGACGGCAGCATGGTGTTGAGCGTGGTGTACAGGATCAGCGCGCCGAACAGCGTCCCGCTGATCTGGAACCGGCTGTGCAGGATCTCCGCCAGCACCAGGGTGAAGACCAGCGTCGGCGCCAGCGCGATCGAGATGTTCAGGCTTGCACCGCGCGCCTCGCCGAACATCCACCGCCGCTGCAGCCAGCCCATGCCGACCCGCAGCGGAAGCACCCCGGCGGTGATCGCCAACCCCAGCAGCCCGGCCTCCCAGGTCAGCGCATCGCGTGCGATCCCGGTCCCGGCATGGAAGAAGTAGAACGGCACGAAGAAGGTGGCGAACAGGCGCAAGGCGTGGATGTTGGTGTCCGAAGCCAGTCGCGGGATGCGGATGCGCAGCATGCGCGCGACGAAGCCGGCGATGAACGCCCCCACCAGGTAGTACACCCCCAGCCGGTAGGTGATGTAGGCCGCCACCAGCCCGACCATCACCAGCAGCGAGAACTCCGAGCCCGGCGCGTGCGGCACCACCCAGCGCCCCAGGCCGATGAACACCAGCGGCAGCCCGACCACCATGGCGACCATCCACAAGGAGGAAATGCCCAGCTGCATGGGGTCGCCCGCCTGCAGCACCACGAACATCACCGCCAGCGCCATCAGCTCGCCGGTGATCGCCTTGCTGGTGACCCAGAACCGTTCTTCCTCCTCCAGCCCCAGCCGCTCCAGTGTGTCCAGGATGAACCCGGTCGACGGGGTCAGCAGCGCCAGCGCCAGCAAGGCGGCGGCCTGCCAGCCCAGCCCCGCCCAGTGCATGCCCAGCCAGCCGACCAGCACCAGTCCCGCCGCGCGGATCACCAGGTACACCAGCAGCTTGCCGGCCCCGCGCCGCAGCGCCGAGGTGTCGACCTCCAGGCCTGCGAACAGGAACAGCGAGGAGATGCCGATCGTCGACAGCAGCGCGACCACCGGGTCCTGCACCCGGTCGCCGAAGGCCAGCATCGCCGCCAGCCCCAGCAGCATCGAGGTGATCGGTGCCGGCAGGTTGAACCGCTGCAGCGCGCGCGGCACGACCAGCAGGCCGAAGATCAGCAGCAGGTACACGAGGTCCTGGCGCATGGGCGGGCCTTCCGCATGGGTTACCCGCATGGTCAGGGCAGAATCCGCGGCTGGCAACCCGGGCGGTGGTGCCGCCCGGCGGCAGGCGCTACGCTGTGGCCGCCACCACCTGGAGCCGCCCATGTCCACTCCGATCCGCACCGCCACCGTCCTCATCGCCGCCGTGGTCCTCGCACTCGGCTTCGCCGCCGCGGGCTGGTTCGCCGCCGGCGGCATGGAGCGCCTGCGCGCCGCCGACCGCTACGTCACGGTCAAGGGCTCGGCCGAGGCCATCGTCGATGCCGACCTGGTGGTCTGGCCGCTGCCGCACAGCGTCGGCGGCAACGACCTGGCCACCGTGCAGCGCGAGCTGGAGGCCAACACCGCGATCATCCGCGACTTCTTCGTCCAGGCCGGCTTCGACGCCGCCGACATCGTGGTTTCGCCGCCGCGCCTGGAGGACCGCTGGGCCTGGGCCTACGGCGACTCGCGGCCGCCGGAGCGGTTCCGCTACGCCACCACCGTGAGCCTGCGCACCAGTGACGTCGCCAAGGCGCTGGAGGTGGTCCGCCGCAGCGGCGAGCTGGTCAGCCGCGGGGTGATGATCGGCGAAGGCAGCGCACCCGAGTTCGACTACACCAAACTCAACGACATCAAGCCGGGCCTGATCGCCGAGGCGACCGCCGCCGCGCGTGACTCCGCCGAACAGTTCGCCAACGACTCCGGCTCGCGCCTGGGCGGGATCCGCAGCGCCAACCAGGGCGTGGTGGCCATCAGCGACCGCGACCAGAGCAGCCCGCATGTGAAGCGGGTGCGGGTGGTGACGACGGTGGA